>NZ_JAVRBS010000006.1:233681-310502 GCF_034531155.1 Nostoc sp. ChiVER01 | reverse complement strand
AACAACTCTGGTGGCAGTTTGTCGGCTAATGCACTCAGGGCTGAGGCGCGAGAATCCTCATCCTGAATTGCCCTGGCGGCGGCGAGTGCTTCTGGCAACAACTCTGGCAGTTTGTCGGCTAATGCACTCAGGGCTGAGACGCGATAATCCTCAAACTGAATTGCCCTAGCGGCGGCGAGTGCCTTTTGTAGTGCTAAGTGTTGAAGATTTGGTGACAAATAGGCAATTAGTTCTGTCACCGAGTTAACTTTCTGATTGGAATTTGGCTTTTGTAGAGCGTAAGCTAGTCCTTGTTCAGGAGTCCAGAAATTGTTTTTGACTAGTGCAATCAGCAGTTTTACTGGTACATTAGCTGCCAGACTATTAAGAGAAGCTGTAATCAAAGCATAACGACATTGCAAACTTATAACGTGAGGCAGGGTTGATTCATTCCAATTCGCTTCTGCTAATTCCCAAGCACGAGAAATATCTGTGATGTAACCCGCAGTTTGTGCTAATTTTTCTCGCGCTTCATACCAGCCATTGTTGCCCCTTGCCGACTCTTCCCGCAATAACTTGTGAATATTGTTAACCTGTCCAGCTTTATCTAAATGCCAAACTAAATGCTGATGAATATAACCATCATCGAGCAAGCTATGCCATAAATTATTTTCAGTTTTCTGCTGATACTTCTCCAACAAAGCAGCGTGAGCCTTGGCAAGGGAAATTCCTAGTCCTGGTAAATCACCTCGACGCGGCTCTAGGGGAGCAGTTAACAAGTACCGTGCTAAGTCGTGGAATAAGTCATGTAGGCGATAGGTAAGCGTACCATCAGCAAGAGGAATACCAAGTAATAACAGGGCTTTACTTTGTAAATCTTTCAATGAATCAGAGGCATCGCGCTCATCTGCAATATCCCAAAGTGTTGCTGTCATTTTGGGAGTAATACTTACATCTTCAGGTAACACCCCTAACCAAGTAAAGTATTCTTTATCCTCTGGTGACAATCGCTTTATGCTCAAGTTCAAAGATGCAGTTAAGCTGAGGCGTTTTAAACTTGCTTCATCAGTAGTATCTTTTGCCCCTGGTCTATTCAATGATTTTAACCGAGCAATTTCTTGTTTAATATCTCCTAACAAGTCTGTCCAAGTTGTACCACTAGTAACTTGGGCAGCTGCTAGTTCCAATGCTAAAGGGAGATAACCAACGCCTTCAGCTAACTTTTCTGCTGATTGACGTTCTTTACCTGAAATCTCCCGTCTTAAATTCTTCGTCAGCAATTCCATCGCTTGGGATGCTGTCATTATATCCAGACTGTAGGTGCTGGCTTTTAATGCGTCAGCGATTGCCCCTTCACGAGTAGTTACTAAAACCTGACACCGCGCCCCGCCAACATTAAACGCTTGTGCATCTTCGGTATTCCAAGCATCGTCCACCACTAGCAGCACAGCTTTGTCATAAAGCAGAGTCCGCAGATGGGTAGAAGCAACTTCTGCACTGGTAGGTTTAAAGTTATAGTCCCCTAGTGCCTGCACCCAGCCACTAAGTAAAGAAAGCACATCAGGTTGCTGGCCTAATGTTGCCCAAAGAATGCCATCACAAAACCGAGTTTGGATTTCTGCATCATGGGCTAAGGCTGCGGCTAAGGTCGATTTACCCACAGAACCCAAACCGTGAATTGCAGTAATTACCAAAGCACGATTATCTGATGATGACTCTGTGAGGAGACGTGTTTTTAAATCATTGCTGTACTCTGGGCGTTCTACAAAGGATGTGGGTAAGGGTGGTGCTTGCACGAGACGGCAAACAGAATGAGCAATAGTATTATTAACGGGATAATGCTTTTTGAGTGCAGCAATCAAATCCTCAATTGCTTTTGCAGGGTTTTGCCAATAAAGAGCAATACATTCATCAAAGCTCAATCTTCCTACATCAGCATCTTCTTCCATTTGAAGACAAAAAACTCGCGTTTGTCTACTAGAAGTCTGCTGTCTGGCTGCGTTAGCAATCTGCGATGCCCAACGGGTTCCCAATGCTCTACTAGTTCCACAAAATACCACTGCCCCGCCAGTACTCAGAACTTTTGAGACTTCCTCGGTGAATGACTCCCCCACCATGACAGTTCCGCGATGTACTACCTCATAGCCAGCCTCGCGGATGTGTTTTGCCAATTCTTCTGCTAAATCCTCTTCTTTGGGATGATGGGCAATGTAAACCTGCCAGTTTCTCTCACTCATTTTATTGCCCGCAGCAATTGAGATACGCCTTGTGACCAGTCATTAACCAAATCTGCATACTTGATATCAGCTAGAATAGCAGGCGGTTCCCCACCTGTGAGCAAAATTGGCAATACCTTTACTTGGTGTCCTGACAATTGTAATTGTCGAGCTAACACTGACATCCACTCACGGTTTACCCAAGGCGACATACCAGACGAAGAGTAACACAGAACTAAATACTTAGATCCTTCTAGCCCTTGGTCAACACGCTCAACAATCGAATCTCCTACGTCTATCTTCCATTCATCAAACCATACTTCATGCCCAGCAGTTCTTAATTCATTCGCTAACTGTTCAGCTTGTTGAGCATCACTTTTACGATGACTGATGAAGACATTTGGCATAGTTAAATTCTTTATTTGAATGATATTAATTTAACAATTTTACTCAGACGCGATAAATCGCGGCTCTACATGAGGCTTTTTGGCTGATTATTTAAATTATAAGTATAGCGACTGTTTGGAAAGTCAAGCGATGCCTAATTATCATCTCATTTATCCACCAGTGGTAGGGTGTGTTAGGCAAAACGCCGTAACGCATCGCAATAGATATTTAAATGGTGCGTTGCACTTTGCGACAACGCACCCTACTTAGAATTATTCAATACAGTTCTGTTAAGAATAATCGTAGAGTAATGTATGCCAACCACACAAAAACTGCTGTATGAATCGTCCCCGAATTATTCAACCTGGTCAAAGCTATACATTCAGCAAATATTTTGAACTGCCGTTTTCTCCAGAAGATATTCTGGCTGAACTTGGCTGTTCTTACAAACGCGAACGGTTGCAATTACCAAAAACAGAATTTAACTCTGAGATAATTGCAGAATTACAGCGAGTCATTGAGCGTAACTTTCAACGTGTTCAGCTGCGTAGTGAGGATGCACGCAAGCAATTATTGCACCGATATTACTAGAAGTTTGCGAAATTGCCCAAACCCAATTGAATATTGAGTATCCTATTAGTGTTAGCGATCAACTAAAAGGCAGCTTGGATTATTACATTGATAAAGGTAAAGGCTTGTTAGTGATTGAAGCAAAACAAGCAGATTTAAGTAGAGAATTTACACAATTAGCAGTTGAATTGATTGCACTCGATCAATGGATAGATTCAGAATTGCCATATCTTTATGGGGCAGTAACTACTGGTTAAGATTGGCGATTTGCAATTTACAACCGTCAGGAAAAGCAGATAACAGAAGACCTCAAATTATATCGGGTTCCTGAAGAGTTAACTGAATTAACTCACATTTTAGTTGGCATATTGAGCAATTAGACTTTACATCTTGTGGAGGCAAATGGAAGTACCGAGCGAATGGAATTGCGGCTACACAAACGTTCGCCCTTGGCGTTCTTGCAGGGTAGTCCACGGAGGTGGACTAAGAAAAAATTGAGGCTTTAAAACCCACCTCTGTGGGTTTTGTATTTCGACTCCGCTCAACACAGGTCTGTATAGCCGCGAATTCTAATTTGCCCAATATTACACAAACATCCTCTACTACTCCATCTCTGCCAATTCTAGCCAGCGTTCAGTCGCCACATCGATCGCGTGCTTGAGCTTTTCTACACGATCGTACAGCTTTTGCACTTCGCTATAATTCCCCGGTGAGACATTCCCCAGTGCTTTCTCAGTTTCCAACTTCTCAGCCTCTAACTCGGCAATCTTACCTTCCAATTGCTCAAATTCTTTTTTCTCCCAATTGGATAACCTCCGCCGCTTGGTATTCTCTACATCCTTGGGCGCAGACGCACCATTTTGCACTTCGGCATTTTTCGGCTTCTCCTTAGTATTCGCAGCTTGTTGCTGTGCCTCTTCAGCCTTCTTATAGTCCAGATAAATCGAGTAATTACCTGGATATTGTCTCAGATTACCGCCTTCCTCAAAGGAAAATACTGTGTCGATGGTGCGATCGAGAAAGTAGCGATCGTGAGAAACTACAATTACACAACCAACAAAATCCTCTAAATAATCCTCTAATACTGCCAATGTCTGAACATCTAAATCGTTTGTCGGTTCATCTAAAATTAAGACATTGGGCGCACTCATCAAAACCCGCAATAGAAATAAACGGCGTTTTTCACCACCAGAAAGTTTATTAATTGGGGCATACTGTTGATTACCAGGAAACAAAAACCGCTCCAACATTTGCGAAGCAGTAATCTGAGTCCCATCGGTAATTTTGATAAATTCTCCTTCTTCTTTGATGTAATCAATCACGCGCTGATTTTCATTTAAAGCTGTGAGCAATTCTTCAGAATGCTGGTCAAAATAACCAATGTGAACTGTAGTCCCAATTTCTGCAACACCTGAATCTGGCTGAATCTGACCAGTAATAATATCCATTAAAGTGGATTTACCAGCACCGTTAGGGCCGATAATGCCAATGCGGTCTTCTGGGCTAAATTCATAAGTAAAATTATTAATCAGAGTCCGCCCATTGTATGCCTTAGAAATGTTATTTAATTCAATAACCTTTTTGCCAATGCGACGACCAACTGTAGAAATATCAACTTTACCCTGAACTTGTTTAAATTCAGTATCTCGCAGAGCATGAGCGCGGTCAATTCTCGCTTTTTGCTTGGTACTTCTGGCTTTCGGCCCTTTCTTGAGCCATTCCAACTCGCGCCGCAATAAGCCTTGATGTTTACGTTGACTGCTTACAGCAGATTCTTCAGCTAAAGCTTTCTTTTCCAGGTAATATGAATAGTTACCTGTATAGGTGTAAATGTCGCCTCGGTCGATTTCAATAATCCGATTGGTAACGCGATCTAGAAAGTAGCGATCGTGAGTTATTAGAAAAAGTGCGCCGCGATAGCGATTTAAATAACTTTGTAACCATTCTACAGAAAGAGCATCAAGATGGTTTGTCGGCTCATCCATCAGCAAAGCATCGGGTTCTGCTAGCAACGCTGATGCTAAAGCAATCCGCTTGCGATAGCCACCAGATAAAGTGCCTATCTTGGCATCAAAGTCAGAAATTCCTAATTTTGTGAGGATGATTTTAGCATTAGTTTCTAATTCCCAAGCACCACTTGTATCCATCTTTTGCATCACCACAGAAAGGCGAGACATCAGTTGGCTATCATCTGGATAGTGAGCCAATTTATCTGAGAGTTCTTCATACTCACGCACCAAAGCCATGTGTTCGCCACTGTCGGCAAAAACTTGCTCTAAAACTGTGTGATTTTCATCTAAATCTGGCTGTTGGGGTAAGTAGATAATTCTAGAACCAGAGTTGAATAAAATTTGACCACTATCAATCGATTCTAACCCGGCGATCATTTTTAATAGGGTTGATTTGCCAGAACCGTTAGTACCAATTAAGCCAACTTTATCGGTAGCATCAAGGCTAAAGCTAGCATCTTTTAAAATTTCTTTGATGCCAAAATCTTTTTTGACTGATTGTAGTGTAATAATACTCATAAGATTTAGTAGCTTTTCATTGATTATTAATTAGTAGGTAAGGCACATACCCTACCTACATTGCCGAATTCTATACAAATAAATCCAAGGGGAGATGTCCATACATTTCGTTGATTCCGTCTTCATCGTAAGACTGACAAGACACTAATACGCCACGATGATGTCCAGCATAAGAATCGAGATAACACAAGCCATTTTTACCATTTAATTTGATATAAACTGGGCCTTCGGGTGTAAGTAAATTGTCTGGTGCTTCATAACCCAAAGCCAGAGAATAAGTCTTCATGGCAAGTATTCCTTCTTCTGCCGTATCAGCACAAATTCCTAAAATTTGATAATCAGCAAGTTTAGCAATTAAAATTAAGGCACTACGAATTACTAATTTTTCTGATGGCTTGAGGACAGGCGCAATGTCTAGACAGTTGAATTTATTCAGTAATTTTTTCGCTTCTTCGGCGGTGAGATTCTGAGGATTGGGGGTTGACATAAACTTCGATTATTGTCTTGTTGGTTTTTGTGTTGTGTTGAAGTTGGGACTAGTGCCGTAAGGCGTAAGTCACCTATTCAAAAGTCAAAAAGCTTTAATTTTGGGCTTTATTGCTGTAATGAAATAGTAGGTTTATTTCCGCAAGCTTGTACTAGCCCAACTTAACTAAATATTATTTACTCGAATTAAGGTTGATTTTGGACATTTCCAAGGTTGTATATGAAGGGAACGCCGCTTTTTGAGTCACCACCCATAACGAGGACTTTGGGCATCTGAGCGCCGCCACTCTTCCAAGCTTCAATTGCTTCTTTTTGCAGAACTAACTGTCCTCCTTGGGCTTTGAGTGTCTCTGCTAAGAGTCTTTGAGCTTCTGCCCTACCTTTAGCGCGATTCACATCTGCTTGTGCTTCTTGTTCTGCTTCCCGTGCTACATAAACGGCTCTTTGCGCCCGTTGTTCAGCAATTTGTTTTTCTTCCACAGCTCTGGCAAATTCTGGTGAGAATGCTAAATCAACTACGCTAGTATCTAACACAATTATCCCATATTTGTCTAAGCGATCGCCTAGCGCTTGATCAAAGTCTTCTTTCAACTCACTTCTTTTGGTAATTGCTTCTTCTACTGTTCTTCTAGCGGCTGCAATTTTAAATGCTTCTTGGGTCTGGGGTGCAATGATTTTCGATACAATATTTGCTAAGGTTCCTTGTTTCCTTCTAACTTCAACTACCTGCATGGGATCGAGGCGAAAGTTAATCGCAAATCTCGCAGATAAATTTTGCAAATCCTTGGTAGAACTCTCTGCTGGCACTTCAAATTTCTGCACCGTCAAATCATACACATCTATCACTGAGATAAAAGGCGGTTTTAGGTGAATTCCTTCCAATAATGCCCCATCTTTGGCTTTACCCAAAATGCTAATCACTCCTGCTTGTCCTGGGTTAATAATGATAAAGGAATTTAGTCCCAGAATCACTAGTATTGCTAACACAATTCCTAAAACTGTGCTTTGCCAATTTCCAAATTGCTGATTTTTCAAATTCTTCTCTCCATGTAAGTTAGTCATTTATCATTCGTCATTTGTCATTTGTCATTTGTCATGAAGAGTTATTATTTTTCTCCTTGTTTTCCTTCTCTAGCCTATAGTGCTGAGTAAAAAGTCTTACTTGTGTCTGGGTAAACTTAGTTACTAGTTTAAGCTTCTTATTAGTCTGTGTGAATCAACCCTTTAATTTGAAGAACGCGGCACTAGCGGTTTAAGGGAAATCCAAAAAATAAATTATCCAATTTTTGGAATCACAACGACTTTCCCTCCCCCTGCTCCCTGCCCCCTGTCCCCTGCCTCTAAAACGATGGGATATTTTTATGTGGAAGTCCCTAATGTCCCAATACGGTTCAGTTAAGGCTAAAACTCTTTGTCAAACTCAATTTTTTTAACGTAGACGCTTCTCTACGAGACGCTACGCGAACGGCTTGCCGCAGGCTACCGCCAAGGACGCCAAGGACGCAGAGAGAAGAAAGAAATGCTTAACTGAACTGTATTGCCTAATGTCCATCATTTGTGATGATATTAACCAATTGGAGCGGTTTATGGATGGAGGAGCGAATGATATTATCCAAGTTTCCCTAACTGTTTTAGTTTATTGTTACAAACATATATGCAAGTTACAGATGTAGTTGTCATTGGTAGCGGTATTGGCGGTTTGAGTTGTGCTGCTGTTTTAGCACGGTATGGCTTTGATGTAATAGTCTGCGAAAGCCACTCCATTGCTGGAGGCGCTGCTCATGCTTTTGAGCGCAATGGTTTCAAATTTGACTCGGGCCCGTCTCTCTACTCTGGACTGTCTTACAGCCCTTCTGCCAACCCTCTGCGGCAAGTCTTAGATGCAATTGGCTCGGAATTACCATGCGTAACCTATGATACTTGGGGTTGTTGTGTACCAGAAGGCGATTTTGATACGTCGGTTGGTGCGGAGCAATTTTGTGAAGTTCTGATGAAATTTCGGGGACATGATGCTGTAGCCGAATGGCAAGAACTCCAGCGCGTTATGGAACCATTCGCTAGTGCAGCAACTTCTATACCATCGGCGGCATTACGCTTTGATTTTGGTGCAGCTAGAACTGTGGGCCCATTTATCCCATCTCTGACAAAAAATCTGGCAAATATAATTAAGCTGACAGGCCCATTCAACCGAATTATGGATGGCGTTGTTAAAGATCCTTTTACCCGAAACTGGCTAAATCTGCTGTGTTTCCTACTTTCTGGATTGCCCGCAGATGGCACAAGCGCCGCAGAGGTAGGATTTATGTTTGCTGACTGGTATCGACCAGATGCAATACTTGAATATCCCATTGGTGGTAGTGGTGCTTTAGTTGACACCCTTATACAAGGATTGCAGCGTCACGGCGGGAAGTTGATTCTAGGCGCTCATGTGGAAGAAGTCCTTGTAGAAGGTAATCGTGCAGTAGGTGTGCGTCTACGCGATCGCTCCGAAATTCGCGCACATCGGGCAGTAATTTCTAATGCCTCGGTTTGGGACACACTAAAGTTACTACCAGAAAAGGCAGTGCCCAAACAGTACCGCGCTAAACGACAAGCAACACCTGAGTGTGATAGCTTTATGCATCTCCATTTAGGCATTGATGCTCAAGGATTACAGTCAAATTTGCGGTGTCATTACATCGTCGTTAATGATTGGGAATTGGGCATAACAGCACCTCAGAATGTTGTAGTTGTCTCCATCCCTTCAGTTCTCGATCCATCCTTAGCGCCACCAGGTAAACACGTAATTCATGTTTATACTCCTGGTAATGAGCCATACTCTATCTGGCAAGGAATGGATAGAAGGAACCAAGAATACGCCAAAAAAAAGCGATCGCGTGCAGAAATAATGTGGCAAGCCCTAGAGCGCATCATTCCAGATATTCGCTCTCGTTGCGAAGTCACACTTGTTGGTACACCTCTAACTCACGAACGTTATCTCCGCCGTCATCAAGGTTCCTACGGCCCAGCAATTCAGGCTGGAAGCGCTATGTTTCCTGGCCCCAACACACCTTTAGCAGGGTTGATGTGCTGTGGCGACTCAACATTTCCCGGTATTGGTTTACCAGCAGTCGCCGCCAGTGGGCTGATTGCTGCCAATACCCTTGCACCTGTTAATAAGCATTTAGCAATGCTGCAAGATATCAAGTGTATTTAATTTTTTGAGTATAAAATCTAGTTGCCAAGAGAGCCGCACCCACTGCCAAAACTGCTAGTACACTATCAGGTTCGGGTACGGCAGCAACTTCAGCATCAATTCGCGCAGTTCCAGCAAACGAACCTGTCAATTCAGGTTTTTGCAGGATGTTAGCAAACTCTGGAGAAAACAGCAATTTCACATCAGGGATGGTTAAATTTTGATTATCAAATGCCACAGGTTCTGGAAGACTCAAATCAAACAAAATTGTATTTAAAGAATATGTGTCTCTTAAAACAAAACCGCTAGCATCTTTAACGGTACGTCCTGGAACAAAACCAATTGAAAAATCACCTACAGTAATTTGATTGTTGAAAGTAACAGTCCCAGTATGCTCGATTGTCCCGGAGAGCGGAGTAAAACCGCCCTCATCGCTGAACGTGAAGTTGCTGGCTGAATCTATGTTAAAGCCAACCAAATAATTGCTGGGAGTTGGTGCGACTGTATTATTACTACCTGTCAATATTAGTCCGATATTTCTAAGAATATCCTCGTGGTCACGATCAATGCTAGTGACTCCAGATATTACTTTAAAAGTTGCGGCTTCTACCTCTATGGGGGCAATTGATATAAAAGCTGCTGTTGTACAAGCAAGAATTCCTGAAAACTGAAAAAAACGCATAGATAAAATCCCCCTTATTTTAGTAGTTAATTTTATCTAAAAAGCGCTCCTTATAAAACTAAAAACACTTTTATGAAATTTATATGAAGTAGTTGTCAAACTAATAGATAAATTTCAGTCTTAGAGTTAAAAATACAAATTTATATACTACATGGGCATAAATAAATATCACTGCTTATAAAGAAGCATAAGGTATAAAATATAAGGCATTAAGTGTAAAATATGATAAAAATATAGTTATGTTTAATTATGCCTACTACCAATTATTTAGGCTTAAACCTAAAAATTCTAATGTGGTTAAGCATAAATTTTGGGTTTAATTGTTGATAAGTTTATGTTAATAAGCAAAGCACTAGCTCAATAATTATTTATCTATTTTGTAAAATCAATCTTAAGTAGGATGCGTTAAGCGTTCATATCTGTTATTGGATAATCAGCCTCAAGCCTTGGGGACGTTTCTTTCTGGTCAGGTGGATAGGACAATTGCTTTATTTGCTGATTTAAGCAAAAAACAGATAAAGAATGTTTGTTCTTATTGGAAAAGCATCGTAGTCAAATTGTCAAATCTTAATTTTTATCAAATTTTAAAATTTCACTTAAATTAAATAGTTTTGGAGCCTCCTTACTAACAATTAATGGCAGCTTGCCATTCCATTTTTCTATCGCTTGCCTTTGCAGAATTTCGGGAGTTAAACCATTACGTAATAATCTGTGGGCTTCAGCCTCTCCTTTTGCTAAATTAACTTTTGCTTCAGCCTCTTTTGTTGCTTTCAGTGCAATAAACTCTGCTCGTTTTGCTTCTTGTTCGGCAATCTGCTTCGCCTCCACCGCCTCACCAAATCTTTCTGAAAAATGGATATGAACTAAAGAAATATCATCAACTGCAACATGATAACTAGCGAGACGTGTAGACAAAGCATCATCTACTCCACCTTTAACTTCTCCTCGCTTAGTAATCACTTCTTCAGCAGTATACTTTGCTATTACTGCTTTTAAAACTTCTTCAACTGCTGGGTTAATAATCCGAATAACTACATCTTGCTCATCTCCAATTTCCTGAAAAATGGCATTTGCTTCCTGGGGAATAATATGCCAATTCAGAGCTACATCGGTGAAAACATTTTGTAAATCTTTAGAAGAAGCCTCAGCCGAAATTTCCTGATTTTGAACTCGAATACTCAACTTTTTCACAGTATTAACTACTGGAATAATTAAGTGCAGTCCTTCTCCTAATATCTGGTTTTGTACTTCACCAAATTTCATCAAAACACCACGTTCACCTGCATTTACAATCACACAAGGCGTGAGAAAGAGAGTTATCAGAAATAAAAGAGCAGTCAGTTTACCGGCACTGTTAAAAGTTGGATTTTTTTTCATCTGTGTGAAACATGTATGTGTCTTGCATGAAGACACATATTTAGGAGTTGTAAGCTTATTTTGGTCATGCTCTTATAACTTTGACTTTAAGTCAATTTTTATATCACTGAGCAGTTAATGTGTTGAATATATATAAGCATATAATTAAGCCGCCAATGTGTACTTTACTACCCCAATTTGGAGATAGTGAAGGTTAGGTTAGCTTTATACTTACCTAAATCACTGTAATAATATCTAAAAACCGTAGTATTTGAAAAGGTAAGTTTGCCCTTAATTGAGTAAAGCAGCAGCGCAAATTACACTTTTCCCAACCGATGTATTACATTTAGCTCGTCTTTTTGTTTACCAAACTCATTAGCTGCTTATCCAAGCCGATGAGATAATCTCTACCGTAAGCCCCATTTTCTAAGCCTGTAACAAGATGATTGGGAATATCTTGTCTAATTTCCTCGCTACAAGAACCAGCAGCCAAGGCGATTGCAGCTACTGTATCCACATCCCCGGTAAAAGCAATACAATCTTGTAAAAGTTCGCTCATGCTGTCATTTCGCATCACCGCAGTAATCGCAGCCCTGACACTCATCCAGCCTTTGGACTTTACTTTACCTTCCCACGGTTTAGATCACTCCCCAGGTACATAACTTTTCAGAAACTCTCCTAATTTGCGTTTTGCCCCCAGTTGATAGATAAAATAATGTGACATCAAGGCAGCCGCAACGGCAGCATTGATTCCATCAGGTGTATTGTGGGTAATTGCCGCTTGAATTGTTGCCGCCTCAATAACTTTTTCTGGTGTCGCATAGATGCCAATCGGGGCTGCACGCATCGCTGCCCCGCTTTTGTCACTCTCAGGGTTAATTTTCGTTAAAAACTCTTCCCCATCTTGAATTTCTCTTAGAAAATGGTAGAAGCTTCGAGCATAAGCTTCTCTCTCATCACGTTTGAAGGCTCTAACGAAACTATCGGCTAAAACTTCTATCGTTCACAGTGCTTGAATAACAATTACCTCAGCAATGGCAATGCTCATCTGGGTATCGTCTGTGTAGCTGCCAGGATTGAGTCGAAAACGCGGATGTTCCACGTATCGGCTCAAATCATTGTTAACGATCATCTCGTCAGCATATTCAAAGCCTGCACCGTAGGCATCTGCGTAGGCGTAGCCCGCCGTAGGCATCGCTAACTCTAGCAGCATATTCGTATTAAATTAAGAACGGACGCGCCAGAAAAAAGCTAGAAACTGATTTAGCATCTACTGGTTCTCCCTCCAGAATCGCTTTCTCTAATTCTTCAGGAGTCAAAAACACAGTTTCGATATCCTCGTCTCCATCTTGTGGTGGTGGTGTCTCTAGCTTTTCTAAATCTCGCGCCAGAAAAGCATAGATAATTTCATCAGAATAACCGGGAGCTAAGAAAAACTCGCCTAATTTATCCCATTTTTTGGCACTATAGCCAGTTTCTTCTTCAATCTCACGCTGTATTGTTGCTAAGGGTTCTTCATTTGCTTCCACAGTTCCCGCCGGAAATTCTAATATCCGTCCCTGAATTGCAAAACGATACTGGCGCACGAGTATAAGTTTACCCTCTGGTGTTATCGGTACAGCTAGAGCGCCACCAGGGTGACGAATACATTCCCATTCTCCTTCTGATTTATTAGGTAAACGCAAGCGATTAACTTCAAAATCAAATTTGCGTCCTTTATAAAACAGGCGTTGTCTTAGTAGTTGTGGTAATTCTCTACCTAATGGCATAATAAAATCTGATTATCTGTGAATACAGAGGTGAAATCAGCGTTCTTCTGCGTTTAAGGATGGTATTTTTTAATTGCCCATCAATAAATGTACATCAGAACAGTCTACCTCTTTCAGCAGCTCTTTAATAACACACCCGGATACTGGTTCTATCCAATCTGGAGCAATTTCTGCTAGTGGAACTAACACAAAGGCCCGATCCCGCATTCGTGGATGCGGAATTTGGAGATTTGATGTATCCAGAATGATGTCATCAAATAATAACAAATCTAAATCCAGGATTCGTGGCCCCCAGCGTTCTTGACGCACACGCCCAAATTGTTGTTCAATTCCTAACAAAGTTTCTAATAACTGCTGGGGTAGCATTTCTACCTGCAATGTGACGCAGCCATTTAGGTAATCTGGCTGTGGCGGCCCCACAGCTTTGGTTTGATACCAATTGGATCTGGCTTCTAAGGAAATACCTGGCGTTTGAGCTAAAGTCTCTATAGCTGCTTCTAAAATTGTTTGTGAATCGCCGATATTACTACCAAGGGCAACGGCGCTTCTTCTTGGCTTTGCTTTGGCGTAATTCGCCTTAAGCATCGCACTCTCCTTAAGTAAGCTGTTTTGGGGCTGTCTTTGCGAATACTTCGGCACACCTATTCCAGAAAATGCCAATAATTTGAGATATCAAAATTGCAGCGCTTTTACAAAACTAAATTATAAAATCTAAAAAACATTATTTTATAGTGATTTTAGTTAATTATTTATAGGATATTATACTAACACAATGGTGGTAAACTAACCCCAAAGTTGATTAGATGGTGGTTATTAAAGTTACTAATTTGAGCGAGGAACTGACGTGGGGAAGCTTACCTCCTGGTTCAAGCGAAGACCAACTAATTTGAGTGACTCTGGACAAGGAGGAACAAATGAGAAGCTCACCACCAGCATATCTGGCGCAGGCGAGGCAGTTACTGAGCAAATGAAAATTTTACCCTCTAGGATGAAGTCCAATCAGGCAACTCGTGGTAAACCACTCTATCGTCGCATCTGGTTTTGGACAGGCTTGGGTGTAGGTGGTGGGATAGTTGCCTTTATGTACGGCATCAGTTTAATAGATCGGACTTTGCCAGATCAGGCACAGTTGAATGCCGTGGTTAGAGAGCAAACACTGACTATCAAAGCCGCCGATGGAACCATATTACAACAACAAGGTGAAACGGCCAGAGAACAGCTAAAGCTAGAACAAATACCAGATAATTTAAAAAAAGCTTTCATCGCCTCAGAAGATAGAAGATTTAAGCAACACAACGGATTTGATCCACAAGGTATTGCCAGAGCAGGTTTGAATAATTTGCGATCGCAAGGCGTGGTTGAAGGTGCTAGCACTATCACCCAACAGCTAGCGCGGATTCTGTTTTTGAAACAAGAACAGACAATCTGGCGCAAACTCAAGGAAGTCCGCCTAGCACAAAAAATGGAGAATGAATTAACCAAAGATCAGATTTTAGAGCGCTACCTAAATCTGGTTTATTTGGGAGGTGGAGCTTATGGTGTGGCAGATGCATCGAGGGTATATTTTAGTAAAACGCCAGACCAGCTTTCTCTAGCCGAAATGGCAACGATTGCTGGATTAGCCCCTGCTCCAAGCTTATACGCTCCAGACAAAAATCCCGAAGCGGCAAAACGGCGGCGGGACTTGGTATTGCAACGGATGCAAGAAGATAAAATAATTACACCAGAACAAAGGCAAGCAGCAGTCCAAGAACCACTAATTCTCAAAACCAGTTTACCCAAGCGACTGGAAGTAGAATCACCCTACTTTACTAGCTATATTCAAAAAGAATTGCCGAAGTACGTTTCTCCTAACGTGCTAAAAAGTGAGGGATTAGTAGTAGAAACTACGCTGAACCCGACTTGGCAGAAAGTTGCAGAAGAGGCGGTTGCCAAAACCCTGCGAAATCAAGGAAGCTGGGAAAACTTTAAGCAAGGAGCAATGGTAGCCATTGACCCCCGCAATGGTGAAATCAAAGCAATGGTTGGGGGAAAAGATTATGGCAAAAACCAGTTTAATCGGGTTACTCAGGCACAACGGCAGCCAGGATCGACATTTAAAGGGTTTGTATATGCCACTGCGATCGCTAGCGGTAAAAGCCCTTACGATAGCTATGAAGATGCGCCTTTTGTCGTAGACGGCTACGAACCGAAAAACTATAGTGAAAGGTTTCGGGGTTCCATGAATATGCGAGACGCCCTTACCCGCTCCATTAATATTATTGCGGTGAAGGTGTTGATTGATGTGGGATTTACGCCAACGATTAAACTCGCCCATGATATGGGAATAAAATCTGAACTTAAGCCCACTTACTCCTTGGCTCTTGGCTCAAATGAAGTTAATCTGTTGGAATTGACTAGCGCTTATGGCAGTTTTGCAACTCAGGGATTGCACACAGAACCTCATGGTATTACTCGCATCCTCAACCGCCAAGGTAAGGTGATCTGGTCAGCTAATTTCAAGCCACAAAGGGCCCTTGACGCTGATAGTGCAGCCATCATGACTTGGATGTTACGCAACGTCGTAGAAGAGGGGACTGGTGCTGCTGCTCAATTAGGTAATAGACCAGTTGCAGGCAAAACCGGCACTTCCGACGAAGCCCGTGATTTATGGTTTATTGGCTATATTCCTCAGATGGTGACAGGGGTTTGGCTAGGTAACGATAACAACCGCCCCACAGACGGTAGTAGTGGTAGTGCTGCTTACACCTGGCACGAATTTATGGAAAAAGCAGCAGAAGGGATGCCCGTAGAAAAATTTCCCAAACGTCCTAAGTTAGAAGGTCGTAAAGGCACTATCAAAGCCCAGACTATTAAGCCCAAACAAGTGCTGAATCGTTCTATCTCTTCTGATGATGACTCAGAAGGAGAAAGTGCTAGAAATTCTGAGGATAGTGGTTCATCTCGGAGACGTAGAAGGAGGAGCTATTCTCAAGAAGAACAGCAATCGAGCGATTATACCCCAAGACGGAGAAGACATGATCGCACCGAAGAATCAAGCTCCAATAACTCTTCTTCAGAATCATCACGTCCACGACGGCGATCTAGAAGAGTAGAATCTGATTCTTCTCCCCCGCCTCGAAGAAGTCGACGATCTTCCTCTCCCGCAAATAGTTCCGGTTCTTCCGGTTCTTCAGATTCATCATCACAGCCATCTTGGCGGGATAGACTTAGACCTTCTAATTGAATAGTGGGCATAGGGCATTGGAGCATTGATTATTAATTATTCTCCTTTTCTCCCTGCCCCCCATCCTCATTTCTATGCAATATGGAGCTACTGAAACTAAACTCCAGAGGGATGTTAAGTGATACGCTCATTCTATAGTGTGTCAAGTAGTGTTACTTAAAATTGGAGAATATACTCATGCATATATTGATGCAGGCAGCAGATTCAGTTGCAACAGGTGGCGGTCAGTTTCCTTTTGCTTTCACCTTGGTGTATGTCGTTGGTTTTATTGCTGCTGTAACCATTGGTTCAATAGCTTGGTACAACTCAAAACGCCCCGCAGGTTGGGAAAGTAAAGAGCGTCCTGATTTTGTGCCTAAGGTTGATAAAGAAGAAACTCCGGGTCTGGGTGATCCGAAGTCATAATTTAGTCATTAGTCATTAGTCATTTGTTATTAGACTATGGGCTTTTGACTATGATTAGTTTTGCACGTCAACCCAACGGCGGTAAAGCTTTTGAATTTGTTTGAGAAGTGCAGTGTGAGCCGGCTGAGTTGAATCATTCGGCTTCGCTATATCCTGCAATTCCGTCAGCAGTCTGGCTTCTTCGACGGCAACTTCGCCATCGCTATAAATTAAGCCACTGATGGCTTCAATTAGATTTTCACAATCTTCATGGCTGGGGCGATCGCCTAAATATTCACGCACCCAGTCATAGCATTCTTTTGGCTGTACAGGAACGAATTCGTACAGCCAAGGCTTAATTTCTGGATCGTTAGCCAAACCTTTTGCTTGAGCTATTTCGCGGAGATATTGCCGTTCTTCTGGTTGGATTCTGCCATCGATCCAGGCGGCTCCAATCAGGATTTTAACTAAGTTTTTGACATTGGAAGGGGTAACCATTGCTGCCTCGTCGGTAGATTCAGGCCTCAACCAAATCGTACAATCCCAAACAGTATTCATTCGGAATTATTGGTTTTTCTTAAGCGCACCATAAAAAAGCCATCCATGTCTTGTCTATGGGGCCAAACTTTAAACCAACCTTGAGGGGTGCTATATGCAGAAGCAGGCGATTCAAAGCCGCTCGGAGACTCAATTTGCCAATTAGGTGACTCAGCTAGAAATGTCGAAATCACTTCTTCGTTTTCTGCTGGATGCAATGTACAGGTGGCATAAACTAGTACACCACCAGGTTTGACAAAAGTTGATGTATGTGTTAATAATTCTTTTTGCAGCACCGAAAGTTCCCGGACAGATTCTGGTGTCTGTCGCCAACGAGCATCAGCATGACGGTGTATGGTTCCTAGTCCAGAACATGGAGCATCCAGTAATACCCGGTCTGCGGTGTTTTGAAATTGGTTGAAATGGCGACTGTCACCGGTGTAAATTTGAATAGATTGTAAATTCAGCCGTTGAGAATTTTCTTGGAGTTTGCGAAGACGAGAAGGAGTGCGATCGCAAGCCCAAATTTTCCCTTTATCTGCCATTAACTCAGCAATGTGGGTTGTTTTTCCCCCTGGTGCAGCACAGACATCAATTACCACCTCACCGGGTTGGGGGTCGAGCAAATGACTTACCAATTGGGCGCTACCATCTTGTACAGTCCACCAACCTTCTTTAAAACCAGGTATTTTTTGAATTGATCCAGCACTACTAATCAATCGTAAAGCTTGGGGTAAATGAGGAATCCGTCTCGCCAAAATACCAACAGATTGCAAAGCAGCCTCAACTTCTTCGATGGAAGTGCGAAGTGGGTTGATACGCAAGTCAATTGTTGGTGATTGGTTCATCCATTCACACAATTGTTCTGTCTCAACCAAACCCAGTTGTTCTAACCAGACTTGAATAATCCAGTCAGGAAAACTATGTAAAATACCCAAGCGTTCCACTGGGTTTTCTGGAAGTTGTAGCGGATCAAAATGGGGGAGTAACAATGAGTTTTTCTCCTCTGCTTCTCTGCTCCCCTGCTCCCCTGCTTTTCTAAGATACTGGCGTAATAAACCGTTAACAAAACCCGTGAGTCCAGAAAAACCGTTTTCTTTAGCGAGTTGGACGGTGGTATTAACAGCAGCTGAGGCGGGAATACGCTCTTGATAGCGCAGCTGGTAGAAGCCCAGATGTAAGATGGTACGAAGGTCTTGGGGTTGTTGATGAGATTTCTTTTTGGCGAGTTGATCGATGAGAGTATCAAGAGTGCGCTGCCTTCTGACACTCCCATAAACCAATTCTGTCAGCAAGCGGCGATCGTTATCAGCCAAACTTACTTTTTGCAGCACTCTATCTAGGGCAACATCAGCATAAGCCCCCTTGTGAACATCTCGCAGGGCGATAAAAGCTAGTTGACGGGGGTTTGTCATGGAAACAAGATTCAGGAGTCAGAAGGCTTTTGTATTCTAACTCCCAACTCTTGTACAGACACGATTAATCGCGTCTCGACTCCTAATTTCCCTATCGAGACAGATACGGGTCTACACTGGCGATTTCAAACTCACATGCTCTAGAAACCTGTTCTGCTGGTAATTTACCAAAGCTGATTAATGGTAAATAAGTGGGGTTTGCCATCAGTTCTTTTGCTAATAAGAACCCAGTAATTGTCCAAGTTTGATATTTCCGAGCTTGTTTCCCAATCAGTCGCCCTTTCTTACCATCGTAATATTCTGGCCATTCATCTGTACTAAGGCGTCCTTGGGCAGTTTGAATAGCCTTTTGTGCAAGGTTTGCTCTATTAGTTTTCACCGCCGCCGCCGCTAACATCCACATTAAAACTGGCCAACTACCGGCATTATGATACGACCAGGGGATATTTTTGGGGTCACATCCAGTTACAATTCTGTATTCTTCATGTTCTAAAGCTGGGAAACAAATTTTCATTGGCATATCTCCCACCAAATCATCCCATCGATCCTCAATGAGAGTCATAATCGCTTGTGACTGTTCTTCGGTGGCTAAGTCTGAAATGATTGCCATTAAGTTTCCAAGTGAAAAGAAGCGAGTATCTAGCTGCGACGGCCCGACATTACCTGCTAGATAACCACCTTTTTTTGGTAGCCACTTATCTAATTCATAATAGGGAACAGAATCTACATATATGTTGAACAGATTAACAGCACCCTTACCATATTCTTCACTTTTGAAGCGATAAATTGCATTCAGGCGATTAATATCTATCCAATAATGCTGGCGAATATGAGCGCATAAAAGAGGCAATCGGTTATCGATGGCTTCAACAATATCGGAATTACCTTGGCAAATTAACAGTTCACGAGATGCACGCAATGCCGTGTAAAAGAGAACTTGTAATTCTAGAGGATGCCCATAAATGCCCATACGACGATCAATCATACAAGCACCATCTGGAACCAACAGCGTTGGGTACATATCAAAACGATTAGCCAAGCAGATGTCCATGATTAACCTGATACCATTTTGGAATTCAGGTTGATAGGCTAGAGAAAAATCTTTTGTGGCGACAACATAAGCACGCAACAAAATAATCCACCATAAGCAAGAATCTACGGGTGTAACTCTAGCGATCGCATGTTCACCAAAATCAGCCTCTAAATATTCTTGTCCATTTTCTAATACAACTTTAAAGCTAGCTGGAATTAATCCTCGTCCAGGCTTATAGGCATCTAATGCCCTTTCTTTAGGCTGTAACTTTAGGGTTTCTTCTAAGAAATTGCGAACAATATCTGTTCTACCTTTGATTAGAAAAATTAGAGCTGAGGAGACGAAATCCCGAACAAAGCACTGGTCATAATTAAGAGCCTCTACAGATGCATCATAAGCGGCTACCGTCCCAACGGGGCGACCCTGATAATAGAGAATTGATTTTTCTAGTGTTCGCCACGCTTCTTCGACTTCTTTTAAATTTTCAGTAGTTTCTAATTCGTTTAGGTGCATCGACAGAATAGCTCCATTGGGATTGTGAATTTGTAGTAGGTAGATGCGTCTTAATTGATTATTTTTGCCATTCTCAGCATAACAAAAATAATTCTTTGAATAGCAAATATAATTTGGAAAAAATTAATCAACTAATAACGAATACATCTGCTAACACATGTAGCTTTATTACTAGTTAATTTGCTTATAATGGATTACTCTTTTGGTGAATTCTAATTGTTGTTCCTCACCGCAAGCAGTAACATAATTTTAAAAACAGTCACATAAGATATATTTTTAGATTATTTATTGTTCCGTTTCATATACAGAATCTTTGCTTTACCAAATAAAAACATATCTTCAGTGCTGTTTAGGATTTGCATGAAGTTAAAACTGGTTGCAGTATATTTACTTGAGCAAGATTAGTTTTTGACACTAAGAGGTCAGATTATTCCCCTATAATCTAATAATTTATAACGTTTTTTCAAAATATGCAAGATGAATACTTGAAAAAATTCAGATGTCAATACTTCTGAAGAGTTATATATTTTACCCTATTGACAGATGACATGGGGTGTTTGTATGAGTAAAGACAAACATACTAAAGCAAACAGAATTAAGATTCAAGTATCAGAAAGAGGCACAAAAATCCGTAGACACCGAATGGCTTGTTATGAGACATCGCCCTGTAAATTTAAGTTAGTTGGCAACTTATTTATCCAAGTTAATATATTTGTAAGCGTTTAACTGCTCCTGGAATTCTTTATAAGCTTGATTAATTGCTTGCATAGAGGCTTTTGCAATTGTAGAACTGTTGACATCAGGATGATACAATCTTACTAATCGAAGGTAGGCAAGTTTGATATCCTTGGGGCGATCGCTCTGATTTACACTCAAGACTTGCCACCATTCCCCAGATAGTACAGGGTCGAGATTAAATTTATCAAAGCTTTGCACTTGACTCCAAACTTTGATACTTCCGCCATTACCGCCACTTACCAGCGTCTTTCTATCAGGACTGAAAGCAACAAGACTAGAGCCAGAGAGAGTTTGTAGTAGTTCCCCAGTGTCGAGATTCCAAAGTTTGATCATACCGTCTCTGCTGCTACTGGCGAGGGTTTTTCCATCTGGGCTGATGGCAATAGACAAAACCGCCGTTGAGTGTCCAGTCAGAGTGGAAAGTAATTTTCCAGTTTGGAGATTCCACAGCTTTATTGTTGCGTCTGTGCTACCACTTATAAGAGTTTGACTGTTAGGACTGATGGCAACTGTATTTACTGCTCCCAAATGTTCAGTGAGAATGTAGCGCTGTTGCCAAGTTTTGATATCCCAAAGCCTAATAGTTTGATCAGCACTACTGCTTGCAATAATTTTACCATCGGGACTAATAGCAACTGAGAAAACTGCATCTGAATGTCCATTCAAAGTGCGTTTTATTCTTCCCGTGTAGTGTCCCCAAATTCTTATAGTTTTATCAGCACTACCACTAACAAGAATTGCGCCATCAGGACTGTAGGCAATCGAGTTAACAAAACCATTATGACTGTAGGGATTTAAATAAAAGAATGTATGGTGAAATTTTTTTGTGTCCATCTGCCAACTGCTGATTTTGCGATCAACACTACCACTTGCAATTTGCTTTCCATCAGGACTGATAGCAACAGATAAAACTGCCTCAGCTTGTCCAGAAAACGTGTAAAGCCATTTTCCGGTTTTTAAGTTCCACAAATTAACTTGTCTGTCATCACTGCCACTGATTAAAGTAGTACCATCAGGAGTGATAGCGATCGCATTAACTGCCGCTAAGTGTCCTTTGAGTGTGCGTACACATTTCCAGGTTTCAGGTAACTGGGTTGTCAGAGATATTTTTTCTACTTCAATATTGGGAGTAGAAGGTTTAGGGGTAACAAATTCTGATTTTTTCTTAAATTCAGCTTTAAGTGCTTGTAACTCATCTTCGATTTCTAAAGCAACAAATTTTTGATTGAAATCCTCACCAGATAAAAATGCTTCTAATTCCATCACAGCTTCGGAATAGTAGTCCATCAGCAACACTTTCTCTTCCATCCGCTCAAAAAGCTGTGCTGGAGTTTCGCTAATTTCAGATTCATCTAACAGTTTGGCAATACCATAGGCGGCGAGTCCCACCACTGCGCCAATTCCCGCCATCGGTACTGCACCAATCCCAAATGCCAGCCCTACTTTAGGTGCGACTAAACCCATGCCACCGACGACACTATAAACACCAGCACCGCCGACTGCACCAATTCCCATTGTAGCGAAAGCAGCTGCATCTCCCTGTGCGATCGCTTTGAAAGCACCGTAAGCAGCCGCACCAGCCACAGCACCAGCAGCCACTACAGGAGTTGCACCAATACTGACTGCACCAAATCCGCCTGCTAGTCCCATGCCGCCTACCGTTGCGGAAATACCAGCACCTGTTATGGTTCCGCCTGCGATAAATGCTGCGCCTGTTTTAGAGTTTTGTGTCACTGGTTTTTGAAGAGGAACAAATTAGGAATGAAGAAGATAGAGTGCGATGCCTACTGCGGGCTACGCCTACATATTTTTATAGTTTCTCATTTGCAACGAGACTTTCTATTGCCATTAAGTTTCGTACAAGTATATCTATTGTCGCTTTCTGGTGCTGAAGCTGAGTTTGAAGAATAAGCAAAATTTTATTTTGAAATTTTTTATTCACTACAGCTTCAAGGGCTAAATCATCATCATTGTTTCTCAAAGCTGTCTGAGCTTTTTCGTTCCAGTATTTAGCTTCTTTCTGCGTTTTTTCAAAATCTTTCTGAATCCCTTCTTGATTAGCAACAGCGTTTGTTACAGTTTCTTCTATCTCGTGAATAGCCTCTGTTAAAAGCACTTTAGTGTCTTTTTTAGCTTTAGTTAGCTCTTGAAGTTTATGTGGTAGCAATAATAGTTCTTTAAGTTGCTGTAATTCATCATCAGCCCATAAATCAACATGTTCATGTTCAAAGCTGATCAATGTCCGTGAAACCTTACTAGTGTTAGGCTTACTGCGTAATACTTCATTCTGTGCTTCTGAAACCTTTTTCTCCCAAGATTTCAAGCTAGTTTTAATTGCGTCTACTTGTGGTTGTTGCTCTTCTACCAGTGTTTTTAGCCTACTAGCAATTGCTTGGTATCGTTCCTTTTGGAATTTTGCTTGACGAATTAAATCCTGATTACTTCCTTTTAAAGCAAGTTGATATTGTTGTTCCCATTTATCAGCTTCCGTTTGAGCTTTCGCATAATCTCGTTGAGCAATTTCTTGGGCTGCTCTGGAGTGGCTTGCTCCTTGGCGTAACTTTTGTAGCGCATCCTGTGATGATTGATTTTGGTCGTAAAGTCCCATAAGTTTATCTGAGTAGCCTTATTACCCAAAGCGTAGACTAATTAATACTGTTGCGTCCTCGTAAAAATTACTTAAGCCTTAACTTTTGCTTTTAATGCTACGTTAGAAAAGTCTCAACACAATATTTTATTAATTCCTAGCTAATTACTAGACAAAACTCTGCGATACTCCGCGTTTACTTTGCGTTCCTCTGCGTTTAAAAACATTACAAGTTGATCTGTCAAAACACGTAGTACTAATACTTTAACTCTAGCGATCGCTGACTGTCTCACACATTACTATATTCATAATGTCAAGTAATCCTGCGCTTTTATTAATCAGCAAATAGGTGAACTTGAAAAAGAAAGGCATACGCGATCGCTAAAAGCTTAACAAGCAAATTATTCCACAGAAATATCTATAATATTTTGTTGCGATCGCACTTTTCATAACATAATGATTTTGTGCAATTTCTGCAAACAGCTTTGCTAACCCATTACCAAATGATCGGAACTAATCCTGATGCGGTTATATTTTAATCACAGGTTAATAGTTCTACTTTCTCACCTTTACTTGCTAAAACTAGCGCAGTTGCAGCAATTTGTCTATCGTGCATTTCATTAATAGTAGATAAACTTATAGTTGTTTCAATTACATCTTTATCCAGTGGATAAATTATTATACGGGGATCAGCTTCAACTGCTAAAAGTAAATTCTTGGTAGAAGGAATAGATGTTTTCCCTCTCTCAACAATCCAAACAGCTTCGGCTAATGTTATAGCTGGTATAAATAACTGGGAATCAGGATTAGAAAGAACAGCATTGGCATTTGCACCTAATCGTGAATTCCCTTCAAGAAACCAGATGAGAGCATGAGTATCAATCACGTACTTTATAATTACCTATGACCAATCTAATCCGTCTTCGGTATCTCCATGAAATTCAGTGATTTGAAAATCTTTTTCTGTTGATTGTTTATTTACAGAAAACATACCAAACTGAATTCTCTGCTTTTGTGATTGAGACTTTTTTGGTTCTAAAAAAGTGACAATAACACGGCTTTCTGATACATGAGATGGTAATTCTGAGAGTTGTATCTTCCCATTTTTATATACTCCTTCAATAAATTGCAACATTAGTATTCACCAAATTTGTACTCATATAAATTATAAAGTTAATACCAAGAATATGTCGATTTGGTGAACAATATAAAAAATTAGCTAAAAATATAAAGTTCATTTCCGATAAAATCAGCACCTACCAAGATTTTCAGCCTGCTAGCTATTGCTTAGTAGCGTTCTTTTTAGAATTGTGCTTGAACAAAGAGAATCCAGAGAGTCACCAGTGTCTTTTACGCGACGCGAATGGCTTCAAGCTTCCGGATGTATCCGTATCCTGTTCTTGTTCAATCTCTATTGTAAAGTTCATAGCCAGTGAATGTATTGTAATAAAAGCGATTCCTGAATAAAACAAAAAATTTATATGACCTCAGTTTCTCCTCACAAAAAAGCCAGAGCCTTAAAATCTACCAGCCGCCGCCCTGCTAAAGAACTCTGTAGCGAGTGTGGACTATGTGATACATACTATATTCACTATGTCAAGGAAGCTTGTGCTTTTATTAATCAGCAAATAGGCGAACTTGAAGAAGAAACACACACGCGATCGCGCCATCTCGATAACCCTGATGAACTGTACTTTGGTGTTCACCAAGACATGATGGCGGCGCGGAAACAACAGCCTATTGAAGGCGCACAATGGACAGGTATTGTTAGCAGCATTGCCATTGAAATGCTCAATCGCGGCTTAGTTGAAGGTGTCGTCTGCGTGCAAAATACCAAAGAAGACCGCTTTCAACCCATGCCCGTCATTGCTCGTACCCCAGAAGAAATACTAGCAGCGCGGGTAAATAAACCAACTCTTTCCCCAAACCTTTCTGTATTGGAACAGATAGAAAAATCGGGGATGAAGCGGCTATTAGTAATTGGTGTTGGTTGTCAAATCCAGGCATTACGAGCCGTAGAAAAACAACTTGGTTTAGAAAAGCTGTATGTTTTGGGTACGCCCTGTGTAGATAATGTTAACCGCGCCGGACTGCAAAAATTCTTAGAAACCACCAGCCGATCGCCTGAGACAGTTGTGCATTACGAATTCATGCAAGACTTCCGGGTTCACTTTAAACATGAGGATGGCTCAACAGAAACAGTGCCTTTCTTTGGCTTGAAAACAAACCAACTCAAAGATGTCTTTGCCCCATCCTGTATGAGTTGCTTTGATTACGTCAACTCTCTAGCCGATTTAGTTGTTGGCTACATGGGCGCACCCTTCGGCTGGCAATGGATTGTAGTTAGAAATGATACTGGTAAAGAAATGCTGGATTTAGTGAAAGACCAATTAGATACTCAACCAGTAACGTCTAAAGGCAACCGGAAGGAAGCTGTACAGCAAAGTATTCCCGCTTACGATAAAGGCGTTACCCTCCCCATGTGGGCAGCAAAACTGATGGGTGTAGTGATCGAAAAAATCGGTCCCAAGGGTCTAGAATATGCGCGGTTTTCGATTGATTCTCACTTCACTCGGAATTATTTGTATGTGAAGCGAAATCATCCAGAGAAATTAGAAGCGCATGTTCCAGAGTTTGCCAAGCGGATTGTTGGGCAATATAAATTACCAGAATAAAAATTAGGCACGGGGCATTGGTTATTCTGACTTTTCACGGGAAGTCCTAAAATCCTCGTCAAGACAGGGGGTAGAGGATAGGGTGTAGAGAAAAGAAGAAAGTCTTACTACACATCACATCCTCGCTCCTTTTCCACATACGGTGAAAAGTTAGATTGGTTATTCTCCTTGTCCATTGCTCATCATAAGGAGAGGGATGTCTAACGACAAGCCGCTACGCGTCTACGCACAGGTGAGCGAGAAAAAATTTTGATAATTGGGCAACAATTTTCCGAAATTGGTAATCTAAGTTTAGTAGTTATTACCAGAACACTAATTTATAAATAACTTCTATAACTAGCCTTGGGGAAATATGACCCTACAAAAACCTGGTCTTCGTGACTGGGTTTTTTGGCATGTGTAAATTAACAGCAATCAGAAGCGAAACCCAACCTTAAGTTGATTGTGAGCGAATCATCCACACTAAAATACCTAAGACTTGCTCTACTGGAGGAATTAAGTACTCAGTTAAATCAATAGTAACAGTACTGTCCTCTAACTTGATGAATGTCCACAAGTTGCCACTAGTAACACTACCGTAGATAGTAGCAATAGGTTTTTCGTATTTGGCATTAAACCTTTGGGCGGCGATCATTTCTGCGATACACTGCCCCAAACCACCTTTAAGATTTTCCTTTTTGGCTTCCACAATCACCACTGCTGGAGCTTCAATAAATAACTGTTCTGGCGAAAGGCTAATTAAAAAGTCACAAAATCCCGCCAGTCCTGCTTCTGGCTCAATATTAAATTCTTCTCCAGAAAAAAAACTGATTTTTCTGTTGAGAATTTTTCGGACTTCAAACAAAATTGGGCTGATAATCAATTCTGATCTAGCTTTCTCAGAACCCATTGCAATTGCTAGCTGGATACTTTCTGCTAAAAATTCAGCCAGCAGAGGACTAGGTGAGATTGGTTCTATAGGAGGTAAAAATCGTCCACCTTCTACTAAGGTGAGATTAAAGTCTTGTTTTACTTTTCTTAAAGAAAACTCTTTATAGGACATCAAGTGTCTCCTAGTGACATCCCCTCTCTGCACTGCAAAGAGGGGTTAGGGGTGAGGTTACGCCGGATAAATCCGCAATCGCCGATTTGGTTCTTCGCCAAAACTATGCGACTTGAGGCGATAATGTTCTACCAACTCATGTTGCATTTTGCGGACTTGAGAAGAACGCGGCAATAATTCGACTGGCTGTCCTTTAGGAATCACAATTTGCTCAACAGCAAGTCTGGCTTCTTCAAGAGCATCCATCTCATCATCGCTACCATTGTGCAAAAACAGTTGCAATTCTAGGTCATCGGCCATCTCTGGGTCATCAATGTTCAGCAACCGTCGCAAGCCACGGGTAATTTGGGGAATGGTGCTGGACTTAATGACGTGGATGGGTACATGACGAGCTTTGGCCATTTGGCGTAATTTGGCGTGGTTTTTGACGTGCGATCGCAGTGCTAAAATTGCATCAGCACTATCTATATCTTTTGTCAATACCACGGGCAAAGTTAGCACGCTTATTACCTGTTCTAGTTGATGGCGACTAACACCATAAGGGTAAACGTGCAGTGGCAAATCTTCACCATTAGGCCCTGGCACTCTTGTAGCAGCATCCAAATCAATGCTTTCAGAATAATTGAAGGATTCATCCAGCAAACGATCAAATTCACTGCGTCCAGTTACCCGCTCTACAGGCAATTGCGGCAGTGCTACCATTTGTCCAGATGAACGCCAGCCATTAGACGGTCGTGCTGGTGCGAAAGATTCCTCCACTGTCGCTAACTGTCCACCGCGACCATTGACAACAGCTAACTGCCTTGTAACAGCGATTTTACCTTGGTCATCAACGGTTCTTGTTTGTGGAGTAGGCTGACGCCCCCGCAGCAGATTATCTACTGTGTCAGCAACACTTTCGTGTACTGTCCAGCGTTGGCGCTCCAACATTTCCACAGCAATTTCAAAGGTAGGAGGGGCTTTTCGCTCCAAAACAGTTTTTTGACTGCCTCGGCGTCTGGCTTCGTCGTCTCCCAGTGTCACAGCTTGGATACCCCCAACTAAATCAGCCAGGGTGGGGTTTTTAATCAGATTTTCGATTTGATTCCCGTGAGCAGTACCTACCAACTGTACACCCCGTTCTGCAATGGTACGAGCCGCTAAAGCTTCCAGTTCTGTACCAATTTCATCAATGACGATGACTTCTGGCATGTGGTTTTCCACTGCCTCAATCATCACCTGATGCTGTTGATCTGGATGAGCCACTTGCATCCGCCGAGCGCGACCAATGGCGGGGTGAGCAACATCGCCATCCCCAGCTATTTCGTTGGAGGTGTCAATAATCACCACTCGCTTTTGCAGATCATCTGCCAAAACACGGGCAATTTCCCGTAAAGCAGTAGTTTTGCCCACGCCTGGACGCCCCAGCATGAGAATCGATTTACCAGTTTCTACCAAATCGCGGATCATGCCAATGGTTCCGAATACCGCTCGACCAACGCGACAGGTCAAGCCAATAATCTTACCCGTGCGGTTGCGGATGGCGCTGATCCGATGCAAAGTTTGCTCAATTCCTGCTCGATTATCTCCGCCAAAGATTCCAACTCGTTGAATACAATCATCTATCTGTTCTTGAGTAACGGGTACTTCGCTCAGATACTCAGCTTGATTAGGAAACCGAGCTTCTGGGCGACGGCCCAAATCCAAGACCACTTCTACTAAACTATCTCGTTTGGGATGACTCTCTAGTACTTGTTGCAGGTCTTGGGGCAAAATGTCTAATAACTTTTGGAGATCGTCTGTAATCGTCATGCTTTCTATGGTGACGTTTTTAGAGATAGCGAGGACATTTGCGTGCAGGAGAACCCGCTTTGGGTAATTTCCCGAAACGAGCAATTAATGCTCCTGCTGTGACTTGATCTGGGAAACGAGAGAATGGGCAAGTTTTACAGCTTGCCAAAGTAATACGTCATTTTCTTCGAGGCGAAGATTCGCTTGCACATTGGTGTTATTTACCTCCTTATTCTCTAACTGTTCGAGAATTGGTGACAGCAGTACGCGGGCGTAGCTACCGTAGGCGACCCCGGCGATGGAGGAGGGGGGGAACAGGGGCACAGGGGCAAAGGAGAAAAGTTCTTCTCTCTCCCCTGCTCCCCTGCTCCCCTGCTCCCCTGCTTTCTTCAGTATTCCCATCGCCTTTAACTTAGCAACGGTATAGCTATTTGTGCCGCCTGCTAACTGCACATATCCCGGTAACTTAGCTGCCAAAACTTTTTGCCCTAATTTCACCGCAGCTATTGTGGTGCCATCGCCAATATCACCACTCATCGCCCGGCCGTCGGTTTGCCAAATTAAGGCACTCTTGAGTGGGGCAATCATGTCATATACTGCTCTTAGGTAGTCAATCATCCCCTCGCCATCGGGACAGCTGATAGCTAGTAGCTTTAATTGATCGGCCCACGGTGAAATTGCCTGCCATAATTGCTCAAATTCTGTCAACCGCCCAACTTTTGTATGGATTTCTACGGCATCTACTCCCGTTGACATTACCAATGGCGCGATCGCTTGCGGCGTTGACATATATGAACTTGTATCAATTATACTATATGGACAAACTGGTATACAACGACCGCAGCCATAGCACTTTTCTGATATTACTCCTGAAAAGTTTTCTTTTACAACATTGTTAAACACGATTGCTTGTGCCGGACAAATCTGTTCACAGGGTCTAGGGCAGTCTGTAGGACACTCAGTAGGATTAAATTCTGCTTTCCGAAAATGGGGGTCTTCTCCATCGTTCAGGCTTACCATCAAAAAGGGTGAGTTACCTTTGTAGCTAAAGCCTCGCTTTTGAGCATCCGTAGCCAGAGATTTGGCTACAAGTAGCCCTGCTTGCGCTGCTGCAATCACTGCTGGATCAGCTGCAACATCTATGCAGTCAGCGCCCGCCAAAGTATAGGCTAACGTTAAACTTCTGACTGCCGGTAAATGCTGGAAGCTGGCTCCGCAGATCAGCTTGAACCAGTCACCTTGTTTGAGAGATTGTAAAGGGGCGAACAGATCAGTCACTATTCTATTATGCGTTTATACGACTAAAAATAGTAGTCTGCGATCAAGAAAAAGTCCGGATTTCTTGATTCGGGGTATTGGGCATTGAAAAGAGGCAGAGGGGCGGGGGGCAGGGGGCAGAGGGGAAAATTCTTCTCCCTTGTTTCTTCCCCAATCAGCACTCTTGAGGGGCACTTGTACGTAGGTTAAAAGCTAACAATTACAGATAATGCAGGAGCTAAAACAGCTACAGGAACAACAAAAGTTAATTGGAGCGATCGCTCTTGATATTCGCAAGTCCTTGAAGTTTCAAGATGTCCTCGCTACGAGTGTCAAAGAAGTCCGCCAGTTACTCAAGGCTGATCGCGTGCTGGTGTATCAATTTACTCATAAAATGCATGGTAAAGTCATAGCTGAGTCAGTTTTACCCCAATGGAGAGCAACATTAGGATTTGAAATTGAAAATACCGATTTTCAGCAAAGCCAAGGGGAAGAATACTACCAAGAAAAAATCTGGACAGCGACGAACATCTACAAAGCGGGTTTAAGCGATCGCCATATTCAATTTTTAGAACAGTTTCAAGTCAAGGCGAATTTAGTTGTCCCCATTTTGTTAGAGAACCAAGGGACTCCAGCAGTTGTATGGGGATTATTCATCGTGCATCAATGTTCTACCCCCCGCCAATGGCAGACATTTGAGATAGAATTTCTCAACCAACTGACGGTGCAACTAGCGATCGCTATCCAACAAGCCCAACTTCACGATAACTTGCAAACCCTCAAGGCTGAGTTAGAAACCAAAGTGGAGGAACGCACTATTGCACTACAGGAAAGCGATCGCCGATTCAGAGCAATCTTCAATAACACCTTCCAATTCACAGGATTGCTAACGCCAGATGGTATTTTATTAGAGGCGAATCAGACTGCGCTCAGTTTTGGCGGACTGAAGCTTGAAGATGTAATTAATCGCCCTTTTTGGGAAGCACACTGGTGGACGATTTCACCTCAAATTCAAGAAGAATTAAAACAAGCGATCGCTCGTGCAGCTCAAGGGGAGTTTGTCCGGTATGAAGTTGATGTTCTCGGCGCAAATAACCGAGTAGCAACAATCGATTTTTCACTACGTCCGTTGCAAAACGAAACGGGCCAAGTAGTTTTGTTGATTCCAGAAGGACGAGATATTACCAACCTCAAGCGCAGTGAAGAAATATTGCGTCAAAGTGAAGAACGTTGGCAATTAGCGATCACAGGTACTGATGAAGGAATTTGGGATTGGGACATATGTACTAATCAAACCTTCCGGTCTGAGCGTTGGTTCACAATTTTGGGATATGAACCCAACGAACTTAGCGATCACGATAATGAGTGGAGTACTCGCATTCATCCTGATGATTATACCAGAGTCATAGCTGCACAAAAAGCTTATTTGCTTGGGCAAGTTGCCGATCATAACGTTGAATATCGTCTGCGGTGCAAGGATGGCAGTTATCGCTGGGTGCGATCGCGGGCCAAAGCAATCTGGAATGAACAAGGAAATCCAGTTCGATTGGTCGGTTCGCTTGGGGACATTAGCGAACGCAAACAAGCTGAGGAAAAACTTCGAGAAAGTGAAGAGAGATTACAATTAGCACTAGAAGCTTCTGGCGATGGTTTATGGGATTGGAATATTCTCACTGGAGAGGTATATTACAGCCCCCGCTATTTAGAAATGCTTGGATACAGTTTCGATGAACTTCCACAGAATTTTAGTACCTGTAAGCGTTTAGTTCATCCAGACGATCTACCTTGGGTTGAGAAAATCTTGGCAGATCACTTAAAGGATAATTCAGTACCCTACAAATTTGACAATCGACTCCGAACTAAGTCGGGCGAATACAAATGGATTGCCAACTACGGCAAAGTTGTAATGCGAGATAGACAAGGTAATCCTTTGCGGATGACTGGTATTCATCGGGATATCAGCGATATCTACGATGAGCTTCGCTTACGCAAAGAAACCGAAGCAGCCTTAGCCAGAAGTGAAGAACAATTGAGACTAACGTTAGAATTTAACCACATCGGTATCTGGGATTGGAATATTAAAACAAATGAAGTTATCTGGAACGACAACCATTTTCGTTTGTTAGGTTTAGAGCCAGAATTAACAGCCTACTATCAGCTATGGCGCGATCGTGTTCATCTAGAGGATGTTGACCGAATTGAACAAGCTGTATTAAATTCCCTAGCACAACATACTAATTTTCAAGGTGAATATCGAGTAATTTATCCCAATGGCAGGGTTCACTGGCTGATTGGGAAAGGGCGCGGCATTTATAACGAAGCAGGAGAACCTGTTCGGATGTTAGGGGTAATTATTGATATTAGCGATCGCAAAGAAGCAGAAGCAGCTCTGCAAGAAAGTGAAGCTCGGTTCCAGGCATTTATGAACAATAGCCCCGTGCTAGCTTGGATCACTGATCCGGACGGGCGTGTACTTTACTTAAACCAGACATACTTGCATACATTTAAATTACTACCCGAACAGGTAATTGGACAATCCATTTTTGACCTTTATCCAGATGAAATTGCTCGGCAGCATTTTGATCGCATTCAGAACGTTATACAGACAAATCAGGTAATTGAGGCGATCGAAGTTACTTCCCGACCAGATGGCACCCTTGGAGAGTTCTTAGTATATAAGTTCCCGATTCTGGGATTGTCTGCACAAAAGCTAGTGGGTAGAGTAGCGATCGACATCACAGAACAGAAGATTTTAGAGCAAGAACTGGCTCACAAGCAGAAGTTATTGGATACTTTCATTAATAATGCACCTGTTGGTATAACCATTCTGGATCGGCAACTGCGTTACTCATTGATTAATGAAGCATTAGCAGAAATTAATGGCATTTCCGCAGCCGCGCATATTGGCAAAACTCTGTGGGAGATTATCCCTGATTTGGCACCAAGGCTCGAACCGATCTTTCAAAATGTTTTAACCACAGGTGAAGCGATTCTGGATTTTGAGATCAGTGGCGAAACTCCAAAAATGCCCGGTGTAATCAGGACTTGGCTAGCTTCCTACTTTCCGATTCAGTCTGAAGCCGATGAACCCATTAGTATGGGCATTGTTGTAGTTGAAATCAGCGATCGCAAACGTGCTGAACAAATGTTAGAACTGCAAGCAGTGATTACCCGCAATATGGCAGAGGGAATTTGCCTAGTTCGTGCCAGAGATGGCGTATTTGTCTACGCTAATCCTAAATTTGAGCAGATGTTTGGCTATGAATCTGGTGAATTAATTGGTCAGCATGTATCGATTATCAACTACGGTGATGAACATAATACACCTGAAGATGTGAATCAGGCAATTAAAACTGCTGTCTTGCAACACGGTGAGGCAAACTATGAAGTTTATAATCTTAAAAAAGATGGCACTCCATTCTGGTGTAGGGCGAATGCTTCCATTTTTGAGCATCCTGAGTATGGAAGTGTCATTGTGGCTATTCAACAAGATATCACTGAGCATAAGCAAACGCAGGAAAAAATTAAAGCCTCTTTGAGAGAAAAAGAGGTATTACTTAAAGAAATTCACCATCGCGTTAAAAACAATTTAGGAATTGTCAGCAGTTTGCTGCAAATGCAGTGCAGACGTACAGAAGATCCTTTGGTGACAGCAATTTTGCGCGATAGCCAAAACCGCATTGCCTCCATTGCCTTAGTTCATGAAAAGTTATACCGCTCTGAAGACCTCGCTGATATTGATTTCGCGCAATACATCCCAGATTTAACAACTCATTTATTTGATTCCTATAACGTCAGTTCTAGCCAGATTCAACTAAAGATTCAAGTTGATAATGCTAGCCTTGACATCGAAACCGCCATTCCCTGTGGCTTAATTATCAATGAACTAGTTTCCAATGCTTTGAAATACGCCTTTGTTGGTAATCGTAAAGGGGAAATTGAGGTTAAGTTTTATCAAGAATCCGAGTCTACTTTGGCACTCATTATTCGAGATAATGGTATTGGTCTACCTGAAAATTTTGATACCAAGAAAGCTAAAACACTTGGCATAACCCTTGTGCAGGGCTTAGTCAAGCAACTAAGGGGAAAGCTCAGAATTGACTCTCACCAGGGAACACAGTTCAAAATTACTTTTACAAACAGCCGTGCATGAACACAATTGACATCCCATCAAACATACGTACAAAGGAGACAGTTAGAATCCTTGTTGTTGAAGATGAATATATTCTTGCGATCAATTTGCAAGAAAGTTTAGAGTCTTTGGGATACATTGTTTTAGATATAGCAGATTCCGCAGAAGGGGCAATTGTAAAAGCAACCGAATTACGCCCGAACCTGATTTTAATGGATATCAGATTACGGGGTGAAATGGACGGTATACAGGCGGCAGAGCAAATCTGGCATAATTTGCAAATTCCTGCTATCTATGTTACGGGGCATTCTGATAAAAGCACTGTAGAGCGGGCAACGCTGACATCCCCCTTTGGATATATTCTTAAACCAATTAAGGAGCAAGAACTCTACGTTGCCATTCAAACAGCACTAAATCGTTATGAGCGTGAGCAATTTTTGAGTTCTATCCTTCGAGGCATGGGGGACGGGGTGATCGTAGTCGATCTTCAGTTAAGCATCAAGTATTTAAATCAGGTCGCTGAAGCATTGACAGGATGGCGATGGGATGAAGCCAAAGGACGAATGTTAACTGAGGTGTTCAAGCTTGTTGATGAACAAACTCAGATCCCCACCCAAAATCCAGTTATCACAGCCCTGCAACAAGAAACTACTATCTATCTAGGCAGTCACATCTTACTAGTTGCTAGAGACGGGAAAAGTATACCAGTAGCTGATAGTGCTACTCCTCTGAGAAATAATAATGGTGTAATTACAGGAGCCGTACTAGTTTTTCGGGATGACACGCAACGAAGGCTAACTGAAGAACGCAATCTCGCAACTGAACGTGCCCAACAACTAGAACTTCAAGTGGCAGAACTCCAACGGCTGAACCAGTTGAAAGAGGATTTTCTTGCAACCACTTCTCATGAAATGCGAACGCCTTTGTCAAACATCAAAATGACCATTTCCGTGCTAGAAAATATTCTTGATCGGCAGGGTATCTTAAATTCAAACGCACTAGACTCATCTGAATCTGTAGCCCGCTACTTAACTATCTTGCGTGAACAGTGCGAACAAGAACTAGATTTAGTAGACAATTTACTGTATATGCGAATGATTGATGCAGATGTCTATCCGTTAGAATTAACTTCAATTCAACTCCAAACCTGGCTGCCTCACCTTGCCGAGTATTTTGAGGAACGGGCCAGAGCTAGGCAACAGACTTTGCAAGTTAGCATTTCTCCAAATTTACCACCTTTAGTTACAGACTTGGCTAGCTTGACCGAAATTGTCTCAGAATTACTCAACAATGCTTGTAAATTTACTCCGCCTGATGAACAGATTATGGTGAATGTTCAAGTAATCAGTACCACAAAAAGTCTAATAAATAAAGATGCTGAATCTGATGGATTAGATAATATTCAATCCTACTTGCAAATCACAATTAGCAATTCTGGGGTGATAATCCCTAAAAAAGAACAATCTCGAATCTTTGAGCCATTTTACCGGATTCCTCAAAGCGATCGCTGGCAACATGTCGGTATAGGATTAGGTTTAGCATTAGTGAAGAAGTTAGTAGAATACATCCAAGGCACAATTGAAGTTAACAGTTCTCAAGGCTGGACAACGTTCACAGTTCAACTGCCGTTAACCCTGCGACTTTTATAGGCAGGGGGGCAGGGCGAGAACCACATACATAAATGTAGGGCTACTGAACTAAGGGCGCATTATTTCACGCGAACAGTGCGTCGACGCTCGATAGCGTAGCGTTAGCGACGTAGGAGCGTCTGACTCGCTCTAAGCGAAGCTATGCCGCAGGCTTTACGCTGCGCTATCGAAATAAATATTTAACCAAAGAGCATAAATAAATTTATTTGCTCTGAAACCCTCTATTGCTGGAGAATTCTAGAATCTTTCTCCCTTCCCCCTTCGCCGCTTCCTCTTCTATTGCATCAATAGCATTATTCAACAAAGATAATTTTCACAACTCAAATAAGATTGCTATATTAGTCAATTAGGAAGTTTGCGAACTTGCTCGCCTGTTTACAGCAGTATATTATCTAGCCGAGCGTCAAAAATAAAATTTTTATGGGTGTTATTTGATAGTTACCATTGAGGTGATACAGCAAGTAATTTAATAACCAATTGTTGTTCTATGGGTTTAGAAAACAGATATCCTTGAGCAAAGTTACAGTTTAAACTTCTCAATTGGGCTAGCTGTTCTTGGGTTTCGACACCTTCAGCGATCGCACTCATTCCCATTGAGTTAGCAATGCCAATCATTGCTGGTACTAATCCCATGTTCTCTTTATTTTCCTGCATACGTTTAACGAAAGATTTATCAATTTTGAGTGCATTAAAAGGAAAGCTGTGTAAGTAACTCAAAGAAGAATATCCTGTACCAAAATCATCCATAATCAACTTGATTTGGCGTTGCTTTAGTTGTTTAAGAATTATTTCAATTGCATTAGTATTTTCCATGATTACACTTTCTGTAATTTCTAATTCTAGGTATGCGGGATTTATTTTATTTTCATAAATTATTCGGTCAATTTGTTCTACTAAATTAGGCTGTAAAAATAACCGTGCGCTCAAATTGATACTCATAGTTAGAGGTTCTGGTGTCACTGGATAATGTTGCCAGATGCTCAGTTGATGACAAGCTGACTGTAATACCCAAGTATTAATAGCATTAATCAAACCTGTTTCTTCTGCCACAGGAATAAATTCTATAGGAGAAACCAGACCGCGAATCGGATGTTGCCAACGTACCAAAGCTTCAAATCCAGAAATTCTGCCTGTAACCAGGGAAATAATTGGCTGATAATAAACGAGAAATTCTTGTCTTTCAACAGCCCTTCGCAGATCATTTTCTAACTCTAAAAGCTGAATAGCTTCTTGATGCATCGTTGGATTGAAAACGTGATATTTGGCTCTTCCTTGAGCCTTGGCTCGATACATTGCTGTATCAGCATCTCGTAGCAAATACTCTGGGCGATCATAATCTTTATTACCCCAGCTAATCCCAATACTGGCATTCATAAATACTTCATATCTGGACAGCTTAAAAGCGAGTGATAGCTGTTGCAGAATTTGTTCGGCAACTTGAATTGCCACATTGATATCTGTGATATTTTCTAGGAGAATTCCAAACTCGTCACCGCCCAATCGTGCTAAAGTATGACTAGGTATCAGACATGCTTGGAGGCGGTAAGCGATCGCTATTAGCAATTCATCTCCCACCAGATGTCCAAGGGAATCATTGATCACTTTGAAGCGATCGCAGTCCAAAAAAAGGAGTGCAAACTGATAACTAGATTCTTCCTTGGCTCGATTTAAAGCATTTTTTAGTCGCCTAATAAACAAAATTCGGTTTGGTAATCCAGTTAGGGAATCATGCAGCGCTATGTCTAGCAGTTGACTTTGCAATTTTTGGCGGGAATTGATTTCTTCTTGGAGTTTTTGGAGAGTTTTTTCTAGCTCCCCAGTGCGCTGTTTTACCCGATCTTCCAATTCAACATTTAGCTTCAATATTTCTAATCGCGCTGACCTCAATGCCAGTTGATTTTGCACGCGCACTAAAACTTCTTGGAACTCAAAAGGTTTGGTGATGTAGTCTACACCACCAACCTTAAAGGCTTTCACTTTGTCAAAAACATCATCTAAAGCACTAATAAAAATCACTGGAATATCGGCTGTTAGCTCCCAACCTTTTAAGGTCTGACAAATTTCATAGCCATCTACTTCTGGCATCATAATATCAAGTAGAATCAAATCCGGTAATACTGTTTGAGTTGCTGTCAGTGCCATTTGCCAATTCAAGGCTTTACGAACGCTATACCCTTCCCTGGTCAATATGGAGGATAAAACCCGGAGATTATCCGCCATATCGTCAACGATCAAAATATCTTTTTTATTAGGGTCTAAATGCTCGTAATTCATTCTACGTTTGTTTTAGTCAATTCCATGATTTTCTCAAACTGGTAGTTATTCGCTAAATCCCTAAGAACTTTAAAAACTTGACTATTATCTGATGGAATTTGCTTAAGTAACTCTAAAATCAATTCATCGCTACAGCTAGCTGCGGCATAGTAAATCTGTTGGAGCCACTCAGGTGACATTTGTGATAAACGGCTCAGGAGTTCGGTAACACTGATAAATATCTGTGTAGGTTGATCGGCAACTGTTGTGTTTGTGGTTTCTACTTGGTTGGTATACTTTACACCCAAATGTTGGCTCAGTTTTTCCAATAATACTTCTTGGATGAATGGCTTGCGAATAAAATCATCACAGCCAATAGATAAAATTTTCTGGCGTTCTTCTTCAAAGGCGCTAGCAGTTAGGGCAATAACGATCGTGTGTGTATTGGAGTAACTCTGCTTTGCCTCAGATAAGTTAGAAGGAGGAGCCAAGGCTGTTGGCGATCGCTTTGTGGATGCATCATTTGCATCATTTTCCATGACACCAGTTGCTTCTAGGGTGGGGGACGCGACGCCTAGCTGGCTTTTTAATAAGGGTACCTTGAGAACTTCGGACTCGCCGGAATCGGGGAATTCTCCCGCAAGGTACTGGCTCCCCGATGACAGCATCTGTTCCGAGTTTGGGAACCTTCGTAACGCATTGGCTACCCCATACCCTATTTGTTTAGTTTGTTTAGCTTTAATTATTTTTGTTGCTTCGTAACCGTCCATAATCGGCATTCGCATATCCATGAAAATTACGTGTGGTTGCCAAGACTCCCAATTAGCAATTGCTTCACTACCATCTGTAGCTTCTCTGACTTCAAATCCAACAGATGTAAGAATTTTAACTAGCAACAATCGGCTTTCCTTGGAGTCGTCAACTACTAAGATGCGGTATGCTTTCTCAGGCGGTGCTAAAGCTAAAATTTGGTATCTAATTTGATTTGTCGAGATTTCTCTGGGGCAAGCTAGAGCAATCTGAATATTAAAGGCGAATCTACTACCGACACCCGGAATACTGTTGACAGTAATATCTCCTCCCATCAGTTGCACATATTTCCGGCTAATCGCTAAACCCAGTCCCGTCCCTTGTTGGGATTTTCTGCCGATTTCGGTTTGCTCAAAAGCTTCAAACAACAAGTCAATTTCTTGTGGGGTAATACCGCAGCCAGTGTCTTGTACCTCGAAGAAGAGATGAGGGGGATGAGGAGGATATTGCTCCCGCATCTCCCCCTGCTCACCGCTCTCCCAACCAGCCCCTAGTCTCACCCTTAGTGTCACCCTCCCAGTATTAGTAAATTTAATGGCATTTCCCAAGAGGTTAAGCAAGACTTGACACAGTTTATTTTCGTCCGTTTCTATGTATTTAGGAATGTTTTGTGCATATTCAAACACCAATTCTAAATTTTTAGATGCAGCACTTGCGTGTTGCATCTTTTCTAACTTCTTCAATACATGAATTAAGTCAAAGCTGTTGCTATTTAATGTAATTCTGCCAGCTTCGATTTTAGACATTTCTAGAATGTCGTTAATTAAATTAAGTAGATGTTCGCCAGATCGATTAATAATTGCTAAATTTTCTTGATGTTCGCCAGATAGGGAATAATCTCGGCTCATAACTTGGCTAAAACCGAGAATGGCATTGAGTGGGGTACGCAGTTCGTGGCTCATGTTAGCAAGGAATTCGCTTTTGGCTCGGTTGGCGGCGGTGCTTCGCGCCGCTTCACGAATGGCTGCTTGTTGTTCTTGTGCGGCAATTTTTTGCGATTGAATTAGTTCTTGTTGGGTGATTTGCAGTTGCTCGATCGCTTGCTGGAACTCTTCAGTCCGTTTTTTTACTTGAGCCTCTAAGGTGCGATTGTATTCTGCTAATAAGTTTTCTGCTTGTTTGCGTTGGGTAATATCAAAAAATGTAGCGATCGCAAAAGCAAGATTTCCTGATTCATCATAAATTGGCTTTCCCAAAACTTCAATGGGAATACTTTTGTCAGAATGGCGAATTTCCATATCATCAATCCTGGCGCTTTCCCCAAGCAATGCTCTCAATATCGGCAGGCGATCGCTGGGGTAAAGTTGATCTGTCCCAGCAAGATAAGCTTGATATACTTCTGACAATTGCTCGCTGCTAACTTCTGCGATCGCTCCTTGACCAAGAATTTGCTGCCCTATTGTATTTGTGTAATAAGGTTCACCTTCAGCATCTATGATAAATACACCTATTGGCATAGCTTCTAAAAATTGAGTTAGCCGACTCTGACTGTGAGATAGCGCCTCATTTAAGACTTGCATCTGAGCATTCTTTGCTTCTAAAGTATTGAATGAGACTTGGAGTTGCTTTGCCATAGTTTCAAATGACTTGGCTAGTTCTCCCAGTTCATCGAAACGCTGAATTTCTGGTATTTCCTCCCATTCACCTTTAGCAATTTTCTTTGCTGATGTGTTTAATTCTAAAATCGGCTTAATTACCCAGCGACTAGTCAAAATTCCAATTCTTGTAGCGACTAAAAAAGCAACTATGCAGAGCAAAATAGTGATATGGGTGTTAGCGTTAATTTGCTCCATGAATTCGCCTTCGGGAATCACCGCTACAATTAGCCAATCTAAACCCAGTTGATCCCTCCAGCTTTTTACCTGCACAAAATAACGCATTCCATCGGCGGTAAAACTTAGCTGTTGCTTCTCTCCAACAAACTTAAGACTGCCAAAACGTTTGATCAAAAACTGTGTTGTGAGTCTAATTAAAGAATTTTGGCTATTTAATGCTGATAGACGTTTTCCCTTACCATTCATGATGGTATATGGTGGTTCGCTAGTAGAAGAAGCCACTATTAACCCAGAACGCTCTAAAATAAAAGTTTTACCCGAATCATTAATCTTTAAATTGGCTAAAAATTTGCCGATTTGTGATAATAGCAAATCAACACTAATCACCCCAACAAATTTGCGATTTTTATCATAAACAGGATAGCTGGAAGATATGGATATAATTTCTGGTTTATCTTCCCATTGATAAATTTGACTCCAAACTCGTTTACCTAACTTGACTGGATCTGTATACCAAGCTTCTAGGCGAGGATCGTAGTTTTTAACTTCCTGTAAATGGCGGCGATTTCCTTGGTTGTCTGTAGGATAAACATAAAGTTTGCCGAGGCCATGCTTTTCGCTAACTTCATTAATTAAGAGCTTGCCATTATTTAAACGTTCAACACCGATAAATTCACCTTTAGCATTGGCAAAGCTGTTATAGCCAACATTGAAAACATGCATTTGTTTCCAAAAGTAATTACCGATGGTTTGAAAATCCGAAAGATTGAGCAAACCTAGCTCAATCGCATCTAAGTTGATTTGATTAATTTGCTTCGGGGTTGTTAAATAGCTATCAAGATGCTGTTCAATGCGATCGCAGATTTCATTTTCTAATTGATTAGCAAGCTCCGTTACCGCTTTTTGGCCGTTTTGATACGAAAGGTAGCCCACAAGTCCCACCGCGCCACAAATTTGCAATATAAAGGGCACAATCAGAACATACCTCAAGGGCATATTGGCATAAACTTTGCCAACTAAGCGATTAATAGATTTGATCGGCTGAAGTTTGGATAACATTGTTGTTTAATTCTTCCCCAGCATAGATTAGGGGTATTTTTGCCATATCAGCTACATTTAATATCAGGATAATTACGGCATATTATGCATTTACTATGACATTTATTTAAAATAATGAGTATCAAATAATACAAAAAAATATTTTTTACTTTTTGCATTGGCTAAATTCCTTTAAGGTCTAATTTTCAGACTTAGCGACGCCCATAGTGAGTTTTGGCTACAACAGCGTTTGAACTTCATAGCACTTCGTAGACATAGCACCTGAATGTACTCAGTTTTATCAGATTTTCTCGGATGAAATAAAATTTAACCGATAAGCTACAGTATGCCATTCTAAAATTCAGGTCGTCATTAGTACCTAATCCTAAATTTAATTTTTAATTGCTGATATCTTGATTTTCCGGTCTTAAAACCGTTGAATTTGTACAAAAATTAAGTACAGCAATTTTAAAATTTTCATATAAATGCAGAGTCAAAATAAATAAATCTAAAAAAATTTACTTAATATTTTTTATTTTAAATAAATGTTAATTTTATTGTATAAATATGTCAACCTCATCGCCGATTTGTAAAATTTTTCCGGCTGAGGATGGGGGTAATTGGGTATTGACACTCAATCTGTAAAAGTGATTAAAAGGCGATGAAGCAACCCAATTTGGTAGAGTTACTTGTCGCTGGGTTACAAAGATTTTTTGAAAGTTTGGGTAAGCTTTCCCTAAGTAAGAATCGCGTGTTGGGACTATACAACGCTGACATGGATTAACCCCAAAAAAATCTACATCTCCTACTCGAAAGGAGACTAAATTACCTTGTTCACTAAATAGCTGATCTTCCCAAAATGCTGGTACACCATCAATCTCGATGTTGGCACGCATTCGACGGCGTATTTCATCTACACTTAAACCGGGAAACCAAGAAGCTACTTCTGCCAATGTTGCTGTACTAATTACCGTTGGGCCAGGTGAGTGCGTATCGTCAGGAAAACCCATCAGAGAATTTTGCCTTAATGTGACAGCAAACTCAAAAAAATTACTCATAGTTGCTTCTAATGCTGGCCGTTCCTCATCAAGATGGAAAATTTGTTGTAAGTTGCCGCCTGGGATGTGCAACGAGATAGTTCTATTTGAGAGTGCAAATCGCGCTCTTATTAAATTGATTTTAGCATGACGTTTGCCATTAACAAATCTATCCTGTTCGTCAAAAATGGCAAACTCGCGGTCATGCTGTAGTGCGCCACTGGCAAGAACTCTCGCGTTCTCAACTTCAACACCATCCAGTGACTTAACTGGATACAGTAAAATATTAGCTAAGTAAGGCATCATAGCATTGAGAGGCAGAGAGCAGGGGCTAGGGGAAGAATTTCTAACTTTTGATTAATGACTAATGACTCCTCTGGTTTTCCAGAGTAAGCACTCTTGTTACTTGTTCAACCAGGGGAACGTCAATAATATTGTTAATTAGGATATATCGGCGATTTATCTATTCCTCCAATATGATTTAGAGGCCAGAACCGAACTACAGCCCGTCCAATAATATTCTCGCGGGGGACAACACCCCAGCAACGACCATCGTAACTATTGTTACGATTATCACCTAGTACTAAATATGAACCGATTGGTATAGTCTGGGGTTTCGCCAAAAAAGGTGGCTGTGGCCCTGATTGGCAAACATCAATAACTGTAGTTTGACCAGAACTAAGGTAATTGCTTTCTGGGAGGGGTTTATTATTGATATAGACTTTGCCATCCTTAAGTTGTACTTTTTCTCCAGGTAAGCCAATTACACGTTTAATAAAAGCATCTTGGTATTGTTCTTTTTGTAGCTCTTTTGTTGGCGAAAATACTACAATATCTCCCCGTTGCGGGTCAGCAAATTTATACTTCAACTTATCGACAATGATTTTATCTGCTTCCCACTGGTTTGGCGTACCATGCAGAGTCGGTTCCATCGATCCAGAAGGAATCCAGCGTGCTTCAGCAACAAAGGTACGAATTCCCAGAGCTAGAACAATGCTCAATACAATTGTTCTACCTAGCTCTGCGATCCAAGAATTATCGGGTTGTTGACTAGAGTTGTTATCAGACACTTTATTTTGCATGAAATTACTTAAACTGAAGGAAAGATGTAGGTAATTAACTCGCTTAGTGACACTTTATCTGTTAATGTTAACGGGGAAATTTTAATTTCCTAGTCATGCTCCCATCTTAAGTACCAATTTTAGATTGGGGATTTTAGATTTTAGATTAGGGTGTTTGTTGTGAGTTATGACTCGCCTCTGGTAGGCGAAACCAATATAAAATACCCAAGCCGCATCCCTTCCAAGGCTACGGTCAATCCAAAATCCAAGTTGCGCTGGAAGCGCACCAAAGGTGCAACCTAAAATCTAAAATCCAAAATTGATTGACGGGGTTCTTCATAAATTAAAAATAAACTTTTTTTTAACGCCCAGCAAAAATTGGTTACTCCGATCGCGAATAAGTTTAACCTAAAAGCATAATTCTCTGTAATACATAGCTCCCTATCTCAACTTTATTAACCTTATGTCATCTCCACAAATTTTACTGATTCGTCGCGCTCGGATAATTCTACCCAATGGGGAACTGATGATTGGGGATGTATTGACCCGCGATCGCCAAATAGTCGAAGTTGCACCAGAAATCACCGAAACGGCAGTAGCCACTGAAATTGACGCAGAAGGGTTAACTTTGTTGCCAGGAGTCATCGATCCGCAGGTGCATTTCCGAGAACCTGGACTAGAACACAAGGAAGATTTATTCACCGCCAGCTCCGCTTGTGCTAAAGGAGGAGTCACTTCTTTTTTAGAAATGCCCAATACCCGCCCTTTGACAACGACACAGCAGGCTTTAGACGATAAGCTACAACGTGCCTCACAAAAGTCCTTGGTTAATTATGGCTTTTTTATTGGGGCAACAGCAGAGAATCTACCAGATTTGCTCTTAGCAAAGCCAACACCGGGAATTAAAATTTTCATGGGGTCGATGCATGGTCAGTTGTTGGTTGATGGCGAAACAGCATTGGAGGCGATATTTGCTAAAGGCGATCGCTTAATTGCTGTTCATGCCGAAGACCAAGCTAGAATTAACCAACGCCGCCAAGAATTTGCTAATATCCACGATCCAGCCGTTCACTCGCAAATTCAAGATAATCAAGCGGCCTTGCTGGCAACCCAACTGGCATTAAAACTTTCTCAAAAATATCAACGTCGTTTGCATATTTTGCACATGTCAACTGCTGAAGAAGCAGATTTACTGCGTCAGGAGAAACCTAGTTGGGTAACAGCAGAAGTGACACCACAGCATTTGTTGTTGAACACCAGTGCTTACGAGGAGATTGGCACTTTAGCACAGATGAATCCACCTTTGCGATCGCCCCACGATAATGAAGTTCTCTGGCAAGCTTTGCGCGATGGCGTGATTGATTTTATCGCTACAGATCACGCGCCGCACACCTTAGAAGAAAAAGCTCAAGAATACCCCAATACTCCTTCGGGAATGCCTGGGGTGGAAACTTCTCTAGCTTTGATGTTAACTGCGGCGATGGAGGGAAAATGTACTGTTGCTCAAGTTGTTAACTGGATGTCAAAAAATGTAGCTGTGGCTTATGGTATTCCCAATAAAGGAGCGATCGCGCCTGGTTATGATGCTGATTTAGTGCTTGTAGATTTAAACACATACCGTCCAGTCCGGCGCGAAGAACTTTTAACCAAATGCCGTTGGAGTCCCTTTGAAGGCTGGAACCTCACCGGCTGGGCTACAACCACCATTGTCGGTGGTGAAGTTGTTTATGACAAAGGTCAGGTAAATACACAAGTGCGGGGTCAAGCTTTAACTTTCTTGTAGGAAATCTTTATTTAAGCTTATGTAGTAGACAAACAATTAGACATCAAAGCCATACTTGAACGGGCAAGATTTTTATCTATCCCAAATTAAGACTAGATCAATGCCATTTGGTTAAAGCTAAAAGACAACAATCCTTTTTTTTCCCTTTACCCTTTTACCTAAAGGTATTGACTAGTCGCTGTATCAGAGATTGCAATTTTAAATCCTGAATTTATTTATAAGTGTTTCAAGTCAAAACTTCAATAACTAATCCTTTCTTGCAATGGATTACCTATTTATTTTTCTTTTCCCTGCTTTGCATACTTGGCGGTTTCTAAAAAACTTAGCTATTCTTCCATTTGGATAAAAACAAACAAGCAAATAGAACCATATTGCGATTCATCTCATGATGCTTGTTCCCAGAAACTATGCCCGGAAACATAACTATAGAAATAATCAAAGAGAATTGCTATGTCCTTCAAGATTTTAGCTTTAGACGGTGGCGGTGTTCGCGGAGTCATTGCAGCACGAATACTTCAAGAAGTAGAGCAAGAAATTAGAAACCAGGGTAAAGGAAACTTTTTATACGAATACTTTGATCTGATTTCTGGCACTTCTACTGGTTCAATGTTAACAGGAGCGATCGCTTTAGGAAAGGAGAGTCATGAACTCATTAACCTGTATAAAGATAGAGGTCAAGATATCTTCCCGTTAGAAAGAAAAGACCGCTATAAAAACTTGCCGCCCATCATCAAATCAATTCTTGATGTATTTTCAGGGCCTAAATATTCTCATGATGGAATTATTAACGCCCTCAAAGATACCTATAAATCTACAAAAATAAAAGATATTGAAAAACCGATTATTTTGATTCTTGCTTACGATACATTATATCGTAATACAACCTTTTTTACTAATTGCCATCCCGATTTAGGAGACAGATGGTACGATGACTGTTATTTATGGCAGATATGTACTGCTTCTGCCTCAGCTCCTACTTTTTTTCCACCATATAAATTAGAACCTGTAGATAAAGAAAAATTTGGTGATTGGGAATTTCCCCACATTGATGGAGGAGTTTCTGCCAACAATCCCTGTCTTGCAGCCTTAAGTCTAGCTATGAGGATCAGTCAATCTTCAGTCTCTCCAACAATTAAGCAAAAATATAAACTGGATAATCTAAGATTGGAAGATATTTCTATTCTTTCTATTGGCACAGGTCAAACTGGTGAACCATATCAATATAAGCAAATAAGTAAATGGAGAGGTTTAGACTGGATACAAAATCTTACTAATATCTTTATGGAACCTACATCTGAGATTGATAGTACTATTTGTCGGCAAATTATGGGCGGATACGATTCTAAACGTTACTTACGGCTTCAGTTTGACTTAAATGAGACATTTAAAGCCAAGCCAGACGAGACTTATAAAGATCCTCGGATTGTATTACCTCCAGAAGAGCGAAAAAACCGATTTACAGGGGAAAAAGTCAGTCCAGAAATAGATAATGCTAGTTTGGAGATTATTGAACAGTTAATAAATACTACTGCTGCATTTATTGATAAAGGTCTTACTTACTATACCAGAGACGACTCTGGTTCTCCGATCAAGGAGGCGATCGCCTCTTTTATAAAAGATAACTAGTGCATCTACGTAGACATATTCATATCAATTAGTAAAGGAAAAAACATTTCGTATTTATACATAACTAGCGTATAAATACGAGATGTTTTCTTTAATTTATTGATATCAGTATTAATTACAGATGTGAATAGAATAATTTCTTGCTATTTAAATTAATTTTCAAATATTTGATAATTCAGTATTTCTGTGTATATATTTTGACTTTAATTTGGGTATATTGAGGATAAGGAAAAGTTAGACAACTTCTACATAACTTGCTTGATGTTGTTTAACTTGTCTCTACTAGCTTTGGCTGCTAAATAATCCAGATTTGTTCTTTTAATGACAGTAAAGAACCAATCGGGTAAAACCAAGCTGACTAAGTTTTGTAAAAACTCTTATTTAACCCAACAACAGTTTACATTTTCTTTATTTATAGACCATCTAAATCAGTTTTTAACTGATTATCGCAGCAATAAAGCTGCTGTTACAAAATTTTTTAATTTATTTTAGGTTAAGATAACAATGTTAGTAATTTACAGTGGTGAGCGTGGTAGTGGCAGATAGAACGAGTGTGGAGTTCTCCCTCGACTGTTTGCAAAAATTTTCTCGTATTACATATTAATAAAGTGACAATTCTCGTACCTAAGTCGGGAGATCAGCTTAAATCGCGGCAATAACTTCGCTAATGGCACAATTGAATGGGATGAGTTCCACTTGACGAGTGCCCTCATTCCCATAAATCAAGCTTACACTTAAATAGCTATTTGGCTTGTAAGGCAATCGTTCTGCCCATTCAACTGCCACAATTCCTGGTATGACTTCAACACCTTCCCAGTAACTTTCTAAATTCAGGGCTGCAACTTCTTGTGGTTCTAGGCGATATAAATCTAGGTGATAAAGGGGCAGGCGTCCTTCCGTATACTCATTAATCAGGGTGAAAGTGGGACTGACAATAGGTTCAGTGATTCCCAAACCTTTGCCAATACCTTGAACTAGGGTAGTTTTACCAGCACCTAAATCACCTTCTAGTAAAATTACACTGCCAGGAGTTAGGGATTCACCGAGAGTAATACCTAAGCGTAGAGTCGCTTCTGTATCTGCAAGAAAAATTTTCATAATTAGTCATTAGGCATGGGGCATGGGGCATGGGGCATTGGTTATTCACAAATGACAAATGACAAATGACAAATGACTACTTACCGTGATGACCTTTACCATACCACCGCAACAACACTTGTGCTAGTTTCTGCGGGTTGTGACGGATAACACCCGTTTCATCTTCATACAAAACATTAGCTAGAACAATCCTTCGTCCAAGCTGAGTTACGGCTTCTCTATCCAGGAAAACGGGATGGGAGTTTTGTTCGGCGTAGCGGATGAGTGATTGCTCCGACGGGGATTTTTTGTGGATTAGTACAGCATCAAATAGCCGCCTTTCTCCACAAGCAGCATCAATTGCTCTGATATGATCTGCAACAGTGTAGCCTTCAGTTTCTCCTGGTTGAGTCATTATATTGCAGATATAAATACGGGGAGCATCTGTTTGAGCGATCGCATCGGCAATTTCTGGTACTAATAAATTAGGAATCAGGCTTGTATAAAGGCTACCTGGGCCAATAATAATGTAATCAGCTTCTTTAATTGCCTTAATAGCTGCTGGTACTGCTGGAGGATTAGCTGGAATGCAACCAATTTTGACAATTTTACCGCCAGCCTTGGGAATGCTAGACTCCCCATCAATGCGGCGACCATCGGTTAATTCTGCCCAGAGACGAACATCACTAAGAGTTGCTGGTAGTACTTGTCCCCGTACTGCTAGCACTTTAGAACTGGCTGCAACTGCTTGTTCTAAATCTCCAGTAATATCACTCATTGCCGTTAAAAACAAATTACCAAAACTGTGACCTGTTAACCCATCTCCAGCCCGAAAACGGTATTGAAACAATTCTGTTAATAACTTTTCTTCATCTGCTAATGCAGCCAAACAATTGCGAATATCCCCTGGTGGTAACACTCCAAATTCTTGACGCAACCGCCCAGAAGATCCACCATCATCGGCAACAGTGACAATAGCAGTAATATTAGCGCTGTAGGTTTTTAGTCCTCTCAACAACGTAGAAAGTCCCGTACCACCACCAATTACCACTATTTTCGGGCCTCGATACAATCGATGATGGGCCAGTAAAACATCAATGAGTTCCTCTCCCCCTTCTGCTCTTAGTACTTTAGTAATTGAGCCGACAGTGCGAGTTTGCCCCCAAAGCACTAACAGCAAGCCGCCAAGCAGCACCAAAGGCCCACTAACATAGTTGGGTAAAATGTTGGTGATTACTCCCAGAAGATTCCTAAAAAACTCGATCATCCAAAAAATTGGGGTCAACTTAATCCAAATAGCTAACCCCAAACTCGCCAGCAGTACACCCCCAATACTGATTAACAACCAACGTTTTACCGATAGTCCAGGGGATAACCATTTGAACCACTGGTTAACACGATAGGAAGTACGAGAGCGCGACTGCTTTTGCAGGGCGTTGAGGACTTGTCTGAGAAAACCAATTGACATACCTGATTTACAGCAGTGCTACAAACAATAACTAACAAAAAATTTACACCACTTGGTTTAAAACACTTGGCGTGAAACTATTATATTTGTCTATTCCATTAGACTAAGAGCAAGTGGTCAAAATTGCCAGTATTCCTAGTTAAACAATACCTTAGCTTGATAAAAATGAATTTAATAGAAAAACGAATTTTAGGATTAGATCCAGGACTGGCAATTTTAGGATTTGGGGCAATTAGCTGCATACAAACTCCTAACAAGATACCAGAGACTACAGTAAATATGCTGGATTTTGGGGTAATAAAAACCTCAGCAGATGTAGAAATGGGACTGCGTTTATGTACCTTGTTTGATGATTTACACACCGTGATTGAGGAATTTAAACCAGATTTGGTTGCGATCGAGAAACTATTCTTCTATCGGATGTCAAGTACAATACTGGTTGCACAGGCGCGGGGTATAGTTATTTTAGTATTGGGCCAACGTCGTCTTCCTTATGTAGAGTATACTCCTGCTCAAATTAAACAAGCTTTAACAGGGTATGGCAATGCCGATAAGTCGGAAGTGCAAGAAGCGGTGGCGCGGGAGTTGGATTTAGATCATATTCCTAAGCCAGATGATGCTGCGGATGCTTTGGCGGTGGCTTTGACGGCTTCTTACCAGCTGTAGATTGTAAAAAGACAATAAAGTTTGTCAGAATTAAGATGCGACGCTCGTTCCTCTCTACGAGACGCTACGCGTAGCTTGCTTCCACGGAGTGGTACGCTAACGCTGCGCTATCAGTGAGGGATTTCGATCCAGCATTGATAGTTTTGCACCAAATTTTCAATTTAGTGTGGTGTTTTACCATTTATTAGACTTCTTGCATAAGTCGGGAAAAGGGTAAGGGGGAACGGGGAAAGGTTCTGTATTATCCCCTTCCCCTTTAACATGAACCCCTTTTTCCCCTCTTGCAAAAAGTACTTTTGCAAGAGGTCTATTGAGCGTTAGACTGAGCGCTCACGCCGAACTCCACCATTGACACGAAATTCAATTTCTTATTTTAATACGCTTGGGTTAAGGATTTTTGGTATTGATTTTGGGTATGTAGAGACTAGCAATTGCAACGTCTCTTGCATTGGATTTGGGGCTTAACTGAAGTGTATTGTTTCTTATTTTGGCGAGGTTGCGTATGTATTATTTATTGTCAGTAAAGATTTTGCTTAATAAGTATTCTTAAAAATAAAACGTTATAACTATTGAAATTAATAGTAAAAATATTATATTTCAAATGCGTTTGCCTTGCTCATGTATCTGAGAGTGAATTATGTTTAAAAGCCAGCTAACAACACAATAAAAGGACTTGAGAATCTAAGGCTTATGTCGGCAGGTAAACCTTTAAATCACCAGTTTAATCTCACTTATTTAAATATTGATCATAACAATCTAACTTGATACACAAGTACACTTAACAGAAGTGGTACAATAATTACAAGTACTTAATCGTACATAAATTTTAAGCTTGCCATACCACTAAAGGTATTATATATACAAAAACTTTCTCTAAGATTCAGTACAAAGTTGCAAAAAATACTAATTTTTTATATTTTACTGAAACAATGCAATTATAAGATATTGGCTGAAGCTGCTTGAAACAAATCATTAACATTTAAAAATAGCTAAAATAGCTTACTTATTTTCTAAGTAGTTCCAAAACTGTATGTTGCAATAATGTCAACTGGAAGAATTATTATTTGATGTGTATAAGCTTCTATGGTTAAGCGATCGCTCCAAGCATCCCTCGCCGGGATTCAACAAGCCAAAAAAGCGTTCGCTCATAAGGGGTGGACACAAGATAATTTAGCTCTTGAAGTCAACTTAAAGACTCGCCAACCAATTTGGCGGTTTTTTACTGGGCGTCCTGTTGAGCGTCATATTTTTATAGACATTTGTTCTGTGTTGTCGTTGAATTGGCGGGAAATTGCGGCTAATTCTCCAGAAGAATTCTCTGAATCAAAAGAACTGGGTAATGCTGAATTTTTAGATATTGATGCTCTAGTACAACAAGTGCAATCGCAACGCTTCGACAAAATTCAAGACCAGTGCGGCACTTTGCAGTTATTAGATGTTACTCGCCCCGTTAGAATCGACGACATTTACATCGATGTCAACATTTTGGAGGAGATTGCCAGCCTTCAGTGGTTAGAGTTTGCTGATTTGCAAAACTTTACATCAAAAGAATTTGACCGCTTTGGTTTAGGTGAAGTATCTCAGACACAAATAGCGGGGATCACAGCAGTTCAAACTTACTCAAAGCTGCGGGTGTTGGGTAAACCGGGAACAGGTAAAACCACTTTCTTACAACATCTGGCGATTCAATGCAACCGAGGGAGATTTGCAGCAAATCGGGTTCCTATTTTTGTCACCTTAAGAGATTTTGCCGACAAAACGAGAGTTGCAGGAGAGTTCAATTTACTGAACTATATTTGCGAAGACTTCCTCACCTGTGGAATTTCAGATCCATCTGTACTGGAAACTTTGTTGTTGTCAGGTAGAGTATTGCTTTTGCTGGATGGATTAGATGAAGTACTCCATCAACAGAGTAAGGGTGTCGTCAATGAGATTCGCAGACTATCTGAAAAGTATCAAAAAAATATGTTTGTCGTCACCTGCCGCACGGCAGCTAAAGCTTTGAACCTCAGACGCTTTACAGATGTTGAAATTGCCCCTTTTAGTCAAGATCAAATTGTTGCTTTTGCTCAGAAGTGGTTTACAGCAGTTACGAAAACGAACATTGAGAATAAACAAGAACAGGCATTTGAGTTTATTGAGAAACTAGATTTACCCGAAAATTTACAATTTCAAAGACTTGCTATCACTCCCTTGTTTTTGCATCTCGCCTGCTGGGTTTTTCATCACCAGAACAAATTTCCAACCCAAAAATCTGCTTTTTATAAGCAGTGTTTAGACCTGCTCCTGGGTAAATGGGACGAAACTAAAGCAATTGAGCGGGATGAAGTATACCAAGGTTTTTCATTACCACAAAAACTTAAGTTGCTGAGTCAAGTTGCTAGCGCGACATTTGAGCAGGGTAATTACTTTTTTGAACAACGCATTGTTGAACAACACATTAGCGATTATATCGGTGATTTGCCGAATGCTTCTACAGAACCAGAGGAATTGGAATTAGATAGTGAAGGGGTACTTCAGGCGATAGAGTTGCAACATGGATTACTAGCAGAACGAGTGCGGGGGATTTTCTCTTTCTCTTATTTGACGTTTCAAGAATATCTGACTGCTCGAAAAATCGTTGCCAGTTATAATTTACAAGCATTAAAACAACCCTTAGAACGTCTGGTGACTCATATTACTGAACCCAGATGGCGTGAAATCTTTTTGTTAACGATTGCCATGCTACGGAATGCAGATTTTTTGGTACTGTTGATGAAGCAAGAAATTGATGCGCTAGCGGCTCAAGATCCATATTTGCAAAAATTTTTAACTTGGACAAGTCAAAAGTCTGTCGCTGCTCCTGTGCCTGCTGCAATTCGGGCGTTTTATCTTGCTCTTGCTAAGACTCCTCACCTTACCCCGTACTTTGCCCTTGTCTGCATCTTCGATCAAGATATTTTTTTGGATGCGGCATTAGATAACCTAGTAAAGGAATGCGAATCTAATTTTACCAATGTCTATGGGTGCAATGATGCTCTGAGTAGTGCTTTAGCAATTGTTCAAGATGCTGGCTTACATCAAGTTTTACAAGAACTTAAAGACCTACTGCCCGATCCAGAACAAAGTAGAGAAAGGATTCAGACATGGTGGCAAACAAGTTATCCTGCTTGGATAGAACAGTTAAAAACTGCGATCGCCAAGCATCGAATTCAGCATCACTGGCACTTCAGCCCACAGCAACAGCAAGTATTGCAACAATATTACGATGCCAATCAGTTACTTATCGATTGCCTTAATAGCAACTGTGAAATCACAGACGTTGTGCGGCAGGAGATTGAAGCCGGTTTGTTGTTGCCGATGAAAGAACTCTCCAAGCGGGAATGGTAGGGATTGTGATGAGGCAGGGGGCAGGGGGCAGGGGTGGGAGAGGAGATATATCTTAGAATGCAACAATGAGTCTTTAATATTCATTAATGAGGCTCGGAACTCCATTAATGAGGCTTTAATATTCATTAGACTATTGCAAAAATTCTTGAATCACCCCTCTCCAACAGGCATTTTCATACTAGAAGATGTTTAATTATTTAGAAGACATAGATAACATTGAGCAGCTTTTATTTGCTAAGAAAAGGTATCTATGCTAGGACACAAGATTATTGTTATTGGGACTTCGGCAGGCGGACTCAAAGCACTGGGCGTAATCTTGGGTGCTGTGCCTGCTGACATTGATGCTGTCTTCTTCATTGTTCAGCACCTCCCAGCAGACAAGCCCAGCATTCTCCCCGAAATTCTTACAGATATATGCTCTCTACCAGTATCTCACTCGGTAGATGGAGAGCCAATTCAAACCGGGCGAATCTATATTGCACCCCCCGATTATCACCTGTTAGTCAACCAAGGCTTAATGCGTGTCGTGCGTGGGCCTCAAGAAAACCGCTTTCGCCCCGCGATCGATGCGTTATTTCGTTCAGCTGCCCGCGCTTATGGTACAAGGGTGGTAGGCGTGATACTCACCGGCTATCTTGATGATGGCACGGTGGGGTTGCAGGCAATCAAGAAACGGGGCGGAGTGGCGATCGTTCAAGACCCGAAGGAAGCAGAATACCCCAGCATGGCAAAGAGCGCCTTGCGGTATGTAAAGGTCGATTACTGCTTGCCCCTTGCAGAAATCCCAGACTTGCTAGTGCAGTTGTCAAAAGAACCCGCCGCCAAGGAGGAGGCATACCCCGTGACTGAAGAGATCGAAATTGAATCCAAGATTGCTGAACAGCAGATGAATACCCAAGAGTTTTTAGAGAGTGTAGAAGCGATCGGGACTCGAACGACTTACACCTGCCCTGAATGCAACGGCAGCATCTGGCAAATTGGCAAAGGAGAGCCGCTACGGTTTCGCTGTCACACGGGGCATTCCTTTACAGCTAGTGTGTTCCTGGCAGAGCAAACTCAGAATCTTGAAAATGCGCTGTGGTCGGCTGTGCGAGTAATGGAGGAAAAGGTTACATTCTCGCGTCAAATGGCAGAACGGATGAGAAACTATAATTTAACTCGTGCTGCAACAAAATATGAAGATCATGCAATAAATTTAGATAAGGAGGTATCTTTAATTCGAGATATCATTCTCAATGGCTTTGCCACGAAACGAACTATTGCCGCAATAGAGGAAGAACAGCCGGAGTAGCTGGAGGCTGAACCTTCTTTAATCACTATCGCTATAAAAATCCAAAATCTTAAGGAATACTAGTACGCCACGGCGTAGTAGAGCAACCATTTAAAATTCCTAAAGAGCTTATTCCATAATACTTTTGACTTTTTTACCCTGAGCGCAGCCGTACCACTTCGTGGATCTTGCTACGCCTAGCGTCCCGTAGGGAAGGGTGACTTTTTTACCCTGAGCGCAGCCGAAGGGTGACTTCCACCTTGCAGTACTAGGTTGTAAAAAGTCTGCTTATATCGTCTGCAAATCTGCCTCAGTGAGGAGTATCATCGTTTCTGCACCAACTCTGCCAAAGTCAGGCTCTAGCCCTAATGCCATCTCAATGAGATACGTCCATGTGCCAGATTCAGGTTTGTAGCTCCGTACAATCCCTTCTCCACCAACAAAGCTCACCCATTGGATATTACGAAACTTAGGCAGCTTTATAAAGGTTGCAGTCATGCGTAAAACTCCTCAATTCATAGTTGATACCTTCTGTTTTAATAGAATGAATTAAATATGTTTTGTATCTTTTTAAGTAAAGATGTTTAATCTGCATCTATAACTTTGTGAATGTTTTAGATGCAGATTAAACAATTTATACGTAATTCAAACACACAAGCACTTTCGTGCAGAATACAATTGCGTTCGTGCAGAATACAATTGCGTTCGTGCAGAATACAATTACGTTCGTGCAGAACACAAGTGCGTTCGTGCAGAACACAATTGCGTTCGTTCAGAACACAAGTGCTTTCGTCCAGAACACAAGTGCTTTCGTCCAGAACACAAGTGCTTTCGTTCAGAACACAAGTGCTTTCGTCCAGAACACAAGTGCTTTCGTCCAGAACACAAGTGCGTTCGTGCAGAACACAAGTCTTTTATAAAAAATTAGTTCCCTAACTCCTCAAAGAAGTTGGGAATTTGGACACCGCACATTTTTACAAATCAAATGTTGTATTGCTATACAGCAGATTTCAGGTAAATGAAGTACATATATAAAACCCAAAACCTTGTAGAGACGTAGCACTGCTACGTCTCTACACAATACTGCTCGGTTAAGAGTCGATCCCCCCAACCCCCCTTCAAAAGGCTACCGTGTATACACAAGTCGAATTACCCCCCTTAATCCCCCCTTGTAAAGGGGGGAAACCGGAAAATCTTGTTCCCTCCCCTTTACAAGGGGAGGGTTAGGGTGGGGTAAAACCCAGATTATTGAGCCAGTTCAGACTTGTGTATACACCGTAGCCTTCAAAAGGGGGGCTAAAAATGCCTTATTTTCCCCCTTTTTAAGGGGGACTAAGGGGGATCTCTGATGACTATGCACCTTAACCGAGTAGTATTGCGTCTCTACATCTATTCGATTAGAGCGCAATCTGCTGTATTTGATAACAGTACCCACAATTACGAATTACGTTAGCGAGTATTCGGGCGTCATTACGAATTATCTGTGATTCGTCCACTCAAATTTGCAATCATCAATACCAATTCAGTCAGTTGAATCGGTTTAGCTAGATGTATTTGGAAACCAGCATCAATCGCCCTTTGCCGTTCTTGCTCGGTGACATAAGCACTGATTGCTGCTGCTGGAATTTGTCGCTCGGCTTCAGTTTCAAGCTCTCTAACCTGACGAATTAGCGAGTAACCATCCTCCTCTGGCATCCCAATATCTGCTAGAAGCAGATCATATCTGCCAGGAGATTCAGTTAGAGCCGCGATCGCTTCCCTTGCCGATGTAACAACCACTACTTCAGCCCCGAAATCTTCTAACATCCACTGGATTAAGTCGCGGCTATCCTTTTGATCGTCTACAGCTAAGATGCATAACCCTTCAAGGGTAAGGGATGAATTTTTACCATCTAATGAATCTGGAGTCTCAGATAAAATGCTCGGCTCTAAATAAGTTGGCGGTGTAATCTCCGGCGGCATTGAGCGCAGAGGCAGCCTGATGATAATTGTGGTTCCTAGTTCTTGGCCTGGACTTTGCGCTTGAACTGTTCCACCGTGAAGTTCGACAATATGACGAACGATTGACAAGCCCAATCCAAGCCCCTGACTCGTTTTGCTACTGCTGGAATCTCCTTGACGGAAGCGCTCAAATACATACGGCAGCAAGTCTGCCGAGATGCCAATTCCTGTGTCGCTGACTCGAATCTCGGCGTGACTATATACAGCTTCGAGCATAACTCCCACTCGCCCATCGGCTGGAGTGAACTTAATCGCGTTAGAAAGTAAATTCCACATAACTTGCTGTAAACGGTCAAAATCTCCGACAACTATCGCCGAGTTCAACTGTGAAACAATTTGAATACCTTTCGCCTCTGCGGAAAATTGGATAGACTCAATGGCGGCATTCACTACTGAGACTAGATCGATGAGACGAGTGTTTAAATGAAGCTTTCCACTCGTAATTCGTGAGAGATCCAGCATATCATCGATTAACTGAGCCTGCACATTAGCACTCCGCTCCACCACTTCCCAGGCACGAGCGACTGCTGAAGAATCTAAATCACGGGTGCGGACGAGTTGCGCCCAGCCGAGTATAGTATTAAGCGGGTTACGAAGTTCATGGGACAAGTTCGACAAGAATTCATTTTTAGCTTGGTTGGCATTTTCCGCCTCTTGACGGGCTGATTGCTCCTGTGCCAACAACTCGGTTCGCTCTAACTCAAACCGCTTGCGATGGCTAATATCTTCAATCGCTAGCAAAATCTTTTGGCTCTCTCCCTGTTGAGCAATTTTCCAACCATTAAGCAGCATAGTTTTCTGCCCTATCTGCTCAAAACGATGCTCTACCTCCAAGTTTTGAATAGTGGTATCGTTGGCGAGAATGTCTTCTAGGATCTGTTGTAGTCCAGGTAAGTTCCACTGACCGTTCCCTAGTTCAAAAATCAGAGATTGCGTTGTCTCTGATGGTGAAACCTGAAATGTTTCATAAAACGAGCGATTGGCTTTGTTCACTCGCAAATTAGAATCAAGCACGATTAACGGCACTTGTACCGTCTCCACAATCGCTTCAGCGTAATTCCGGGCTTGTTCTAAGCTTGTGGCATTGCGTTTAAGACCATCAATATCTATTAACACCAACACTATTCCGTCAATCTGGTTTTCTGTGGTGCGATAAGGACGGATGCGGAGGTTATACCAATGTCCCCCAAAGGTTTGGACTTCTAATTCTTTAATGCCGAGTGTGTCAAGTACCTCTAAAATTAGAGCTTCTAAATCAGGAATATTCAGATTCGCTCTGATATCGCTCAAAGGTCGTCCAGCATCGGTGGGAATTAAATTGAAAAGCCGTTGCGCCATTGGCGTAAAACGTCGAACCCGTAAGTCCGAAGTCAATATCAAAATAGGAATATTGATACTGGCAAGCAAATTCGTCAGATCGTTGTTAACTTGGTGTAATTCCAGATTTCGAGAGCGAAGTTCTTCATTGGTTGTGTTGAGTTCTTCGTTGGTTGCTTGAATCTCTTCTTTAGCAGTTTCTAGCTCCTCATTGGTGCTTTGCAACTCTTCATTGCTGGAGAGGATTTCTTCATTAGCAACTTTCAGGTCTTGATTGATGTGCTCTTGATCTTGGATCACCGCTTGCAGATACTCTTGAGTCGCAGCCTTCTCTTGGTGGGCATTTGCGAGTTCTTGCCTTAGCCGAACAATCTCCTGCTCTAAGTTTAGCTGCTCAAGGCTCTCAGGATTTACCGCGTTGAGATTCTTAACTACAGGTGGGGCTTCTTCAAATAAAACCACAAAGTAGGATTCTTCGTCGGTGGAACCCTTGAATGGAATTACCTCAACATTGATGATTCTTGAAAGATCGCCCTCTTCAATTCGTAACCCTTGCTTTTTAACTAGAGTTTTTTGCCGTTGTGCCTGATAAATTGTGGCGCGTAGCTCTACAAGCAAGCCTTGGCGCACCATTTTAAATAAGTTGAGACTCGGTTTTCCAGGTGAAAGTTTTAGGTAGAGATCGATTTCTCCCCGAAGTTGCAGCACTTCCATTTTGTTGTTGATTACTACACCCACTGGGGCATAGTGATTCAAAATCAGTTGGTCAGTTTTTTTCTCTAAATCAAACTCATTTGATGGATTCTCATTGGTCAGCTTCGGTTCGTCCACTTTTGTGATCGGATAATTGCTGGTAACGAACGATAGAATTGGACGATTTGCAGTTAGCTTTTTGGCATAGATTTTATTCTTTTTATCTATCTGAGTAAATAACTCTGAATATTTACCAGTACTTTCTGAAGTCCCTAGCAGCAAAAAGCCAGTCGGGTTGAGACTGTAATGGAAGATGGGCAATATCCGTTTTTGCAACGTTTCGTCTAAGTAAATCAGTACATTCCGGCAGCTAATTAAATCTAAGTTGGAAAAAGGGGGGTCGCTACCTAAGTCTTGTCGAGCAAACACACACAGTTCGCGGACAGCTTTACTAATTTGATACCCACCGCCTTCAAGAGCATTAAAGAATCTGCGGCGGCGCTCTGGTGAGACTTCTACCATTTGATTCTCTATATAAATGCCCGATCTTGCTTTGTCAATCGCGATCTCGCTGATGTCTGTGGCAAAAATCTGGATTGGCGGCGGGGTGATTTTATCCGACAAAAACTCCAGCAAGGAGATGGCGATGGAATAGACTTCTTCGCCCGTGGAACACCCAGCTACCCAAATCCGAATCGGCAACTCTACTGATTTGTTTTGGATGATAGTGGGAAAGACTTGCTCTTTTAACAGTTGAAATGCTTCGGGGTCGCGGAAAAAATAGGTAACGTGGATCAGAATTTCTTCATAGAGCGCTCTGATTTCACTCGGATTTTCTTGCAAAAACTTGGCATAATCCTGCAAGCGTTCTAGTTTATACAACAGCATTCGGCGTTGGATTCGGCGATCGAGGGTGTTGGGCTTGTAGTGGCTAAAGTCAACGCTAGTTAGCGATCGCAATAACATAAAAATAGTCGCAAGGGCATCACCCTGTTCGGACGGCAGCTTCTCAACCGCAATCACTGATAATGATTCAGAAATAAAAGGATTGCGACTGAGGTTTATCAGTTCTTCGGCAATTTTTTGAGGCGGCAGAATAAAATCAACATTCCCACCGGCAACAGCAGTATTGGGCATACTATCGAATCTTGCTGTGTCTTCGCACTGAGCAAAAGTCACGCCTCCGGCTGCTTTGATTGCCTTTAGCCCTAGTGAACCGTCTCCATCAGCTCCAGATAAAACCACTGCGATCGCTTTGTGCTTTCGATCTGCTGCCAACGAACTAAAAAACGCATCAGCAGGCATATATTTACCCTGAACTTTCTCTCGCGGCGTGAGTTGCAACACTCCACTAGATAAGATCATCTTTGTGTTAGGCGGAATAACGTAGACTTTGTTAGGTTCTACACTTATGCCGTCTTGGACTTCAATGACGGGCATTTGAGTTTCTCTTGCCAGAATCTCGCTCAACAGACTTTTGTGGTTAGGGTCTAAGTGTTGAATCAGCACAAATGCCATCCCTGTATCGGTAAGCAAATATTTGAGCAACTCCGTAAACGCCTCTAATCCACCCGCAGAGGCGGCAATACCAACGATAGGAAATAAAGCATCTGCACTATCTTGTTGCTCTACGTCGAACGCATCATTAGCGGTAGATTCAGATACAGGTTGGTCAGAGGCTTGATCGGATGTCATAGGATGAAGTTTTGGACTGCAATAATTTGGCAGATTCAGTTTGAATTTTAGAGCAGTTTACATACTTGCCTTGTATATAATAATAGTTTAAATACAAGTTAAATAAGCAATCTAAGTTTCCTAAATCCAAATCAGTGCCAATAAATAAGAAACTAGAATAAATCCAATACCAATAATTCCACTACTTAAAAGCAAAACTAATTGAGTTAAAATAGACATTTGATAATTCGTGAGATTAATCTTATCCTTTATCAAGTTCATTAATAGCGGTTTAAAAATAATTATCTCCACAAATAAATGATCCATATCATTACTTCTAAAGAGTTAGACTACTATATCTAAGACATTCATTAAAGCTAGTTAGCATGAGGATGAGGATTATTAGCAATTGCTAAAATGCCAAGTACCGCAACAAAATCATCAACAACTACGGGTTTAGCAAAACATAGACTAAACCCAGCTAAAAGAGCGTGTTGATACATATCTTCTGTTACAGTGTTTGTTAGAGCGATCGCTGGTACTACTTTGCCTCGCTCTCCCGTAAGTGTTCTCACTTGCTGAATCAGAGCATAGCCATCATCATTTGGCGTGGAAATATCGCTTAAGAGAACATCAGGTTGCCATTGCACAAATATTTCCAGAGCTTGTCCTAAAAATGCCGCTTGCACACTTACACCATAGGATTGCAACATCGGCATCAACGAATTGCAGAAATTGACATCATTATCTACAAGCAGTACTCGTAGCCCTTCTAGGGATGAAGGATTAGTAGGAAATTGATTATTTTTATACATCAAATTTTTCAAATTGAGGTTTTTTTGAGCTTTAGAATGTCCTTACGTAATCAATACGGTTCGGATAAGCATTTTTTACTTTCCTTGTGGTCTGGGGAAAGGGTAAGGGGAAAAGGGTAAAGGATGTATTCAAAACCTTTCCCCTTTTCCCTTTAACCGAACCGTATTGCTTACGCAATACATTAAATTGGATAATTTATTTTTTCTAGTTACCCTACAGATACTAGCTTTCATGGCAGCATTGCTAATTTCAACTATCTATTTGATACATAAAAATAATTTTTATTAACACTTTTTACTTTAACATCCTATTGTTAAAGCTGAGGTTTTAGATAATGTATAAGTTGTATATTTTGTATAAATTTAGCAAGATTTTTTATTAAAATAAACATTCAAATTATTCTGATGCCTAGTAACTACTAGCAACAATTATTAATTATGTCTAAAGAAGTAGAGTTTTTATATCGTTCGGGAGTAGTTAAAACAACTTTCAATAATACTAGAACTTATGCAAAATTATGAAAAAACGAATTGCAAAGGACGCAAAGGACACGTTCGCCCTTAGCGTTCTTGAAGGGTAGGAATAAGAGTTTGAGAGAGTTTTTACGTAAGTCCTAAATATATACTTGGTTTTTATAGATGAGTTCAGTCTCTCTTATAAAATTTGCACTTGCGACTTCGACTTACATGTTGTATGGAAAGAAATCTTAAATCCAGCCCAATACGGTTTGGTTTAGGTGCATAGTCCTTAAAGATCCCTCTTAGCCCCCCTTAAAAAGGGGAAAATAGAGCCATTATGAGCAAGCCTTTTTAAGAGGAGTTGGGGGATCAAGTCTTATCCAAACCGTATTTAAATTCAGCCTCCATTTCAATAACTTAACTTTTTTGAAGAAAAATTATGATTAAGCAGTCAATGATTATTATCCTAATGGGTGTATCGGGTTCTGGCAAAACCACTATAGGAAAACTGCTAGCAGAATCGTTAGAATGGGAGTTTAGTGATGCTGACACTTTCCACTCGCCAGAGAATGTTGAGAAAATGCGGCGGGGTATCCCTCTGAGTGAAGCTGACAGGATGCCTTGGTTACAAGATTTGCAAACAGCCATAAAACATTGGCTGCAAGAAAATAAAAATGTGGTGCTGGCGTGTTCGGCTCTAAAAGACAGTTATCGGCAATTTTTGGTATTGGATAGCGATGGCTCCGCCAACGCCAAGGGCGAACGCATCAAGCTAGTTTATCTTAAAGGGTCTTATGAGTTGATTCAAATACGGTTGCAAGAGCGTAGCAATCATTACATGAGCGAAAAACTTCTCAACAGCCAGTTTGATACTCTTGAAGAACCATTAAACACCATATCTATGGATGTTGCACAACCACCCCAGGTTATTGTCCAAAATATTAAAACGGCTTTAAGAATTTAGTTTATTGCTTATAACCGGAAGATTAAGATTAATCACATCTTTATGAAAACACGAACTTTTAGCAACCAAATTACATCAGATGTAAATCTAAAGAAATTTTAAAAGTAACCACATAACTGGAGTGGTAGGAGAAAATAAGTGTTTCTAAGATTAGCGCAACAACATCAGGAATTCATTCAAGACTTGGTAATGAACTTGCAAGCCTTGACAATTACCCTTGATGGGCGTGGTTATACTGCGTCTTGTTATACATGCGGTGACCAAATGCAGAGTGCTTCATTTATGGTTAGCCTGGGAGAAAAGCACCTGATTCGGTTTTTAGTGTCTGATTATGGGATTACTTGGATGGAGTTATGGGACGATCGCGAATTAATGAAGTTAGAGGGTGCAGAAGCCATAAACCAGTTACAAGAGTTAGCTAATATTGTCAAGTATTCTCATACTATACAATTGACAAATTAACACTTCCTAACTAAGGTTGACAAAACATTAACTTTCCACTTTTAGTTAGTTCTCAAAAAAAGACAAAATGATTTTCATATATGGTAACGGCTATATTCTTCTACTCCTATAAGATAGATTTAAAATCAGATTTTTTACTCCTATAGTATTAATTTTACTTAATTCGAGTTGAGCTAAACATTACTTAATTTTTGCAAATTCTCTAGTAGTGAAATATTAACCACATAGAGATAAGAATAGTTTTATTGATTTGTAAAGTTCAATAAACCGGAATCATATTTGCAGTAATGCAGGTTAAACTAAAACAATCTAAAAGGAAATACAAATTTCCAATTTTGATAAAATCAGGTTCTAGTAAGTTTGATTAAAAGCTCTTTTTAGCTTACACACTTCCAAATATAGTTTCGCCAACAATGTGATTTGTTGAGGTAGTGTAGCGTATATTGTTTTGCTTTAAAAAGAAACCATCTAATTTAGAGCAATTAATAGCACTAGCTTAAATTATATCACATTATTAGAAACATTTGAAAGTAGTTTAAGTTGCCAAAACTAGCAGTAGTACTAGGTTATGTCTGAATTTTTTAGACTTAGCTCATATTGTAATAACTTGGCAAAAACACATTGTAATAACCTTTTTGAGATTGAAATCCGTTGTTAAAAATAGATAAAAATGAAAAGAATTTCGATCATAGCTGGCATATTAGGTTTTGCTATTGTTGGTTGCACAAATGGCGCTCAAAATGACAACACAGCTATTAATACTGGTACTAACACTGCAATTAATACTAGTGCAGAAACTAAAATTCCTACTGGAACTAAAAAATTACGAACAGTTGGCTTCACCGTTGGCGATCTAAGTAACCCTTTCTTCGTGGTTATGGGACAAGCAGTTGAGGCAGAAGCGAGGAGAATTGGCGGAAAAGATGTCACCGTTATTGTAGCTTCTAGTGCCTATGATCTCAATCAACAAGCCAATCAAATTGAAAATTTTACTGCTGCGAATGCTGACATCATTGTTTTGAATGCTGCTGATAAAAGGGGAATTAGACCAATAGTTGAAAACGCGAAACGAGCAGGTAGAATTGTTATTGCCGTAGATACAGGCGCTGAGGGAGGTGTGGATGCCACCATTACCACTAATAATGTCCAAGCTGGAGAAGTTAGTTGCAAATATATTGCTGACCGCCTCAAAGGTAAAGGTAATGTAGTAATAGTTAATGGGCCGCCCGTAGACTCGGTGATTCAGCGAATTAATGGCTGCGAGAATGTATTATCCAAATATCCCGATATCAAAATCCTTTCTAAAAACCAGAATGCAGAGGGTAGTAGGGATGGAGGACTCAGAGTTATGAGTGATTTGCTCACAACCTTTCCCAAAATTGATGCTGTTTTTGCCATTAACGATCCGAGTGGACTTGGCGCCCAACTAGCAGCAAACCAAGCACAACGTAAAGAATTCTTTATTGTCGGGGTTGATGGTGCGCCAGAAGCAATCACTGCGATCGCTGCTAAAAATAGTTTATATGCCGCAACTGCTACTCAAAATCCCCGAGGAATGGCCCAAAAAGCAGTTCAAGTTGGAAACGACATCTTAAATGGTAAAAGACCTCAGTCACCCACCATTTTGATTCCCGTTAAATTGATCACAAAAGATAATGTCAGCACAGAAAAAGGCTGGTAGATAATAATAATTGTGAATTTTTTATTAACAATTATTATTACTCTGAGTTGAGTCTTTTGGTGCATTGACAGACTTTTTGCACATACTCATGATGTATATAGATACATCTGCAAAAAGCTCTAAATTTTGGAAGACGAACTTTAGAAGTTTCCAAGATAGCGGTCGATTTTAAAAGATGATTTTGTGATGATTTTAATTTCACATCAAACAAATGTGAGTTGATTGATTGATAACTCACAGTTGCAAATTTTCAATTCTTTTTAAACGTTCTGCTCATGACAACAACTATTGAAAACTCATTTTCTGATACACCAACCACTACTCCGGTGTTAGAAATGCAGGGGATTACGAAACGCTTTCATGGTGTATCTGCACTTCAAAATGTCAATTTGACAATTTATCCAGGAGAAGTTCACGCCCTGATGGGTGAAAACGGAGCAGGTAAAAGCACATTGATGAAAATCCTAGCTGGGGCTTACATTGCCGATGAAGGAGAAATTCGCATCAATGGTCAACCCCTGAAAATTACCGATCCGGCCACAGCACGTAAGGCGGGTATTAATCTTATTTATCAAGAACTGAATGTTGCACCTAATTTAACCGTTGCCGAAAATATATTTATGGGTAGCGAGTTGCGGCGAGGTCAGCTTTTAGACCGCAAAGCTATGCAACTGGAAGCAGAGCAAGTGCTGGAAAGCCTTGGAGCCAATTTTACAGCGCAGACTGTGGTTGGTACTTTATCGATCGCAGAACAGCAGCAAGTAGAAATTGCCAGGGCGTTGAAAGACAAAAGCCGCGTTTTGGTAATGGATGAACCAACAGCAGCCCTGTCTGACCGCGAAAGTGAGCATTTATTTGAGGTAATTCGCAAACTGCGGCGTGATGGCATAGCCATTATCTACATCAGCCATCGGATGGAAGAAATCTATGCCCTAGCTGACAGGATTAGTGTACTGCGCGATGGTCAATATATTGGCAGTCTGACACGCAGTGAAATTTCTCCCCAACGATTGGTGCAGATGATGGTCGGTCGCTCCATGCAAGACTTTTACGAACATCAACGACAAATGCATCCGGGCCCAGTCGTGCTAGAAGTCAGAAATATGAGCGATACGCGAAAGAAAGTTGAGCCGACTAGTTTTAAAGTTCATGCTGGAGAAATTGTTGGTTTAGCGGGGCTGGTTGGTGCAGGACGCACAGAACTATCTCGGTTGGTTTTTGGTGCAGACCGCAAAGCCAGTGGTGAAGTATTCTTAAACGGCAAAAAACTGGAAATTAATACACCCAGTGATGCCATTGCAGCAGGAATTGGCTACGTTCCAGAAGACCGCAAAGACCAAGGTTTATTTCTAGAGATGAGCGCCCGCAAGAATATTGCTATCAATACACTCAAGCAGGATGCAAAGGCTGGAGTTGTTAACTGGGGTTCAGTTAATCAGTTGTCAACAGACGCAGTGGAAAACTTTAATATCCGCCTAGCCAATTTGGAAATTAGAGCATTGGATCTTTCCGGTGGTAATCAGCAGAAGCTACTGCTAGCGCGTTGGTTAGCCATTAAACCGAGAGTTTTGATGTTAGATGAGCCTACACGCGGTGTAGATATCGGTGCCAAAAGCGAAATTTACCGAATTATGAGCGAATTGGCAGCACAAGGTGTAGCTATTTTAATGGTTTCCAGCGAACTAGCGGAAATTGTTGGCATGAGCGATCGCGTCTTAGTGATGCGAGAAGGCCAGCTAGTAGGCGAACTGGACGGCAGTCTTGGTCAAGAAATTACCCAAGAAAAAATTATGCACTACGCAACCGGAGCATCGGAGGTATTAGAATCATGAGTCAGACCGTTAGACCGCCTGCGAATAAATTAGCCAACGATCCTGCATCCCGTAACCGGAAATCAATTAGCAGTCTTTTGGAAGTTGCAGGTATTTTGCCAATCCTAATAATTATCTGCATCTTATTTGCATTTCTTTCTCCCAACTTCCTTACAGCCGGTAACATCGTTAATGTCTTGCGTCAGGCATCAATCAATATTGTGCTGGCGACAGGAATGACCTTTGTAATTCTCACCGGAGGTATTGACCTTTCTGTTGGTTCAATCTTAGGTGTTTCTGCCGTAGTTGCCTTATTAGTATCGCTACTGCCAGCTTTGAGTTGGGCAGCCGTGCCTGCTGCGTTGCTAGCAGGATTGCTTTTAGGCTTAATCAACGGCGCTATCATAACCTTTTTGGATGTACCACCTTTTATTGTCACATTGGGTTCACTTACAGCCTTGCGGGGTCTGGCCTTTTTAGTTGCCAAAGGAACAACACTGATTAACCTGGATATAAATTTTGCTTGGGTGGGTAATACATATCTCGGCCCCTTTCCTTGGCTAGTGATAATTGCGCTACTGTCTGTAATAGTTAGTTGGTTTGTGCTGCGGCAAACTGTTTTAGGAGTGCAGATATATGCCGTTGGAGGTAACGAGCGGGCAGCCAGATTAACAGGGATTAAAGTGAATCGTGTCTTGCTATTTGTCTATGGCATTAGTGGATTACTGGCAGGTTTAGCAGGAATCATGAGTGCCAGCCGTCTTTATAGTGCTAGTGGTATCTTAGGTCAAGGTTACGAATTAGATGCGATCGCAGCTGTTATTCTAGGTGGAACCAGCTTCACAGGCGGTATTGGTACTATTGGCGGCACACTTCTAGGTGCATTAATTATTGCTATTCTCAACAACGGTTTAACCTTGTTGAACCTATCTTACTTCTGGCAACTAGTTGTCAAAGGACTAGTAATTATTTTGGCAGTTGTAATTGATAGACTCCGCAGACGTTCCAGACGGTAAATAATCAAAGTCTTTGGGCATGGGAAAGAGGACTTGGGGACAAAGAGAATTGGGGACAAGGAGAAAGACTTGTTGGAAGTTCTAAACTTTTGTCCCCTTGTCCCCTCTGCTCCCCTGCTCCCCTGCTCCTCTGCTCCCCACTCCCCACTCCCAATATATAAACTATGTCTTCCACTACTATTCGTCGTAAATCCAATACATTTTATGTAATTTTGATTGCTTGTGCTGCTGCCCTCGGCGGCTTTCTGTTCGGTTTTGATACTGCTGTAATTAACGGCGCGGTTTTATCTCTAGCAAAAGCTTTTAATACCAGTAGTTGGGTAACTGGACTAGCAGTATCCTTAGCTTTGCTGGGGTCTGCCATAGGAGCCTTCTTTGCTGGACAGATTGCAGACCGTTATGGTCGAGTTAAAGCAATGGTGGTCGCTTCAGTATTGTTTACTATTAGTGCCATTGGCTCTGGGATTGCCTTCACTATCTGGGATTTTATCTTTTGGCGACTATTGGGTGGGATTGGAATCGGCGTTGCTAGCGTCATCGCGCCAGCTTACATCGCCGAATGTTCTCCTACCCATTTGCGGGGAAGGTTAGGATCTCTGCAACAATTAGCGATCGTAGTAGGAATTTTCGTCGCTTTATTGAGCGACGACTTTATCGCTGTATCAGCAGGTTCCGCAGACTCGCCGTTTTTGTTTGGGGTTGCAGCTTGGCGCTGGATGTTTTGGACAGCAGTTCCACCAGCAGTATTTTACGGAATGATCGCTTTCACAATTCCTGAATCTCCCCGTTACTTAGTTGCCAAAGGACGGGAGCCAGAAGCTGCTAACGTTCTGACCAAAATTTTGGGGGGTGACGTGCTGCCAAAAATTGAAGAAATTCGGCAGACAGTGCTTCAAGAACGCCAGCCTAAGTTTTCTGACCTTTTAAGCAGAAGTGGCGCACTCCTCCCCATTGTTTGGATAGGAATAGGCTTATCTGTATTACAGCAATTCGTTGGTATTAATGTAATCTTCTACTACAGCAGTGTTTTGTGGCGTTCAGTTGGGTTCTCAGAAAAAGATTCCCTAACGATCACAGTGATTACAGGAGCCGTCAACATTATTACAACATTGATTGCGATCGCCTTTGTAGATAAATTTGGTCGCAAGCCCTTGCTTATACTAGGGTCGATTGGCATGACCTTGACCTTGGGAACGATGGCTTATCTTTTTGGCAACGCTCCCCTAGATGCTGCTGGGAACCCCAATCTCACCGGAAGCGCCGGAACTCTGGCTCTCATTGCAGCCAACCTCTATGTATTTTGCTTCGGTTTCTCCTGGGGGCCAGTAGTTTGGGTACTGTTGGGAGAAATGTTTAATAATAAAATCCGAGCGGCTGCACTTTCAATTGCTGCTGCAATGCAATGGGTTGCAAATTTCCTCGTCTCCACAACATTTCCTCCTATACTGAAAAATTTCGGCCTAGGTTCTGCCTATGGACTCTATACAATTGCAGCAGCTACCTCATTCTTTTTTATTCTCTTTTTTATTAGAGAAACCAAAGGAATTGAGTTAGAAGATATGTAATTCGTATCTCTGTATCCTCTGCGGCAAGCACCTACGCATCGACCAACCGCAGAGGCAAAATAGACGCAGAGAAAAGAAAGAGAGATTTTCACAAATAATTTAAAAAAAAGAATGCGACAAATAGACCACTTGTAGAGACGCGATTCATCGCGTCTTTACCCAATGATGTGTTGCAATCATCAATTGAAATCGTATAAAAATTAATTTTAGACAGTTTTAAGTATTGTTTAATTATCAATTAATAAACAATCAATCGTTCATAAAATTGTTTTAATTAAACTAAATATCAGCTTCTAATATGTAAATTTAACGCTGATTATTTTAGAAGATAAAAGCTTTTATTGTAATGCTATTTTTTATCTACAAAATCATAAAAAAACCATTATCAAGCAATAAATCAATGCTAAAAATTATTTTTCATAGCTTTTTTATCTTATTTTTGGTAATTCCAGCAGTTTGGGCAGCACCTCCAAAAGATGATTCTAATGCAGCAGATGCTAATAGAAATTTAGAGGGACAAGTTAATTCTGTTTCCCAACTTTCTGATATCAAACCGAGCGATTGGGCATTTCAGGCATTGCAATCGCTGGTGGAACGTTATGGCTGTATTGCAGGTTATCCTAACGCAACCTATCGCGGCGATCGCGCCTTGAGTCGTTATGAATTTGCAGCTGGTTTAAATGCCTGTTTAGACCGGGTGAATGAATTAATTGCTGCGGGTACTAATGATTTAGTTAAAAAAGAAGATTTGACAGTGTTGCAAAATTTGCAAACAGAGTTTGCGACAGAATTAGCAACTCTGCGTGGGCGGGTGGATACACTGGAGGCACACACAGCAACGTTGGAGGCACAGCAATTTTCTACTACTACCAAGCTGACTGCTCAAATTATTACCGCCGTTAGTGATACTTTTGGTAATAGGGTGGGTGGCGATCGCGATGATTCTCGCCCTTACTTTGCAAACCGGGGTCGTCTCAACTTAGAGAGTAGCTTTACCGGGAAAGATTTGTTGCGAGTCCGGCTAGAGTTTGGCAACTTTGCTAATTCTAATGGTACAAGCCAAATTGCCGCCGCCACAGGTACAGGCATGACCCGCCTGAACTTCGATTATGATAGCAACGAGACACTTCTTATTCCCCACATCCGTTACTACTTCCCAGTCAGCGATTCTCTTAACTTCGTTGTTGGGCCCACAGGTATTGGTTACACCGATATTTCAACCACCGTCACTCCCCCCACAATAGCTGATGACGGTAATGGGGTTCCCTCACTATTTGGATCATACAGTCCCTTATTCCGGCGAGGTGGCGGTGGTGCAGCCGCTAACTGGAACATTACCAAAGACTTGGTTCTCACCTTGGGTTATTTAGCAAGCAGTCCTAATGTGCCATCGGCTAGCAACGGCTTGTTTGATGGTGGCTACAACGCCTTAGCGCACTTAGCTTATTATGGTGAACAAGGAGCGATCGGTGTTGCCTACTCTCATGGCTATAGCCCTGCTGGAACAGTCAATGTCGCAGCTGGGACGGGTAGCGTCCTATCAAATGCTCCCTTTGGAAACAACATTGCTACTTCCAACGATATTGTCGGCGCACAGGGATTTTATCGCTTTTCCCCGAATTTCCAAATCCACGCTTGGGGTGGATATATTTGGGCAAATGCCGAGAGTTCTGGTTTGAGTGATGTTTCCAATGGCAGGGGTGGAACAGATTCTCTATTTGTCAACAATGGTGACAATGCCAACGTCTGGTTTGGGGCGATCGGTATGTCGTTTCCCGATGTGGGGGGTGAGGGTAACTTGCCAGGAATTCTCTTTGGTATACCGCCGCGTGTCTCTAACAGTGATGTCCGTCAAGACCGAGATAACGCCTACCATATCGAAGCATTCTATCGCTATCGCCTAAACGATAATATTTCAGTTACTCCTGGTTTTTGGGTGATTCTCAACCCAGAAAACGACAGCAGGAATGATACGCAGTATGTGGGTGTGATTCGCACAACCTTCGATTTTTAACCGAGATCAATTGTGAGTTGTTGAGGTTAGATTTTGGTCGATGAGTTAGTCTGCATCACAATAGCTCCGGTTGGATAACGGCTGGTTTCAGACGATTCCAAGGTCACGAATAACCCAGAGATACCTGTGTCATAAAAGTCAGCAGGCATCCAAAACTTATCTAGCACCTTTCCTTGGGGATTAATTTTTACAGTACCACAGGGAATTTTTTCGCCATCAGCGATCGCCCAAAGTCGATAGACCTTACCTGTAGGTGGAGCCACCAGATTTTGCACGACTAGAATTCCCTGCCGTTGTCCTAAATTCACAACAAAGCTACCCGCAGCAGTATTTGACGCATTCACAGCCTTGAGAGAGAAAAGTTGCGTCTGGGACTGTTGCAGTAAGGTATTGATGTTTTGAGCCATGCCCAAATCTTGTCGCAAGCGATAGTTATCTACTCCTAAACACAGAATTAAGAGTGCCGCGACACTACCCATGACGGTATACCAGAGCCGAGGCTGTTTGTGTCGGGAGGTCAGTTGAGTGGTAGTAGCTGTTGCCAGGATGACAGACCGGAGATGGGGAGGGGGTTCAACGCTGTTTAAGTCACGAGCCACCTGGTCTAAGACCTCTCGCAACTGATTCACTTGTACTACCAATGCCGGATTTTCCATCAGCAGTTGCTCGAAAGCTGCGACTTCAGTGCGATCGAGGTCGCCCACTACATAGCCTGCTGCTAAGGTTTCGATTGCTTCAGGGGTGAGAGGTTCAGTCATAACCTTAGTCAATTGAGTCTCGTAAAAGTTGCTTCAGTTTCAGAAGTCCCTGGCGAGTCCAGCTTTTGACGCTTCCCAGGGGTTTATGCAGTTGTTGGGCAATTTCTGATTGGCTTAGTCCAGCATCATAGGCCAGTTCAATCACCTGCCGTTGTTGAGCGGAAAGTTGAGCTAATGCCTGCCGCACTTGCTGCGATCGCTCATTGAAAACAGCCTGCTCAACCGGAGTATGGGCGGGGGGTGCAGCAGTGACGTTCTGCCCCCAACGTTGCACCAAATTAAGAGTGCGACTGTGCGATCGCAGTTTGTCAATCGCCCGCGATCGAGTCATGACAATCAGGTAGCGCATCAAATGACCGTGTTTGGCAGAGTCAACCGGGCGCTGCCATAGCGATAGAAAAATTTCCTGAGTCAGGTCTTCTGCTTCCGGCTGGCTTTGCAACACTTTCAGCGCCACTCCATACACCACACTGCCATAGCGATCGTAGAGACACCCTAAGGCCGCTGGAAGATGTGCCTTCAAGTCATCCAAGAGTGCGGCATCACTCTTGGATGACGGTTCCGATGAACGGCGATCGGGAGAACTTAGATCCATAGATTCAGGTGAATAGACCGGGGCTAATTTCTCTGCAAAAATGCCTAATGCATCTTGCAACGTGAGTGCCAATCCTGATTTCACAACTTCTTTTGAGTATAGAGCAAACTTACTTTCATCTCTTAAACGATTGGTGAAGCTAATTGGATGAGCGTAGCCTCAAAATTTTGTCGAAGTGGGTTATTTTGTTTTGATTTCTTAAGATTAGCTCGCACCATAAACCAAGCGAACCGTAAACATCAGCCAGCGAGAGCATTTGAAGAATTTAAATCCAAAATTGGTTCTCAGTCGTCTTAAAAGTAGAGACAAGTAAGTAACCCAATTAGCATTCTTTTCAGGCAGAAGTTGCAACTGAATTTCTGAAATCACGCTAATTGCTTACCTGCCCACTCCTACAGCTTTTAAAACTGGGCATTGCACTGCAATGTCCCGACGAAATTTATATCGTCAACCCGCAAAGTTCTTCTTTAGCTTGTCATAATTTTGCACCTTTGGCAGTTTGGATTCAACCAATTTGCCTGAAAGTTTGTGCTGCATCCAAGCATTGAAGGTCAGTAAAACTGCTGTAGTTAAATAACCAATCCCAGAGGTAATTCTATGCGACGCTCTATTTCTACGATGTTAACAACACTGCTTCTTTGCGCTGCCATTTTGCCTGCTGCGGCGCAGTCCCAAACCGCACCAATCAGCCTTAATCTTTATGCAGCAAATCAACATAGAGCAAACCAGATCAGACCTTTTAATCTGGCTTATCTGGCTTATCAAGGTTACTTAAAAGACCAAGGCATTCCCAGCAATGGTGTCCTGATTGACGCGATCGCATCTGGATCAATTACGGCTCAAGATATTATTCAAGCTGCTGTCAAAACGAATCGACTACCTAAGCAAACGCTAAACGATCAAGGCTATCGCCATAACCTTGAAGAGCAACTGAAAGGATTTACAGCAGACTAAAAAACTGGCATTACTGAATCATTCATGACCGAAGAGGCAGGGGGGCAGGGTAGAAAGATATTGAAATTCCCCTGCAAAAAGGGTTTTAATCCCCAGCAAAAATATTTATTTCGATAGCGCAGCGTTAGCGAGTCATCGAGCGTCGATGCATAGCACGAGAAATAATACGTCCTTGTTTCAGCAGCCCTACATTTATTTATGGGGTTTCCCCGCCGCTCCCTGCCCCCTGCCCCTTTTCCTCTTCTTTGACTCAGATGTGAAACAACGCCGCAATTCAAATCCTATAGGAAAGCATTCGGACATTCATTTTAGCGTCCTTTCCAGCACTTGATTACCTAATGCTTTACCTCTACCGATTAAATGTTGATGAACATCCTTACAAGAATACTCAAACGATGAAAAACACACTTCGCAAGTACCATCGGCTAATTGCCACACTCTTTTGTTTGCCGTTACTCTTTACTGCTGTGACTGGCTGCTTTGTTGCTATCGCCGACACATGGTTGCATCAAGAAGAGCTTGCTGCATTTTTAATCACTGTTCACACCTTGCAAATCTTCAAACTCGATGCCATTGTGCCAGTTTTGAATGGGCTAGGTCTGATTGGCTTAGTGGCTACCGGACTCTCGCTGACAGGACTGTTTCGTCATCAACCAAAGCGAATGGGAGGACGCTCATGAAATACATTTCTTATTTTTTCATAGCGATCGCTAGTGCCTTTTTGGTCATCCTGTTGTCGTTGTCATCCTGTAGTCCGAACCATAAGGCAATGACTAGCCATAGCCAACCAATGGTGATGAAACAACCCAAGTCCCAACCCCAAACTAGCCAACAAACTGCCGATGCTACGGTCAAAATTCGTAATTTCAAATTTGAGCCAGCGAATTTGGCGATCGCTGTTGGTAAAACTGTTCAATTTCTCAATGTCGATGAAGAACCCCACACGGCTACGTCTACGGATGGTACTTTCAACTCTAAAGCACTAGATACCAATCAAACCTGGAACTACACCGCTACTAAACCAGGTATCTATCCCTATATTTGCTCAGTTCATCCCTTTATGAAAGGGACGTTGACGGTAACACAAAAGAAATAACCAGAGGAATACCAATGCAACGCAGAAAATTTATTGAACACGTAGGTTGGACAGGACTCGGCATTATGTGGACTGTTGGCGGAAACGGCTTATTGACTGCCTGTCAGGTAGGAGAACCAAATGCTCAAAAATCATCCACGACTTTACCGTTTTCTTTCGTTCAAATTAGCGATACGCACATCGGTTTCAAAAAACCTGCAAATGAACATGTAACCGATACGCTCCAGAAAACGATCAATGCAATCAATGCTTTACCCACTCCACCCGCCTTTGTCATTCACACTGGAGACATCTCTCATTTGTCTAAACCAGAAGAATTTGATCAGGCCAAACAACTGCTTTCTCAATTGAAAGTCCCACTGTTTACCCTACCAGGGGAACACGATACAATTGGCGATCGCGGCAAAGCCTATGAAGAAGCCTTTAACCGAAAGGATGTCAAAGAAGGCTTACAGGTTTGGGATCAGGCGGGAATACACTTTGTCTCCTTAACTAATGTCCTAGACTTTGGGGCAACCGGTACGGGTAAACTGGGTCAGGCGCAATTGGACTACCTAGCAAAAGATTTAGCAGCGCAAAAACAGGATAAGCCTCTAGTTGTTTTCAGCCATATTCCCCTGTATGACCTTTATCCCAAATGGGGATGGGCAACTGCCGATTCGGCAAAGTTGCTTTCACTGCTATCTCGTTTTGCATCGGTAACAGTGTTAACGGGACATATCCATCAAGTGATTGAGCATAGCGAAGGCAATATTCGCTTCCACACTGCTGCGGCGACTGCTTATCCCCTCCCTGCTCCAGGTCACGGCGATCAGCCTGCTCCCGTCAAACTGCCCGAAAATAATCTCTTAGCGGTACTCGGATTCCGCACAGTTGAAATAGTTTCCCTTAAAGATACTAGAGTTGACCAACATACTCTCTTGTAGAAATATGGTTTAACAACATTATGCTCTGTTAGACAAAGGAATAATTTTTCGAGCGGGTATTTGGTATAAGTTGAAACTTGATTTTCTGCACAACCGAGAATTATCTTGATTCTAGGAACCATTGGTTTTCAACAGATAAGCTGCACATCGTGTGAGTTATCTGAATTCTAAAAACCATTGGTTCCCAAGAAATAAGCTGCACATCGCGTGAGTTAACTGAATTCTAGGAACTATTAATTTTTAAGAGATAGAAATTCCCCTTTTTAAATCAATGAACAGTTAACACTAAACACTGAATCTAGTAGTTCGCCAAGGAAACTTGGCGGGGTAAAGGGCAAGGGGGAAAGGGAAAAGATGTTTACTCCTTTAACCTTTCCCCAATTCCTGCGCCCTCACTTAGCATTTTTGGGTTGGCAGACTACTAGATAATTAGCTATTGTGGTGGATTAGGGCGATCAACACCAGGAGGATGAGGAGGAACGCCTAGTGCATCCTTTAACTGTTGTTCACTAACTCCTAACTTTGCTGCCGCCGCCTTAAAATCAGGTCGAGGTGGACGTTGATTGCGATCGCCTGGATTGGGAGGATTAGCAGGAACTCCCAATGCATCCTTTAACTGTTGTTCACTAACTCCTAACTTTGCCGCCGCCGCCTTAAAATCAGGTCGAGGTGGGCGTTGAT
>NZ_JAVRBS010000006.1:0-233581 GCF_034531155.1 Nostoc sp. ChiVER01 | reverse complement strand
TGCGATCGCCTGGATTGGGAGGATTAGCAGGAACTCCCAACGCATCTTTTAACTTTTGTTCGCTAACTCCTAACTTTGCCGCCGCCGCTTTAAAATCAGGTCGAGGTGGACGCTGATTGCGATCGCCTGGATTGGGAGGATTAGCAGGAACTCCCAACGCATCTTTTAACTTAGCTTCTGTAACTCCTAGCTTCACCGCAGCTGCTGCAAAATCAGGTCGAGGTGGTCGTCCCTGTTCATCCGGTGCTTGGTTGGGCGGTAGTTGCGCTTGTGCAATTTGAGAGAATTTACTAGCGGCATTTGCTTGATTGAGTGAAATAAAACCAAATGTGCCAACCAGAACCGGAATCGCACTTACAACTAGTACTCGACGAATATTCATAAAAATCAACCTTCAAAAGGTAGGGTGTTGATATTTCTAATTAAGCCAACTTAAAATTACAGTCCACCTGCTTTCTAAATTACAGTTTTGTAATTTAAGCACAAAGATGAAGAACTTATACTGAAACAGTAAGTAAAGTAGTGAAGGCTTGTGAACGTTCTGTTTGTCGAAGATGAGGCAAAAATTGCTAACTTTGTCCGGGCTGGACTGAAGGAGCAGGGATTTGTTGTAGACTACTGCGACAACGGTGATGAAGGATATCTGCGGGCATTAGAAAATGAATATGATGCGATCGTACTCGACATTATGGTGCCGGGAAAGGATGGACTATCGATTCTGAAACTCTTGCGGCGGCAAGGTCGAAATGCTCCGGTAATTTTGTTGACGGCTCGGAATGAACTAGATGATCGCTTAGAAGGACTAAATTTAGGAGCCGATGATTATATCGCTAAACCGTTTTTTGTGGAAGAGTTAGCGGCTCGAATTCATGCCGTTGTCCGCCGGAGTGTGAGCGAGCGCCAAAATCTGCTTTGCGTAGGCCCTATCAAACTCGATCGCATCACCAGGGAAGTTACTTGCGATCGCCAAGCGATAGAACTCACTAGCCGCGAGTTTAATCTTCTAGAGTATCTCATGCGCTCTCCCGGAAGAGTTTTCACCCGTACTCAAATCTTAGAACACGTTTGGGGCTACGACTTTAACCCCAACACCAACGTTGTAGATGTTTGTATCCAGCGAATTCGTAAAAAAATTGACCCCATCGATCAAGCAGTCTGGATTGAAAGCATTCGAGGGGTTGGATACCGATTTCGCAAGCCAGATTCTAGCCATCCGTGAGAGGTTAAGCTAATTGCAATAATATCAATGTGCATTAGTTCTCGTTACAAGGCAGAGCCTTGTAATGCTATTCAGGGAGGCTCTGCCTCCAAGTATCACATTCCCAGGCAGCAGCCCAGGAAGGAGGTAGGGCAAGACTTTTATGTTAATAAGCTTAATATCCACATGATATTCAGTTTGTAAAGTGTGTAAGTCTTAAGTGTTACAAACTTTCATTAATGTAGGGTCTCGCCATTGCTAAATTATGTGCGGCAATCCCAGGATTTTGATGATGTACATCATGATTAATTGTTGCTTGAATCACCGTTTTACCAAAAATTAGTTCTCCTAATGTTTCAAGAATACTGGGAAGTTTAATCTCAAATGTCCCGTATTTCCCTTTTTGGTGATGTACAAGACGAAAAAACACTATATCTCCTAGCCCATACACAATTCGCAGAAATAACCAAAACAAAAAAAACTTTTCTTTACCAAAGAATATCAATATCCCTAAAATCAATAGTTTTATGAGCAAATCTAACCCTAGTTGAAGATTAAATCCATTCAATTGAATTGAACGAATAAAACTTTGTTCTGGCGTACTCAAGGCGTTTAAAATAACCACAAATAAATTTCCTCGAATATGATAAGCATCTAAATCAGATTCTGTTGTTGGACTCCGATGATGAGATAGATGAATTTCACAGATTTGTAGGTAACTTAGTGTCAAAATAGAAAGAGGAATAGGACTAATAGCCAAACAACTAATTATCCTGTTTATCTGTTTGTCGCTTTTTACATGAATAAGTTCATGTACGCTAATAATCCAGCGAGGCAGTGTAACAGCAACAATCGCAAATAAAATCCAACTAGAAATAAAATCAGCTACAAATAAACCATAAGCCCCTACTAGGATTAGAGCAGCTACAGCACAATGACGGAGATATTGACTGGCATCATCATCGGTAGTCATGTACTCTATTGGACATTTTTTGGTGTTTTTGAGCATTGTATCTCTGAAATGCAGTTATGCTTTTGGCATTTTACACCAGGCTGAATTTCAGAGATCAGCAGAATTTTCTGTTTCTTAGCTGGCTCAAACAATCGATTCACCTTCTCGATCAGAATCTGCTTTAGCAGAATCATCATTCCAATATTCTCTCAAAAGCTTAAACCCAGGATTACTGCTCACAATCCTTGCCCGATTGAGTTTCTCTTTTCTCTATCTTGGCTCTTGGCGCGGCACATCTAGCAGCGATCGCAACATTCGACCATTTTTCTTTCCTTTGAGACGGGTGAAGTCGAAACTTCAGCCTCGCCCACGCAAGATTATCATTTTTCTTAAGACTATTTTGAGTATTTTAACTAATTGGCAAAATACGCTTCATCTTAACCTCTCATGGATGGATTCTAGCTCATGAAACTCTCTTCGTTTCGCCTCCGAATTGCTCTGTTGTCTGCGGCTCTAGCTGGAACCACATTAGTAGGCTTTGGCGCAATCTCTTGGTTTCAGATTTACAATGCAAAAATTAGCCGTCTTGATGCAGAACTATTAAATTATTTGATGCGGCCAACTCCAAACTTGCCTCCACGCCAAGAACCTCCCGAATTTCTCAGCAAAGGAAGTCAACTCTCATCCGAGCGCTCACGATGGCAGCTTTACGAAGATTCATTATCTTATGCCTATAGAACCAATACAAAAACTCCCATTGCCCTACTGGTGCTTGATGCAAACAACAAGATACTTTATCAATCCAACTCTCTAACCAGCGACGTTGAGATGAATCGTTTGCTGCTTAAGCGTCTTCAGTTGATACCTATACCACCACTTTTGCAGCGAGAACCACCGCCACCCCCCAATACAAATCCATCCGTTCAGCCACCACCTTTTCTTCGTCTTCGTCCAACTCAATTAGTTACTGAGCAGACAAAAACAGCAGCTTGGCGGATTGGGGCAGCTAAATTTCCTAATGTTCAGATTGCCATTGCTGTTAATCTCCAAGCCGTCGATCAAGAAATGGCAACGATTCAGAATATCTTTCTGATTTCAATTCCGGGAGGGCTTTTGCTGGTTGCGATCGGTGCATGGTTGGTTTCTGGTAGTGTTTTGCGTCCTATCCGGCAATTAACAGGCGTGATTCAACAGGTGACTGTCAAAGGGCTAGATCAACGGATTCCCATTGGGACAACTGATGTGGAATTTGTCGAACTAATTCAGGTATTTAACCAAATGCTGGAACGCTTGGAACGCAGTTTTACCCAAGCTTCCCGTTTTAGTGGTGATGCGGCTCATGAACTGAAAACGCCACTGACTATTTTGCAAGGCGAACTGGAACGAACCCTGCAACAGGTCGATCCTGGAAGTGAAGTACAACAACGCTTAAGTAACCTGTTGGATGAGGTGCGCCGCCTGAGTGGAATTATGCGAAAACTCTTGCTGCTATCTCTAGCAGATGCGGGAAAAATGAGTTTGTATTTGGTTGAGGTGGATATGTCTGAGTTACTGATGGAGATGTTAGAAGATGTGGAAATGTTAGCTCCCCACTTGAGTGTACAAACTGATTTCACTGACGGGCTACGGGTACAGGGCGATCGCGATCTTCTCATTCAAGTTTTGCAAAACCTATTCAGTAATGCCATCAAATACAATCTCGCTAACGGCTGGATACAAATTCGCGCCCATCAAATTCAAACAACTCTCCATATCACCATTGCCAACGCATCCAAAGATATTCCCCTGAGCGATCGTAATCGCATTTTTGACCGCTTTTATCGCGGCGATCCGGCTCGAACCCGCAAGGTAGAAGGCATCGGACTGGGACTGGGCCTAGCCCGTGAAATTGCCAGGGCCCATCATGGCAATCTTACCCTTGACTCAACATCTTTTGGTCAAACAGCATTCACCCTCACCTTACCAATGAAGTTACAGAATTGAAGAAGAGGCAAGGGAGCAGGGGGGATGGAAAAGAATGGGGATTTTCCAATACGGTTCAGTTAAAGCTAAAAAATAAAACTAAGTTGGCTTGAACTTTAGTGTTACCCAACAAAGCCTTGATAATATTGGGTTTCGTTCCTTAACCCAAGCGTATTGGATTTGACCCCATCAATTCGAGAACCACTTAGTAGAAGTGGGGAAATCATATCAAGTCCGGTGAATCACTTATGATTACCGTATCTGTGCAAAAATCTCAAAAGCCTTTTTCCCCCTGCCCCCTGCCCCCTGCTTCTTCATTGAGCCGTTGGGAAGAATCCCTAATGATATGAACCGAGAGAAAATCTATCTGATAACGATTTTGGGTTGCGGGTGCGATCTTTCAGCTACCCTGAAATTGAATATATAAAAGAGCAATTTTCAAATGACCATTTACTTTTATAAGGTTTGGCAGCCTTATGGCTGTTTTTCTAACTTTTCTCCCCACGGAATCCATATTCAGGGTATTTACTGGCCAACGGTTGAGCATTATTATCAAGCTCAAAAGTTTGTTGGCAGCACAGATGCGGGAATCATACCCGTCATCCATGCTGCCGCAACCCCGGAAGAAGCTGCCGCGTTGGGAAGATGTAGCACTCGCCAACTCCGTCGAGACTGGGATTTGGTCAAAACTGAAATTATGCGAGAAGCTCTCCTCAAAAAGTTTATCACTCATACTGATATTAGAGAAGTTCTCCTAAAAACAGGTGATGAGATTTTGGTTGAAAACTCTCCAACCGATTCTTTTTGGGGCTGTGGTGCTAATAGAACCGGTCAAAACCATCTCGGTAAAACTCTCATGAGTGTACGTGAAGAAATCCGTAACTTACTATCTTTAACGATAATTTAGGAATAATTTAATCAAAATAGTTACATTCAACATAAAATCAGTAATTCGACGGGGAATAGTAAAATTCCCCAGCCAAAAATCTTTGAAACAGTTGCCAATAATTTAGTTATTATTTGAAAAAATTTTAATTAATTGCATTAATGAGTAAAAAGGGTGAAAAAATATTTTTAATTTAACGCAGTTTTTCAGTCAATAAATTAAGTAAAATTACTGAAATAGTTTAATCATTGAGAATATAAAATTAATAGATGTTAATGATTAAGATTTTCTTAACTTTAGCCTTGAAAGGATGTTTTGACAGTATCTAATAATACAAGTAAATAGTTTGATATCTACCTAAATCCACTTTAGAAGGGTTCGAGATAACAAGCAAAATATCTGATCCTTTTCAAATATCCTCTAAATCCATTTTCAAAAATATTTGCACCAGATGTATGCCCCAAGCAACACATTTGTAGCAAAAATTTTTAGAAATGGAACGAAGATCAAGGCATTGTTAAGTTTAAAACTCTGAACAGCGACAATCAATTATAAAAAAAAATTATACTTCAGTCATGGTGTATGTAAGCAATGACATTTACCGATAAACCAAAAGGGTTGCAGCAAAGCTTAGATCAAGAAAGTTTACTGCACCAGATGATAAACCAGATCAGGCGATCGCTCGACCTCCAGGAAATATTAACAACTACCGTTAGCCAGGTGCGTTTATTTTTGGGTGCAGATCGAGTAAAAATATATCGTTTTGATACCGATGGTAGTGGTGAAGTTATCGCTGAATCTATCCATGAGCAGCGTCTACCATCTTTATTAGGGCAGCGTTTCCCAGTTAATGATATTCCAGAAGCAGCCAGAGAGATGTTTATGTTAGTGGGGCAACGTTCGATTGTGGATGTGGCAAATGGGAAGATCGGGCTATCGCCTCTACAGTCAAAAGAAACTGGCAAACGTCTAGAAACTAATATCCACTATCGGCAGGTAGACCCGTGCCATATTCAATACTTAAAGGCAATGGGCGTGCAGTCTTCGTTGGTAGTGCCAATTTTAGATTGCGATTTCCAAGAACAATCGGCAAAACCTACATTGTGGGGATTGTTGGTAGCTCACCAAAGTGAACCGCGAAAAATTTTAAAGCGGGAACTACAAGTATTGCAGCAAGTAGCTGACCAAGTAGCGATCGCGATCGCTCAAAGTAATCTACTCACCGCAGCCCGCACTAAGCAAGAGCGAGAAGCTACTATTAATCGAGTTACTACACTATTACATAAACTGCCGACAGTCCAATTACAGGGGGCGCTAGAAGAAGTTATTACAGCCTTCAATGGAACAGGTGGCAGGCTTTACATTGAACAGAGTCAGGAACTATACACCTGGGGCGAACAACCCACACTCCCCTACGAGTTAGATAACAATATTATCGAACATCATCCCTTATGGCAAAACTGGATGGCTGAATTTAAACAAGGTAATGTTTGGGCAACATCTGACCTGTATAAAGAACCCCATTTGCGAGTTTTGGCTTTAGCATTCCGTTCAACTCCAATTCGCGGACTTATGGTAATTCCCCTACATTACCGGGAAAAATTTATCGGTGTATTAAGCATTTTTCGCTGTGAATTTGAAACGGAAATCTTGTGGGCGGGACGATGTGAACAAAATCGGCGGCAACTATTACCACAGCTTTCTTTTGAGCTTTGGCGAGAGCAAAAAAAGGGGCAATCAGTTGAGTGGAAACCAGAAGACATCTCACTAGCGCAAGCCTTGTACGATCATTTCTCAATGGCAATTCAGCAGCAACAGATGTTTAAACAGGTACAAACCCTGAATGGCAATTTAGAACTGCGGGTGCAAGAGCAAACTTATGAACTCGAAAAATCATTACTATTTACCAAGGTACTCAAGCAAGTCACAGAGCATATTCGCCGCACATTAGACTTGCAGACAACTCTGCAATCCATCGTTCGGGAAGTCCGTGCCCTGCTAAACTCAGACCGCGTGGTGATTTTTGAACTGAAGAGTAAATCGGTGATTGTCGAAGAGATTAATGGCAATTGGCAGTCAGTTTTGGGAATGAATGCACCAGCCGATTGCTTTCCTGATGAGTATACCCATCTATATAGTCAGGGCAGAGTACGGGTAATTAACAACGTTTCGATAGCTTCTTTAAATAATTGTCATCGAGAGTTTTTGCAGAGTTTGCAAATACAAGCAACCTTAATAGTTCCGATTAATATAGGTATGGAAGTATGGGGGTTACTAATAGCCCATGAGTGTGAGACTCCTAGAAATTGGGAGGATGCAGAAATTGATTTATTGCAACAGCTAGGAGATCAGGCTGCGATCGCTATTCAACAAGCGCAACTCTACGAACAAACCTGTAATGCCGAAGCTGAAGCCAGAAATCAAGCTGCCCAGTTAGAGCATACCCTACATGAACTCCAAGAAACACAGACAAAATTGATTCACACCGAAAAAATGTCTGGTTTAGGACAGTTAGTGGCGGGTGTCGCCCACGAAATCAACAACCCTGTTAACTTTATTTACGGGAACCTCTGCCACGCTAGTGATTATACTGAACAACTGTTAGAAATTTTACGCCTCTATCAGTTATACTATCCCCAACCTCATAGCGAAATTAAGACAGCGATCAAAGCGATAGATTTTGAATTTTTGGTAGAAGACCTCCCGAAAATCATCACCTCAATGCAAGTAGGAAGCGATCGCATCCGTTCAATAGTGGTGTCGTTACGCAGTTTTTCTCGCTTGGATGAGGCTGAAAACAAGCGCGTTGACCTGCATGAAGGCATTGAAAACACCTTATTGATTTTGCAACATCGGCTCAAAGGTAATGGTGAATTCCGTGGCATTGAGGTCATTAAAGACTATGGCAACATACCAATGGTGGAATGCTATGCCGGTCAAATGAATCAGGTATTTATGAACATTATCAGCAATGCTATAGATGCGCTAGAAATGGGGAATCGAAGTAAGAGGGACGACAAAAAGATTGCCCAATACCCAGTGCCTACTATCCACATTTCCACTAGAGTCTCAGTAGACAATTCTCGTCTATTAATTCGTATTAGCGACAATGGAGCTGGTATGACTGAAGAGGTGAAAAAGCGGATTTTTGATCCGTTTTACACTACCAAACCTGTAGGTAAGGGTACAGGATTGGGATTGGCAATCAGCTATCAAATTATTGTCGAAAAACATGGTGGAATAATGGAGTGCATTTCAGAACTTGGCAAAGGTACAGAGTTCTGGATTGAAATTCCCGTCAGCCTTTAGTCAAAATAGATTGCTAAACTTAGAGAAATCGTTAACGATTTAAAATTTTAAATTAAAAACATTTTAGAGGGAGATTTAAACCCTGACTGAGACAAATGACAAAAGTAAAGTTTAGTTGCAAAAAAAATCCCTCTCATCTAAGAAGTGATAATCTAATAATTGAAGCTAATAAAGCCTCCCTGGCAGATATAACAGCTGCATTTGGAATGTAATAAGAGGTAAAAGACGCTGTTTAACTTAAATCTGTCTCGCCAAAACACAGCAACACCCAACGCGAAAACTGCTATTTCCTCAAAGATGGAATATTAGGGGGCGCTGTAACTAGTTTTTATAACTTGTTTAAACAAGCGATGAAAATTAGTACATCCCTGGCTATGATAAACAATGAGAGGAGATAGTTCAGCGAGTAGAGGTTTGGGTGTTGTTGTGTTTAAAGAGAAGTCTGAGATCAGGACTCCTCTTAGTGTAAGATTATACGAAGTTAAATAGTGAAAAATAGTTTAAATAGCGCCTTATGTCAATTATTGCGCTCAGAGCGTGGTATCTACAAGATTACGAGCCGATTCTAGAACTGGAAAAACGTCCGCCAGACATTCGCTTAAGCAAAAAAAGCCTGCTGAGATCAGCATTGCGAGCAGACTTTTTAGAAGAAAGCGACGAAGTTAGAAAATCAACTTGGTTTGGACGCTATTTGGAAGGAGAAGATATTGAATTTTATATTGAAGGTAGTGGTGGCTATTGCGTCGCTAACATTGACTTAATTAGTCATGAAATCTATTTTACTAAACAGGCGCTATTGGCTCAGTTAGAGCCAACGATTTTTTTATCGTATCAAACAGAGTATGCCGAAGCCACAAATGTTTTAAGAGAAGAACTGCGAAAAAGTTTGGACAGTTTAAACAAGCGATCGCGCCTTTCCTTAACATTAGTAGAATCCTCTCGCCCCAGTGATGCTACTGTACGGATTAACCGCACAATTATGCGAAAAATCCGTAAAAGTTTGTTATTTATCGCTGACACAACGCCCATTGCTAGTATTGATGGTAAAGAAGCTCCCCAAGTAATTCCTAGCCCTAATGTCTGTATTGAAATTGGCTATGCTATCCAAAGTAAGCGGTCTGAACAGATTTTACTAGCGCAGATGCAACGTCCCGATTTTGAAGGGCAATTTCCTTTCGATTTACCCACACAGCAAATTTTGCAATTCCAAGACACTACAGAATTAAGTAAAATCCTCACAGGAACGCTTCAAAATCAGCTAGCACGATTTAAATTATTTTATTGAGCAATTTTATAAAAATCTCCTTGAATGAGTATTTAAAATAAACGAACAGGCTTATTTTGCAGCTTGGAAGTAATGGAACTCACCCGATCAACCACAGAAATCATGTACTTGTAATCTGGTACTTGTCCATTGGGTATATAACCTACTTCTTCAGCTAAACCTGAAGGCGCATCGCTCATTACTTTACGGATGAACTCTTGACGGTTACGTTCGACATTAGGCCCAATTAAGACTACACCCAAGGGTACATAGTGAGGGTCTTTAAATAGGATGCGGAATTGGGTTGACCCCAACTGTGAACCGTAGAGACTCAATTCAGCTTCCGAGACAGCACAGGCGATCGCTTTTCCCTCAGCGACCAATTCCAACGCGGCTTTGGGCGTAGGTGCAAATAGAATCTGTGCTAGTGTTGTACCAAAAAGATTGTAAAGTGGGAAATAATATCCTGTTGCCGAACCTAACTGACCTAAAGCGATTGTTTGACCTTTTAGCTGTTTTAAGTCAGATATTGGATTGTCTTTGCGAACAACAAAGATTGAACGCAAATTACTAATACCTATTAAAGGAAACAGGGGAACATATTGGTGACGTGCGATCGCGATCGCTGCTAAACCTGGTGGAGCAAATACCAACGACCAAGCACGAGCCTCAAGCCGCTCAACCGCTCTGTTTTCATTGAAAGCAGGCTCTAGCTGAATTAATGAATTTGTCTTCTCGCCCAAGTAATTATTAAATTTCGCATATTGGTTAATTATTTGCTCGCCTCCACCATAGTTGATAACACCAATAGTTAATGTGCCCTCAAACTCTCGTGGTGATTGACAAGCGGCAAATGTTAAACCTAGCAGATTAAATAGAAATAAACGACGGGGAAATCGCAAAAACATCACTAATTATGCTTCAGGAAATAACTTGGTCAAGACTAATTTGGATAAGTTTGATTGCTGGCTAAACAGGTTATATTTCAACAAAAAATTAATATTTATTTAAATATTGTTGAAATAATTTCTAACAGGTATAAATAAATATTAGACAAACTCAGATATCGCCTTAGTTGGTTAGGTTATGTTAAAGAAAATTACGTTAAAAAACTTAAAAATAGGTGCTAAATTTAACTTACTTTTAATATTAGTTTTCATTATCAGTATTTTGGGTAGTGGCGTTGCTTTATCTAGTTTACTTCAAACAAGGGCGCAAAATGAAGTAGTTTCCCAAGCGGAGATTCTCATCCAAATGGTAAACGCAGTTAGAAACTATACACAAAATCATATAGTTCCACTTTTGGAACCGAGAGTAGAATTAAATTCAACCTTTACCCCTGAAGTAGTACCGACTTTTTCTGCTAAAGAGGTTTTTGAAAATTTTCGTAAAAACCCGCAATATAGCAACTTTTTTCATAAAGATGCAACACTTAATCCAACTAATTTAGCAGATAAAGCCGATAATTTTGAAACTCAACTTGTAGAGCGTTTTCGCAACGAACCCAATACTCTAGAAATTACCGGCTTTCGCACCTTGTCAGAAGGCGAAGTATTTTATATTGCACAACCACTTAAGATTACACAGCAGCAATGTCTGCGGTGTCATTCTACACCAAATCAGGCTCCTAAGAGTCAGTTGGCAACTTATGGCTCTGAAAATGGTTTTGGCTGGCAGCTAAATGATATTGTTACTGCCCAAATAGTCTCTGTTCCTTCAGAAGAGATTTTTGCCAATGCCAAACGAACTTGGATATTGATAATGGGGCTTTTAATTGCAATTTTTGCGATCGTAGTTTTTGTAATTAACTTTTTAATCAAAAAATATGTGATTAAGCGCATCAGAAGAATAGAGCAAATAGCTCAAAAAGTTAGCATTGGTGATATGAATGCTGATTTTGAAGAAAGCTCTAAAGATGAAATTGGTGGATTAGCAGAAGCATTTAATCGGATGAAAGCTAGCTTAAAAATAGCTATGGAAATGCTGAATAACCAGAGTTAATAATTCGTAGTTCGTAATTCGTAATTCGTAATTTACAGAGATAAAAATGGAATGGTTAAAAAATTAAGAAAGTAGGCGTTGCTGAAATTGCAAAGCTTTTTGAGGTTCGGGAATTTGTGATGCTAAAACATTCACAAATTCTGCACGAGAACTTTGCCCAGAAGACCTAACAGCTTTTTGGACTAAGAAACTAGCTATTGGCCCAATTAAATCAGCCAATTCTCGTTCGCACTGATGCACAAAGCTATCGCTGATTACTTGAGGTTCTTGCTTTGGTAAATTATTTGTTTTAAATTCAGATTGAGCAGTAAGTTCCTGTTGTGAAGTACGTTTATCTAGTAAAAACCTTGTTTTATTCTTAAAATCAATTTGTTGATTTCCTCGAAGATGAACGCCCAATTGAGTAATTAATTCTTCACAGTTGGGCGCTGATGCTGCAACTTGTCGTAGTAATCTTGAGGCAACGGGGCCGACAAATTCCAAAAGAATTGTTTCCAAGCGACTGTAACTTTCCGGTGACAAGATAGAAGTATGCGGATCTTTGGTTGAGTTTTTTTGAGAAAACGAAGCTTCAGGCGGTTGTGTAAAAAATGATTCTTGAAATGATTGCGCTTCTATTTTAGTATCGAGATACTTAAGCACTTGTAGAACTTCAGCCGCAGACTGATAGCGCTGTTTGAAGTGGTGTAGCACCATCTTAGATAGCACAAATGTCAACCCAGAACTAACGTTAGCTTGATGCTGCCAAGAAATTTCTCCAGTATCTGGGTCTTCCTCAAAGTTTATTGGATTCAACCCCGTCAGCGATTGAATAGCGATAATGCCCAAGGAATAAATATCGCTGTTGGGGCGCGGCTTACCTTGACCCTGTTCTGTAGACATATATCCTGGGGTGCCAATGGCAATAGTAGCCTCCGTGCGCCCTGAAAGTGTAAGCAGTTGAGTTTGGATTTGTTTGACTGCGCCAAAGTCAATCAGCACTAACTGGCCGTCTTGTCGCCGCCTGATTATATTGTCCGGCTTGATATCTCGATGGATAACGTTGCGGCTGTGAAGAAATTGCAGAATTTCCAACATCTGTTGGAGAAATTGAATTACTTTCTCTTCTGTCCAAGCTTGATTGGGAGACAGTTCTGCTTTTAGAGTATGTCCTTCAATGAACTCTTGCACCAAGAAGAACTCTTGGTTGTGTTCAAAATAAGCTAAAAGCCGAGGTATCTGGTCATGAATACCCAGTTGTTCTAGTGTTTCTGCTTCACTGGTAAATAGCCGTCTAGCAGTTTCAAGAAATTCAGGGTTACGAGTGACGGGCTTAAGGTGTTTGACAACACATTTCGGGAATCCTGGTCGGTGGGTGTCCTGTGCTATATAGGTTTGACCGAATCCACCTTTACCTAAGACCTGGAGAACTTGGTAACGTCCGTCTAATAATTGTCCTAACATTGTGTCACAAGCCTTAAGTCCTCAAGTTAATCTTGGCACAACTACCAGCTTTAGGAAGGTTTCTTGAGATAGAAAGTAGCTAGGTAGTGCGTAACTTTACTACTTTTCAGGAACTGGTTAAAGGATTAGCCGTCTACACTGAAGAGTTATTGTGGATTAGGCATTAGGCATTGGTTATCCTCCCCTGCCCCCTTTACTTCCAACCTCCCGTATGCTTACCCTTTGCATTCGGGGGTTACGTGGTTAACAATGGGTTGAATGTTTTTTAAATAATTCAACTCTTATGGCTAGAACTCCAAATGAATATGCCGTATACCTCCTACTGGAAAGCGGCCACCGAGAAGAAGTACGTTTTCCTACTATTCAAGAGTTTCAGAAGTGGTATAGCGGCGAACTTGTGCCAAAATCTGCTTCAAATGACTTTATTAGCGTGCCGATAAAAAATATTCAAGGGGAATATATGGTAGTAAGACCTTCCCGAGTTGTGGCAATCCGGGTAGAACCCGTTTTTAGTTCCAGTGTTGAAAGATTCAACTAAATGATGAGAAAAACCTTTGCTTTGCTTTCCTTAAGTCTGGGAATTGCCCTTGTAAACCCTCTCTGGTCGGCTGTTGCTCAGGTTCCTAACTTCCTGCCGTTGCCAGTACCCATAACTCCCGATCTTCCACCTCAGCCAATACCAATTACTCCTGAGATAACGCCACCGCTAAAACCAATTGCTATCGGAAGCAATTGTACGTTCCAACAGACTTGCTTGGGTTTAGATGACCAAATTTGGGGTCAAAGGGGTAAGATAGGCGTTGGCGCTTCGCCCACCGGAGGTGATCGCAACGCGCTGTTGGCTTCCATTGATAACAGTTTGCTTTATTTAACTAAGAAAGAGGCGATCGCAGCATATCAAAATTATCCGATGAAGGAAATTACCCTTGATCGCGTCCAGAGGAGTTTGCTACGCTTTCGCCAACTAGTTATCAGTTCTAAGTCAGCAGCGCAATTACAAGCTGCTGTCAGCCGAGAGTTTGTCTTTTACCAGTCTGTGGGTAACGATGGCAGAGGTACTGTTAAGTTCACTGCTTACTACGAACCTGTTTACATCGCCAGCCGTGTCAGGACTGCAATATATAAATATCCTCTTTATCGGCTACCACCTAATTTCAGCCAATGGCCAAAACCCCACCCAAAACGAATTGATTTGGAAGGGAAGGATGGTTTAAAAGGGAATAAGAGTAAATTGCACGGTTTAGAATTACTTTGGTTCCGCGATCGCTTAGACGCATACATGGTACATATCCAAGGTTCTGCCCAAATTAAGTTAACTAATGGCAAAACAACGTCAGTTGGCTATGCAGGTGGAACTGATTACCCTTGGACTAGTATCGGCAAAGAACTAGCAAAAGATGGTAAACTTCCACTATCAGGATTGACAATGCCACGGATGGTTAGTTACTTCCGACAAAAGCCTCAGGAGTTGAATAATTATCTGCCACGCTGGGAACGATTTATTTTCTTCCAAGAAACAGGCGGTAGACCAGCTACTGGTAGTATTCATGTGCCAGTAACAGCAGAACGTTCTATTGCTACAGATAAGTCTCTCATGCCACCGGGAGCGCTAGCGCTAATTTACAACTCATTTCCCTACCCTGCTGGTGGTGGCAAACTAGAGAAGCGTACTGTCAGCCGCTTTGTGCTTGACCAAGATACAGGAAGCGCCATCAAAGGCCCGGGCCGGGTGGATTATTTCATGGGGTCTGGTAAACTAGCAGGCGATCGCGCTGGCATCACAGGCGGTAATGGTTCACTATATTATTTGCTGCTCAAAGAATAGGGAATAGGGAATAGGGAATAGGGAATAGTTTTCCTAGTCCCCACTCCCCACTCCCACCTAATATGGCGGATAAGCAAAATCATCTTCATCAGCATAAACATAAGAGTTAGAAACTCCTGCCATTGCCAATTTAGGGGTTTCTGATTTTACAGGTTCCCTCCCAAAATCTTTGTATTCTTCAAAAGTCTTACAAATCATTCTAGACTCAAGAGAATCGGAGGCAATTAAGTATTCTGTTAAAGTCCCTACTGTGGGATGTTTGTAGTCTACAGTTGAAGCTACCAGAACTGTATTTGGTTCAATACCTCTTTCTTCACACTCAATTATCGGACAAAAAATCCCGTGAGCATGGAACAATGGCCCTTTTGGTGTCAAGGGTTGCTTGCGGTAAACAGCATAAGCCTTTTCTAGTTCAGCGACGAATCCACTAACTACTTTGCCTTGTTGATATTCGCAGTAAGTTTTGCTGAAACTTGCTCCGGCTGCACCATTAAGAGTTAGTTGTAGTGGTGATTCATGTAAAAACTTTTTATTCTCTCCCACTATAAAAATTAGATAGCGAGTAAAGGTTTTAAATTTAAGTTTGTCGGCTAAAAAAGCATCATAATTCTCTTTGAGCGTACCCAGTTTTAAACCACTTTCCCGGTCTTTAACAGACAATGGCCCCCGACGCACTATAACCACGCGTGGAGTAGTGGTAATAAAGACCGTTTCAACTCCAGAGGTAAATTCATGCTCCACTTGCTGCCAATTATCATCTGGCACAAAGCCGACAGCATTAGCATTATCCAGCTTAATTGCCAAACCGTGGGATTGCATACCATCTGTGCCATATCGAGGATTAATCATCTGACACCAGGGAAGGACTTGAGAAGGCGGTGCATTAAATTTCTCGTCTTCAAAGTCGAAATTAGCAGATGCTTTCATCGTTTTAGGCATATCAAAATGTTTTCTTGAACAAGCTGATCCTGAAGAGCCAGAATCAGAGGGTTGTTACGAGCTTTACTCGTCCCTTGCGCGTCGCCCTAAAAACAAGGGTGAATGTTGCGTCAAACTGGAGTAGTAGTTTTTCCAGATTAAGACAGAATCAATCTATGTTGCAATCCCTGTTTCGTTTTGTAACAACAGATCCTTCCCGAAACAGTGCTAGGTACTCAGTACCTATTCCTCGGTATTATTTCGCTAGACTTAAAGCAGCAAGACTCTTTAAATCCGGCACTTCTAAATCAGCTTGACTGATTGCTGAACCTGTAGCGTCAAATCTTTTTTGGTCTGCTCGACGATTTACCCAGACTGTTGATAGTCCCAGAGATTTGGCTGTAACAATGTCGTGATATACACTAGCAGCAACGTGTAATATCTGCTCTAGTGGCAAATCGATTCTTTCAATAGCTAGTCTGAAGTTGTTTAAGGAGGGTTTGTAGCTTTTTGCCTGTTCTGCTGTGATTATTTGGTCAAATTCCACCTGCAAGTGCTTTGCCGAGAAAGCAAAGAGATCGTCATCTACATTTGAGACAATCACCAACTTAAACTTTTGCTTGAGGGTTTTAAGTGCCTCAATTGTATCAGGGAAAGGCAGCCAATGCTGAATCGAATCAGCGAGTGAATTTAGTTCGTCAGCAGTTGGCTCAAAGCCAAATCGTTCACCAAATTTCTGGACTACTCTCTCCAATACTTCCCGATATTTGATATGATCTCCTTTTTCTAGTTCTGCTTCAAATTGAGCAAACAGTTCCAGAATTTGCTCGTCATCCAAATTAATGTTATGTGCTAGCAGAAGTGGCTTTAGCACCCCTAAGATACCGTTCTCCCAATCAATTAGGGTTCCATAACAATCGAAAGTTAAAGCCTTGTACTGATTGAAGTCAATCATTTTTTATACTCTAGAGCTTGATTAATAGTGTTCAGTTTTCACAAACTAAAAGATGGGTTCATCCATCTGCGTTGGCGTAGCCTGCCGCAGGCATTGCTACATTTGCCACTCTTAAACTTTATTAACATTTATTCATCTAAGTAGAGTTTAAGTAGGTAGACAAGAAAAGACCGAGTTGTCTGAAGATAAACAAATATATCAGCACAATAAAACTAAACTCTCTTAATAGAGATAAAGTAGGCTCAAACCCTTCCATCTCTTCCTTTTAGCATAACTGTTTACTAGCTTATTAGAACGACAAATATTTACGCTGACCTACTTTGGCTGTGGGATAATATTATCCCCAGAGGAAATTATTTCTAAGTATATTCTCTATGAATTTTAAATTTCAGGATACACAATCGAATACTACTGAACCATTAAATTTAACTAAACAGCTATTTGATAGCAAGTTATCCGTAACTTTTTCAGTAGCACAGGCAATGGTAAAAATCCTGAAAGATATGGGAGTGCAATATGCCTTTGGTGTTTCAGGAGGCGCGATCGCCCCAGTGTGGGCTGCATTACATCAAAGTCCCATCCAGGTACTGCACTTTCGGCACGAAGCCGGAGCAGCTTTTGCAGCCATTGAAGCGTATTTTGCTAGCGATCGCCCGGTTGTGGTATTCACTACCACCGGGCCAGGGATTACTAACGCTTTAACAGGACTGTTAGCTGCCCGTTGGGAGGGTGCTAAGGTGATTCTGGTGTCAGCTTCAACATCAGTGCCACAACGAGGACGTTGGGCTTGCCAAGAAACTAGCACCTATACAATGCCTAGCACAGGTATTTTTACTTCCGGGCAAATATTCCATTATGCAACTACTCTCGAATCCAGTCATGAACTCACAGAGGTTTCTCGAAGGCTTGCCCTTGGGCTAGGACAACCAGGAGGGTTCGTAGCTCATATAAGTATTCCAACAAATATCCAGACAAGTTTACTAAAAACTTCGTTGCCACAAATTACGCTCTCTCAGAGTCTGGCAACAGCAAGTGAAGAAACAATCGCAGAATGTGTCCGGTTACTGTCTGAGGGGCCGTTTGCCATCTGGGTCGGTTTCGGGGCACGGGGTGCTGCAAAAGAAATTCGCCAGCTTGCCGAGAAAACAGGGGCTGTGGTGATGTGTTCACCACGGGCTAAAGGTATTTTTCCTGAAGATCATCCTCAGTTTATCGGCGTCACCGGCTTCGGTGGGCATGAGTCTGTTTTTAGGTATATGCAGGAGTACCGACCCTTACGCACTTTGGTTCTGGGAACACGCTTAGGCGAACGCACATCATTCCTGCTCCCCGTAATGGTACCCTTGCGAGGCTTTTTACATGTTGACATCGACCCAGAAGTTCCAGGAACTGCATATCCATCTGCTGAGACTTTTGCCATTCTGTCTGACATCAAAGTGTTTGTGAAGGGTCTGTTGAAACACTTTTCGCAGCATCCTGTTCAGTTGACAAAATCGATACTATCTAGACCTGAACACAGTATAATCAATCCACGTACACACGGTGAAGTGCGCCCCGTAGTGCTTATGGATGCTATTCAAAGACTGATTGTTGAGGGAAGTGATGTATTGGTGATGACCGAGGCAAGCAGTTCGTCTGCTTGGGGAAATTATATGCTGCGCTTTGCCAAGCCACATCGTTACCGAAACTGTAGCGGTTTCGGGTCTATGGGGCATATTACTACTGGCGTTGTTGGTGCGGCACTAGCTCGTCGTGGTAAGGCGATCGCCATTGTTGGTGACGGTGCCATGCTAATGAATAATGAGATCAGCACAGCTGTGAAGTACCAAATTCCAGTTGTCTGGATAGTACTTAATGACGGACGCTATAACATGTGCCATCGGGGGATGGCGATGCAGGGCTTCCAGGGTATAGATACAGAAATTCCGCAGACCGACTTTGTTCAGATTGCTTACGGTATGGGAGCCGATGGTATTCGTGTCGAGAGAGAGGCTGATATTGAGGCGGCTCTGGAGAAAGCAATGGCAGCGATCGCTCCATTCGTGATTGATGTGATTATTGATACTACTCAACTTGCACCAGTTGAAAGTCGTATTCAGAGCTTGATGTCCCAGAGCTAAACTAATTATTGCTACTAAATATTGAGTGTAAAAAAAGGTTATTCATGGCACAACACGCAGTAGGTATTCGCTCACTCGCTGTGAGTTTACCCAGCATTAGACATAACAACGATTACTACAGAGAAAAATACCCCGAATTGGTTGCTCAAGCAGAGCAAAAAAGTTTAGGAAAGTGGTTCTCTCTAGATGGCTCCATCCCTAGAAATGAGTTTGACTTAGAGATGGTGCCCTATTTATCAGATCCCTTTCGGGGGACTGTCGAACGATGGGTACTCAGTGCAAATGAGTCACCACTAATGCTACAATGCCGCGCGGTAAAAGATACCCTTGCGGCTGCAAAGCTTTCTCTGGAAGATGTCGATCTGATGCTTGTTGCCTCAGTCTGGCCTGAAAAAATCGGATTTGGTGATGCTGCCTTTCTGGCGCGCGAACTAAGTTTCCAGGGTGCGGCTTGGAATATTGATGCAAGCTGTGGTAGTACTCTAATTGCGTTGCAGACTGCTTATACTTTGGTTTCGGCAGAACAGTATCACAACGTACTAGTAGTTATTTCATGTTCTTATTCTCACTTTGTTCCCGAACATGATACTGCCTCATGGTTTCTTAGCGATGGTGCTGGAGCTTTTGTAGTAAGTAAACTTAAACCAAATCAGGGTATTCTTGGTATTAAGACTGTTCATGCTGGTGCGCTGTGCGATCTAATTTACCCTGCGATCGCCAAGGATATACACGGCAACTTGCAGGTTCGTATGCAGGTCAGCAAGGATGCAAACAGATTAACTCGCGAAACGGCTGTAGGGTTTCTCCGCACTTGTTGTGAAGGTGCTATTAATGCAGCAGGTGTGACCCTTGAGCAAATAGACTTTTTTATTTTCAACACACCCACAGCTTGGTTCGCACGCTTTTGTACGCGCGTACTTGGTATTGATCCAGAACGTACAATCGACCTCTATCCACAATATGCAAACATTGGGCCAGTACTTACTGTAGTTAATATGTACCATGCTGCACAGTTAGGAAAAATTAGCGAAAATGACTTAGTTCTTGTTTATGGATTTGGTGCAGCAGGTGCTGCCTCTGCAAGTGTGATGCGTTGGGGCAAAGTAGCACTAGGTTCTGCTCCTATTCATAAAATAGAATCTGACTTAGCGGTGACAAGTTCTAAAAACAGAAACAAAGCTTTTTCTTTTTAAGGGTGTTTACTAAAATTTAAAGTTTACCTAAGTAGTTGGCTGTGAAGAAACAAATTCTTGCAATCGGAATTTTCATTTTATCTCTCATTTTTCCGCTTAAGGTTTCAGCGCAGAATAATGACGAGATTTATGTGTTTGGTGATAGCCTCTCTGATATAGGCAATGTATTCAACGCCACAGGCAAAATCATTCCTCCAAGTCCAACTTACTTTAATGGACGTTTTTCCAATGGCCCAATTTGGGTGGAATATCTCGCCTTAGATTTAGGACTAAAGTTGAATCCAAACACTGACTTTGCCTATGGTGGCGCAACCACAGGGTCTAAGAATATCGGTATTGCTAGTTTACCAGGATTGCAGCAACAGATTAATAGCTTTACATTAGCAAATCCTTCTGCAAACCCTAACGCCCTCTACGTTGTCTGGGCTGGTACGAATGATTATTTAGATTACTTTTTTGATGCTATTCCTAATCCTACCCAAGCAGTCAACAACTTATCAATGGCAGTGACATCACTTGCTGCTGTTGGTGCTAAAAATTTTGTAATAGTTAACTTACCAGATTTAGGAAAGTTTCCAGTTACAGGCGGCAATAATCAAGATTCTAGCTTACTAAGCACTTTTATCAATGCACACAACTCCAGTTTGACTAAAAATCTCAGCTTTTTGAGCCAGCAACTCAGCCCTGATATCAATATTATTCCTCTTGATGTTAATTCTCTATTCAATAGAATCATCGCGGCTCCAAAAGAATTCGGTTTTGCAAATGTTACCGAATCTTGTGTTGGAGACTTATCGGTAGTGCCTATTAATGTTCCTAAGAAGCTAGTTGTTTGTGAACCAGATAAGTTTTTATTCTGGGATCAAGTTCATCCTACAACTTCCGCTCACAAACTAATTGGAGAATTAGCTTTCTCAGCCGTGAAGCCAATACTTGTATCGGAACCTTCTGCTGTATCAGGAATGTTAGCACTTGGTGTTTTAGGTACAGTTGGGTACGCGGTTGAAAGATACAAAAATGAGCGTCAAGTTAGGGGAAAAATTTTACTTATGCCTGTTTTAGAAGTTCTCGATAGCCAAAGTTCAGAGTCCTAAATTAATAATGTAACTCTTAGGATAAAAGTTATGGGGATTAAGTTTGAGAAAATCCTTATATGGGGACGTTCTGCTGAAGAATACACCAAAATGTTTGGTTTAAATCTTGAAGATAACAAACTGAAAATTATTGACTGTGCAGGTGGGCCTGCAAGCTTTAATGTTGAGATGACCCGTAAAGGAGGCAACGTTGTCTCTTGCGATCCCATTTATAAATTCAGTAAAACTGAGATTGCTCAACGCATCCAAGAAGCTAATCGTGAAGTCATGAATGCGGTGCAAGGAAATCCAGATAATTTTGTTTGGCAGGATATTCAATCGCCAAACCAATTACTAAACATTAGAAGATCCGCAATGCAGGAATTCATTGAAGACCTTTCTTTAGGAATTCGGGAGAAACGTTATGTTATAGGTGAACTGCCTACTTTACCATTTGCTGATCGGCAATTTGATTTAGCCTTATGCTCTCATTTTTTATTTATTTATTCTGAACACCTATCTGAAGAGTTCCATCTCGCTTCTATTATAGAAATGTGTCGCGTTGCTATAGAGACACGCATTTTTCCATTACTAGACACATCTGGGAAGCTATCTCCATTTTTATTCCCAACTGCCAACCAACTGCTCAAGCAGGGATATAAAGTAGAAATTAGACAAGCATCCTATGAATTTCAGAAGAGTGGAGACAAGTTCTTGAGTATATCCAAAAGCTAAGTCTTGAAAAAATGATTTAGTTTTTTCTATAATCATCCAAGTTTTTTCAGCTTATAACTGTATGGTTTTCTTCTCCATAAATAACTGCCCCTAAAGCTTTTAGAGAGGCTTTTTGAGCTTCAGTTATACCTGTAATGCCAGTGGTGTCCATGCCTTGATAGGGCCTATCATTCGTCAAAATTTTTAGACACTCTCCAGTCTTCACATCCCATATTCTAATCGTATCATCTTGGCTACTACTAGCTAGAGTTTGATCATGGGGACTGAAAGCAAGTGACCAAACCCACTTGGTATGTCCTGACAAAGTTTTGAGGCATTGTTCAGTACTGACATCCCATAACTTCACCATTTGGTCACCACTCCCACTTGCTAGAAGGCGTCCATCCGCACTAAAGCTGACTGAGTAGACAGAACTGTTATGACCTTGTAGAGTTTTAAGGTGTTTACCTGTTTTCGCATCCCATAACTTCACCGTTTGATCGCTACTGCCACTCGCTAAAAGCTGCCCATCAGCACTAAAGCTAACTGACCACAGCCAATCAGTATGTCCTTGAAGGGATTTAAGGCATCGACCAGTGTTGACATCCCACAACTTTACTGTTTGGTCATGACAACCACTAGCTAGTATCTGACCGTCTGGGCTGAAGGCAATAGACCAGACCCGATGGCTTTGTCTATTCAAGGTATTAATGCATTTACCTGTACTGGTATCCCATAGCTTGATTGTGCGATCGTCGCTGCTACTTGCCAAAATCAGACCATTTGGGCTGAAGGTAACAGCTAATATACGGTTACTGTGCCCATTTAAGGTTGTGAAACATTGACCAGTGTTGACATCCCACAATTTTACCGTTTGGTCTTCACTACCACTAGCTAAAATGCGACCATCTGGACTAAGAGAAGCTGATGTGACCCGATTATTGTGTCCCTGTAAACTTTGAAGGCACGTACCAATGTTAGCATCCCATAGCCTTACAATTTTGTTAGACCCACTACTAGCCAACATATAACTGTTTGGGCTGAAGGCAACCGAGCGTACTCCATCACAATAACCCTGAAAAATCCTGATACAACGACCAGTATTTACATCCCACAGCATAACGTTTTGGTCATCACTGCCACTGGCCAAAACGTAGCTGCCTTTGTCGGAACTTAATGCAACTGTCCATATTCGGCTGCTGTGTCCTCTCAAAGTTCTAATACATTTACCTGTGGCAACATCCCAGACTCTCACCGTTTGATCATCACTACCGCTAGCAATAATATATCCATCCAAACTGAAGGTAACAGAATGTACTGAGTCAGTATGACCTTGCAGTGTTAAATAGCATTGTCCTGTGTCAACATTCCATAGCTTCACTGTGTGATCATGACTAGCGCTAGCCAAAATGCGACCATCTGCACTGAAGCTAACGGAATGTACTCTATTGGTATGTCCTTTCAATATTTTAATACATTGATCAGTGTTGATATCCCATAGATTGAGGGTGTGATTGTCGTTTCCAGTTACCACTGTGTCACCATCGGGACTGAAAGCAATTGACCATACACTATAATCATCTACTGATAAAGTCTTAAAACACAGACCAGTATTGATATCCCAAAACTTTACAGTTTTATCCTCACTGCTACTCGCCAGTATGTGACCATTCGTGCTGAAGGCGATAGATTGGATACCACTGCTATGCCCTTGCAAATTTGCAATACACTGACCAGTGCTAACATTCCATAACCTCACTGTTTGATCGTCACTTCCGCTAGCAATAATATCTCCATTAGGACTGAAGGTAACGGATCGAACCCAAGCAGTGTGACCCCTGCAAGTGAGCATCTGTTGTCCATCTATAACCTGGTACAGGCGAATCTCATTATTAGTATCGCCCGTAGCTAGAAGTTTGCCATCGGGGCTAAAGGCTACCGAAAAAATACCACCGAGGGTTTCAGCAAAAACACACTTAGCTAGATCAGCATGAGCAAAATTTGTATCATGTAAATTGATACTTCGCATATCTGCTTGCCAAACAGTCAGATAAGAAAAATCATAGCCACTCAAATCTGTTTCTAAATAAGAAAGAAGATTGAGAATATTGCCAGCTGTATATCCTGGTTCTAACGGCGATGTCTCTCTGAGTTTTGTAAGAACTTGAGTTAATTGATTTTGAATGTTTCTTTTACTTCTTAAAACATTAAGCAATTGATCTATAACTGGTTTGATTATGAGGCGAATTTGAGTCTCTTTGATATAGTCTTTACCTGTCGCCTTCATGAGAGCATGACATCTAAATAAATCAATATTCTGAATGACAATCTCCTCACAGACAAGTTCTATCAAGCTACTAGTCACATACTCCATAACCACAGGCTGGAGGGTAAAAAGTGATTCAGTTTTTTCAATGAGCATAGGCGTAGCTTTCTCGATTAGCGATCGCCTTCCTAAAGATTCCACAGCCTCTATTAATTTTGCTTGTGATACTGGTGATACAATATCCTCTCGCAATCCTAAGAGCGTAATCGGCTCACGATTAATCGCTAGCCAGTACATGATATCCTTTTCTAAAGGTGACAAGCGCCGAAATTGCTGCTCTAAAACATCACTAAGGTCACCAAAAACAAATGTGTCTTGTTGCAAAAATCCAGTGACATTACCATCAAAAACATCTTGAACGTTCGTGGCAACTATCTTCAACGCTAATGGATTGCCTGCATAGCGTTCAATTATTACTTTCCATTCGTCCTCTGCCGCATATAGCCCTTTGAGTTTTAAGATTTCTTGCCCTTCCGCAACCTTCAAGCCACTCAGCCGTAATGAGCGAACAGGTAGTGCTTGTCCTTCCAATAATGCCACTTCTCTAGGTTTTTCACGACTAGTCAGCACTAAGCAGCTTTGATGAGTTGCTTCTCCTACCCGTCTTAAAAGCTCACCATATTCCTCATATCCTTCTCGATAAAGTCCAGCGCGGCTACCACTGCGGAGAATTGACTCTGCATTATCAAGTATTACCAAACAGCGATGATTTTGTAAATAATAGAGTAGCCGCGATACCCTCTCACTAAAACTTTCTGGTAAATTACCTTCTGTTTCTTGTTCGTCAGATAGAAATTGGATTAAGTTACTTAGAATAATTTTAGCAGGTGGAGCTTCTCGTAGCGATCGCCAGATTACATACTCAAAGTTTTCCTGAATCTGTTGAGCAAATTTTACAGAAAGGGTTGTTTTCCCAATCCCTCCTATTCCCAATAATGCGACTAATTGACAGTGTTCATTAAGAATCCATTGCTCTAGCGTATTAAGTTCTTCTATACGTCCATAAAAAACTGAGTTAAAGATAGCTTCTCCCAAATCTAGATGAGTATTTGAGCTTGAATAGTCACCTTTATCTATTTTTAACTTAAAAGCTGAAAAAAGCTTCTCAATAGTCTGTTTATCAACTCCTCCTTCCCGATTCAATACTTTCGAGATAGTAGCTGAATATAACCCAGAACGCGCACTTATTTCTTCAAGAGTATACCTGTTTCCAAAATTTTCCTTTGCTTCTGACTGATGCCTTGCTTCCTTAATTTTCTGTAACCCCTTGTTAGTAAGTGCAACGCCACGCTTGCGTCTCGAATTCTGTAAAGTCATGTATTAACTCACTGTTGGTGTAATCACCTTTGATTAAAAGGAATTATTTACTAGGTTGCTATAGATATGAGGTGATAACTATAACAAACGAATAATTTTATGTTGCAGAAGAATTAAAACAGGTATATTACCAAAATATTCACTAATAAAGCCACTTTTGGCGATCCACTTGTCTCGGTAATTCAACACCGCTTGCTCAACAGACAATCTGGCTTGTAGGACATTGCTGACATCATCTCTTGAGCTAAAAGGATCTTGTACTTGGTAATGGTAGATTCATTACGTGTGGTATTAGTAATTTAATACTTTGAGTTTTAAGTAATATACTTGAGGCGTAAAGCTTAAGTTCAATCTCAAAATCCTGATCTTCACTGGTAAAGACGTTTCTAAATTGGCAAGCTTGATAAAGAAACTTCCTATATATCTAGCCTATCAATCAATGAATAAAACTGCTGCACTTAAATTTCCCCGTTTGGCAACCTCCAGTAGAAAAAGGGCGCTTAAGCGAATTACCTTAAACTTGACATCAGATGAAGCCCAGAACCTTGAAAAGTATTGTAAACAGACAGGTAGACCAGCAATAGATGTAATTCGGGAACTCATTCAAGCGTTGCCTTGATCTGACTTTTCATGCCAAGTTTGAAAAGCCTCAGTCCAGAAGGGCCATCAAACTACCCTTCGGGAACGGTAAAGCCGAACAGCCGTAGGCAAGTCTGAGTAGTTCAACCAGATTCTAATACTTAATATCTTGAGAATAAACTAAGGTTAAATGGTTCGCAAATCTACTTTTATTTTATCAGTGGCAAAGCTCGAATCAGTTCTCGAATCACATCCGTTGCTGGTCTGCCTGTTTGTTCACAATACTTTTCAAGGTTCTTGGCTTCATTTGATGCCAGGTTTATAGTGATTCGTTTGACGGCCCATTTTTTGTTCATGCTGAAACAGATAAATCCTGTAATCATACCTTCAAACTCTAATTTTACCTTCCTAATTGGAAAGTAACCTAAATTTGGGGTATGCCGAGATACCTTTTCAAGAGGACAAGTTCTAATTGAAGGAGGTAGACCGCAGGAGACAGTTCTTGCTGGAAGAGCAAATCATCCAGAAATTTGAAGATAGGATGATGCTGATTGATAGCTTACTATATATGACATATAGTTAATTCTAGATACTCCAAATTTTGCCACTTCTTAATTTAATTGTCAAGCAGCTTTCCTCACTTTGATAACCCAGACTACCTTGGCAGAATGCCTATTTCTATTGTTCTAATTAAATTTTTAATTAAAGCTTAAATTGCAATCAGCTTAGTATTAATAATACTGAAGAACGCCTTAACCTAAATTTGTACTAATTTTAACTTAACCTTTGCTTACGCTGTATGTCTTAGTAAGAAGATTATGTAGTAACTATGGTAAAATACAGTATTCCTATCGGAATTTAGATGTATTATTGCCATTAATCCAGAGTTAAAAGCCAAATTGGAGGTTCTTACAAGTTGCTGTTTACTGCATTAAGGATTATAGATTCGTAGAAACTGCAACTTACCCAATTACATATACTCTGAGTCAAATTAACTGGAGTGTAGACCCATGAAATGCATAGATGATGCAAGCATCATAGAAAATCAGGTGTCTACGTTTACAGCATCAAATTTGCATATTTTCTGTGGAGTTTCTTAACTTACTTGAGGAGTACAAATGCTTGAGGCTATCGTTGTTGCTTGGTTATTACTGTTTTTTGGCGATTTTTTATCTACATTTTTTTACCACGTACCCGAGCACGTTTTTGGTAGCCTACATTTAAAAACGCACCACTCCTGGAAGAAGGACTTTCGCCACTACGCTATTTTGACTTTTAATCCCCAAGTTCTTTTAGATGGTATCTTGGGAGCTTTGCCTTATGTACTTATAGCAGTAGTCTTGTGGCCTTTCTCTCCCATCGGCGTTATCTCTGGATTACTGCTTGGTCAGTTTCATGTATGGTGGAGACACATAAGTGTACTAGGTTGGCAAACTTCAAAGCCTGTCAATATTTTATGCCAAATTCTATTTATTACTACTCCTGAAAGACACTGGTTGCATCATCACAAAACTAATTTGGGTTTCGGTGATATTTTCACGTTCTTTGAACAACCTGCACAAATGTGGTTACGCTGGCTTCGGTTACTTAGACTTCGTTTTCGTTACTCTCGGATCTAACAGAAGCTAGCGCTTACCTAACTCCTCTTGGAGAGCCATACTTTTTAAAATTAGCAAAAAAGGCTGCGTTAGCGTTCGCGGAGCGTCTCGTAGAGAAGCTTACCGAAGGTATCGCAGCCTTTTTTCGTAAACTATTTATTTTTTGCCAGACAGAAAACTATTCCAACCTCAGAAAAGCTGATTCCCAATTTACGAGTAATCGCAACAACAGACACCAATTGACTATAGCTTTTAATCTATGCCTTTATAGAATTGTGAAGGCTTTATTTATAGTTTGTCTGTAACTCATCAAAAAGCAAGCGATTTCTATAGACGCAAGAACGCCTCTATTACGTAATTTAAATATATTTGCTAATGCTCAACTTTGTTGTTATGTCGCCCATCTTTCTGGGAAACCTAGTCTTAATTAGTAAATTATTATATCCCTAGATTTTTATGACAATTTCTCTCTTTTTTAGAGATGCTAGGCGTAGCTTCCTTATCCGTTCGCGGAGCGTCCCGCAGGGAAGGGGTATGGATAGCTACGGTGAAGTGAGCAGGAGGCAGGAGGCAGAAGGCAGAGGGTTGCAATACAGTTTAGGCTGCTTTTCTATAGGAGAGGCCGCACGATCGCAACTGGTAAAAACTAAGAACATGCCTGTCTTTGGAAACTTAGCCCCAGAGGTAGCAGATAAAATTAATAACCTGGTTGACTTGAATACAGCCAATTTACAAGTTGCTACTTATGAGGTGTTTCATGTCCGCAGTTAACCTCAGAAAGATGCTCAACAAAAAAGAGTTGCCATCTCTACTTCATAACTTAATTTACCAGTTTAACATTGCGATTGATATTGAACTAGTAGACGGCACGAAACTGATTAGCATTGGGGAGCAAACTGCAAAAAACCGATATCCAATCGAGGTGTCAGGAGAAATCATCGGTTGGGTTGTTGGGGGAGAACAGGCAACTCTACTTGCGACTTTGCTCTCCTTTTTGGCAAAGCAGGAAGCTGAGAAGAAAGTACTCGCCAAAGAATTGCTAGAGCGATACCAAGAAATTGATTTGTTTGAGGATATCTCGACTCAACTGACAACAAGTTTAGATACGCGACAAATTGCCCAACTTGTGCTTCAAGAATTGAGTCAATTAATTGAATCATCTGCGGGGATGATTCTGCTTTTGAGTCCAGATGCAACTGAGTTTGAAATCATTGCCGAATTTGGAATGTTTTTTGACCACAGTCAACCGGAACCGGGTAAGGGAATTATTGGCGACATTGTACAATCCAACCGCGCAGAACTGGTCAATGATGTGCAAGCCGATCCTCGGTTAGAGGGGCAAAAAAACGTTAGTGCAATGATTTGTGTACCGTTGCGAGCCAAGGAGCGGGTACTGGGAGCGATCGCCATTGGAACGCCCAAAACAGACTCATACATGGCTGAACACCTGAAACTTGTGAGTATCTTTGCCTCTCAAAGTGCGATCGCTATTGACAAAGCTTTGCTTTACGAGCAAAGCACCAAAGCAGCCCTCCAGGCAAAAGCCCAAACACAGAAGCTTCAGCAAGCTCTTCATGAGTTGCAATTGGCCCAAACTCAGTTGATCCAAAGCGAAAAAATGTCCAGTCTCGGACAACTCATTGCCGGAGTTGCCCACGAAATCAACAACCCGGTTAACTTTATTTACGGCAATTTAAGGTATGTTGCCGAATACGCCCAAGACTTATTGCACCTGTTGGAAAAGTATCAAAAGTTCCTACCTGTTGCTCCTCCAGAACTGGAATCAGAGTTAGACAACATAGACCTAGAATTTATCATGCAGGATCTTCCCAAACTGTTAGATTCGATGAAACTGGGCACAAGTCGCATTGTAGAAATTGTCCAATCTCTGAAAAATTTCTCTCGCCATGACGAAGCCGACATGAAAGCCGTGAACATCCACGATGGCATCGATGGAACCTTAATGATTCTTCATCATCGCCTGAAAGCAGATGTTCATCGTCCGGCAATTGAAATCGTTAAAGACTATGCAAAACTTCCTCTAATTGAATGTTACCCCGGACAGTTGAATCAGGTATTTATGAACATCCTGGCAAATGCCATCGATGCTTTAGAAGAAAATATGGAAAATTCCGGATTCAGAAGTAGCTCCCAATCCCTAACCCCCAATCCCCAAATAACTATTCGTACCCAAGTTCTTGACCAACAGTGGGTTGTGATTCGTATCGCTGACAACGGCCCAGGCATGAAGGAGGAGGTAATTCGCCGCATTTACGATCCTTTCTTCACCACAAAAGATATTGGTAAGGGAACCGGGTTAGGTATGGCAATCAGCTACCAAATTATTGTAGACAAACATGGGGGAATGCTCAAATGTCGTTCTCAACTGGGTGAAGGAACAGAATTCTGGATTCAGATTCCGTTAAATTGTGCATTGGTGGATGCTACTGAAGAACAGAATAGCGCCTCTGTCTCGCAAACTTACACAACAGAATTATCCCATACTCCCAATACTGATGGCTTCATTCCATCAACAACTCCAATGCTCAAACCGACGGATTTGTTGATTCGCCATACTCAATTGATCCAGCGACTCTCACAGCACAATCAAAATGTGGAAAGTGCATCACCCGATCAAATTTATCAGATGTTCCAACGCCATCCAATTTCATTAAGGCTTTACGCCACTTTGTTGTCTTGGTTCTGTTGTTCTAACCCTACCCAAATACGCCATTAAAAGAAATTTCAACCATGTTTAATCAACTTGATGAATACAATAGTCAGCTATTTGAACTATGTCCTGTTGGGCTAGTACTATGCCGAACAGATGGGACACTAATTAATATCAACCCCGCCTATGCTGCCATTTTGGGGCGCACTGTTCTAGAAACTCTGAATCTCAACTACTGGCAAATTACTCCAGAAAACTATGCAGCTACTGACCAAGCTACGCTAAAGAACCTAGAACAAACTGGTCGCTACGGCCCCTATGAGAAAGAGTTAATCCACAAAGACGGGCATCTGGTTCCGGTCAGGATCTCTGGACTGATGATTGAGAAAGATGGAGAGCAACTGATCTGGTCTAGTGTGGAGGATATCAGCGATCTTCGACGCATTCAGCAGGAACGCCAACATACTGAACAAATTCTGAAACAGAGTGAAGCCCGATACCGTTCTTTAGTAACTACTAATACACAAATTGTCTGGGTAAGCACACCACAAGGAATTTGTTTTGAACTGGCAAGCTGGATAGCCTATACAGGTCAAAGTCTAGCTGAAGCGGAAAATGGGGGCTGGATTGATGCCGTTCATCCCGACGATCGCGCCTACACCGGAGAAGTCTGGAGTGCTGCTGTGGCAAACCTGAGTATGTATCAAATTGAATACCGAATTCGTGGCAAGGATGGCAACTATCGCTACTTTTGGGTGTGGGGTGCGCCCGTTATAGAAGAAGATGGCAGCGTCCGGGAGTGGATTGGCACCTGCACCGATATTAACGAGCGCAAGCTGGCAGAAGCAGAAAATCAGCGTCTAAAAGAACGATATCGCTCGTTAGTAACTGCGACTTCACAGATTGTCTGGGGAGCTACCCCGGAAGGGCTAGGAATAAGTAGTGAAATGCTCACCTGGAGGGACTATACGGGGCAGAGTGAAACTGAAGTTGAGGGTTGGGGCTGGATCGATCCAATTCACCCCGATGACCGTGCCAACTCCATAGAAGTTTGGAATGCTGCTGTGGCAAACCGAAGTATCTACCAAACCGAATATCGACTGCATGGTAAGGATGGTACATACCGCTACTTCTCTGTCTGTGGTGCCCCCGTCTTGGAAGAAGACGGCAGTATTCGGGAATGGATTGGCACCTGTACTGATATTCACGATCGCAAACAGGCAGAAGCTGAAAATCAACGTTTATTCGATATGTTGAATCATTCCAGCGATGCCATTATCGTCCGCGACATGAGCGACAAAATCTCTCACTGGAATCAGGGTGCCGAAAGACTCTACGGTTGGACGCGTGAGGAAGTGAAAGACCAATACATTCACGCATTTATAAAATCAACCTTTCCAAAACCTTTAGAAGAAATTCTATCAGAGTTTCTACGGGAGGGCACTTGGGAGGGAGAACTGGAACACATGACGCGCGATGGCAGACCGATCACCGTTCAGAGCCGTTGGACTTTGCAACGAGATTTATCCGGTCAACCCTGCGCTATGCTAGAAATCAATACCGATATTACTGCTCGCAAACAAGCAGAAATCGCTCTGCGGCAACTAAATCAAGAACTGGAAGCCAGAGTTGTCGAGCGGACAGCTGCCCTGCAAAATACCTTAGCAGAAGCGCAGGGATTAAATGCCATTTTGGATAACTTAGCAGATGGTTTGTTAGTGGCAGACACCGCAGGAAAAATCACCCACTTCAATCCTGCTTTTTTAGCTATGCATGGATTAACAGCTACCGCCCTCAACGGTCACTACCGAGAATTGCCGATATCTGGTTTAGCAGACCTAATTGCACGAACTCAGTCCTATCCCAAAGAGGTGTTCTCTGCCGAAGTTGCACTGACCAAAGAACGCATTGGTCAGGCAGTGGCAACTGCCATTTTCAAAAAGACGACAGATTCAGAACCCGCCGCCTGCTTTGGTTCGGCGCTGCTAATTCGAGATGTGACGGCAGAAAAGGAAATCGACCAGATGAAGACCGACTTCATCTCAACAGTTTCTCATGAGCTGCGGACGCCATTGACTTCTGTCCTCGGTTTTGCGTCGATTATTCAAGAAAAGTTGCAAACCGATGTGTTCCCAATGATTTCTAGCGAAGACCGCAAGCTTCAAAAAACAATTAAGCGGGTGGCTGACAATCTCAACATTATTGTATCGGAAGCAGAACGGCTCACATCTTTGATTAATGATGTCTTGGACATCGCCAAGATGGAAGCAGGTAAGGTGGAATGGCAGATGCAGCCGATTGATCCTAGCGAATTATTGGATTGGGCAACCAATTCGACCGCCGGATTATTTGAAACCAATGGTTTGCAATTTGTGAGCGAGATTGAACCTGAACTGCCTCAGATAATAGGCGATCGCAATCGTTTGCTGCAAGTTTTAATCAACTTAATTTCCAATGCCGTTAAGTTTACCGAATCTGGTTGTGTCACCTGTCGCGTCAAACAAGAAAACGACGGTGTTTGCATCAGCGTTATCGACACAGGCATTGGGATTGCACCTGAAGATCAGCCGAAAGTGTTTGAGAAATTCCGCCAAGTTGGCGACACCCTCACCGACAAACCCAAAGGCACAGGGTTAGGATTGCCTATCTGTAAACAAATCGTCGATCATCACGGCGGTAGAATCTGGGTTGAGAGTGAACCAGGTAACGGCAGCGTATTTTCATTTATCATTCCCACCTACGCCAGCGATCAAAAAACCACTGCTAATCTGAATTTGGATACACTAGTCAAACAACTTAAAGAACACGTCATCACCAAAAACCTTGTGCTAAACCAAAACCGTAAAACCATTTTGGTTGTAGATGATGACGCTAATATTCGGGAACTGCTGCGTCAACAATTGGAAAACGAAGGCTACAATGTTCGTGAAGGAAAGGACGGTATGGATGCAATTCATCAAATCAAAATAGCCCGTCCCGATTTGATTCTTTTGGACGTAATGATGCCCCAAATCAACGGCTTCGATGTAGCAGCCGTCCTCAAAAATGATCCTCAGACCGCAGACATTCCAATCATCATTCTGTCGATTATTGAAAACAAAGAACGAGGCTACCATATTGGTATTGATCGCTATCTCACTAAGCCCATTGACACAGAAAAACTCCTCAACGAAATTGGCTCACTGCTTTACCAGGGTACTTCTAATAAAAAAGTATTGGTTGTAGATAAAAATGCATCAGCTTTAAAAACCTTATCAGATGTACTGCAAACTCAGGGATACAGTGTGATTGAAGCCTCCAATCCGCAAGAATGCATTTATAAAGCCTTGTCAGCTAAACCTGACATGATCATCATTGATTCTATCTTCTCTCAAGAAGCCGATTTGGTGAAAACCCTACGCTTTGAGAAAGAGTTAGAAAATGTATTTTTTATTATGCTGTCTGAACAGTAATCGTTGAGGCTGGGGGTTGGGGACTAGGAACTGGGAAGGAATTCTTCTAATCCGCAATCTCTAATCCCCAATCCCCAATCTGCAATCCCCAATCCCTAATCCCCAATTCCCAATCCCTATGAACCAGAAAATTCTAATTGTTGACGATGAACCTAATATCTTAATTTTGATGGAACAAGCCTTAGAAGCATTAGAAGACGAGGGTGTTGAACTTCTAACGGCTCGAAATGGAGAAGAAGCTCTCGAAACTATTAAAACTGAAAAACCAAACTTGGTTTTTCTCGATGTGATGATGCCTAAAATGAATGGTCTGCAAGTCTGTCATATTGTTAAACACGAACTACAATTGACTGATATTTATATCGTGATCTTGACAGCGAAGGGACAGGAATTTGATAAACAAAAAGGAATAGAAGTTGGTGCAGATTTATATCTAACTAAACCATTTCGCCCCAAAGAAGTACTTGAAAAATCAATGCAGGTGTTGGGCTTTTGATGAAAATTATGAATGCTTTTCACCTGCTTTCGCTTCTAGTGTGTCGGAGGCGATCGCATCTGATTTAGTCGGGTCGATACTAATGAGATTAATATCGTGTTCGGTGAAAGACTTATCATTAAAATCGCAGGGGAGCAGGGGGAAAGAAGTTTTCCTATTTTTTGTATATATGCGGGAATTATAACTAATTAGGCGGACATGATATAACACCGATCAAATCGCTATCACTCAAATTAGCCTATTAAAATCTCTCTCCCCAGCAGGATACTTTTCCAGAAATTTTCAATTTCTACAACTTATACCATTTCACGAAAAATCTGATACAGATGTGAACCTTGAAAGCATTGCTGTATCTAAGTTTTTTAATTGCGTACAGCCCTGCGGGTATGAAAACAGCGAAGCGGGGCGTTCGCTTTTAGCGTCTCCAAGAGTTGCCCATTGCGAATTGGTATTAGCTTTTGCATCAACTAATACTTTAAGCCGGGCGAGTAATTTCATACAAATCCTGGGTGCGGGTATACCAGTTACCCGACAGGCGACCAATCGCGTGCAACTTTGCGACATCAATTGTGTTTTGTGGTGTAAGTAAATCGTCCCGAATATGCCACAGCACCGCCTCAGCAATAATTAATGCCGATTGGCTACCTTCATTTCCTACGTAAACTACCTGCTTCAGCACACACTCAATATTAATCGGTGATTCAGCAACTCGTGGCGGACGCACCCGCTTTGAGGGAGCAGGAGTTAGTCCTGCTACTTGAAATTCGTCTACATCTGGTGGAAAGTCACCACTAGTGGTGTTCATCTGTTCTCCCAATTCTTCAACAACTATGTTGACCACTAGTTCACCCGACTGCTCTACATTAAATAAAGTATCTTTTTTAACACCACGTTTGAGACCTGTGGAGATGGCTAGAGTCGGTGGGTTAGCTGTCACGCCCATAAAAAAACTGAAAGGTGCAACATTGGGCGTACCATCGCTAGCGATCGTTGACACCCAAGCGATCGGTCGGGGAACCACTGAACCTACAAGTAATTGATAAGTATTCCGTGGGTCGTTCTGGGAGGGATCGATAATCATTGAGGTTTTCCTCACTAAACACTACAGTTTTTCAAAACTTGATCTTGCCGAAGAGAAGCTTTTTACCTGAGTTATGGGCAATTTTCGTTACTGCAACTTACTTTTTTTAGCTAAATGTGAGATGTTCATACTCAGCTACAATACTACGGTTTATTGGCTAGATTGCCGTAAAAGAAGAATTGGGGAAATCATCTACTGCGATCGCAGCTTTTTTTGCCAGCTATTTATTTGACCCAAATTGATGATTATAGGGCAACGGGAGAGGGAGATAAGGTGCAATACCGTTGGGTTAAGGAATTTCTTGGTTGAGCCAGACAATTAAAAAAGAAAAGCTGTTCTTGAGAGAAGAATTACTGAACAAGAACCCTCTTTCCTCAAAAACCTCCCCCGCGCCCCTGCTTGTTCAATCAGAAGGTAATTCTGGGAAACCTTAATTTGTGAGAGCTGAGGCTTTTGCCAGAAGGAACTAGAATTAGAAAACACCTAGCTGGGTTCTTCTGACTTTTGAAATTAGGAGTGCATGTGTGCCAAAATCCCCTAAATATTTGCTGATTGGATCAACCGAGACTTATAGCGGTAAATCTGCAACTGTTCTGGGTTTGTCTCATCAGCTACAGCAAAAAGGACTGGATATTACCTACGGTAAACCGCTTGGTACATGTTTGAATTCGTCCAGTGGAACCGTGATTGAGGAAGATGTCCAATTCATCGCTCTTAGCCTCAATTTGCCGGAAAACCGTGTTGCACCTACAATGCTGGCTTTGGATGAACTAAATGTGCAAAAACGCTTGCGAGGGGAAGACAAAACCGATTATCAGCAGTCCTTAATACAGCAATATTTGCATAAATCTCAAGGAGATTTGGTGTTACTGGAGGGGCCTGGTGATTTGTCCGAAGGCAATTTGTTTGACTTGTCTTTGCTGCAAATTGCTGAAGTATTGGATGCTGGCGTGCTGTTAGTAGCCCGCTATAAGTCGCTGCTTTCGGTTGAGTCGCTATTGGCTGCTAAAGGGCGTGTGGGCGATCGCTTGATTGGAGTTGTGATCAATGATATCCCTGTCACCCAACTAGAAGCAGTTGATACTCTCTTGCGCCCGTTTTTGGAACAGCAGGGGATTCCAGTGTTAGCAATGCTACCTAATAGCGATTTGCTCCGCAGTGTCAGTGTTGGCGAACTGGTCAAACAGTTAAAGGCTGATGTTCTCTGTCGTAACGATCGCATGGATTTGTTGGTTGAAAGTTTAGCAATTGGAGCGATGAATGTCAACTCTGCTGTGAAATATTTCCGCAAACGTCGGAATATGGCAGTGGTAACAGGAGGCGATCGCGTGGAAATTCAGCAAGCGGCTTTGGAAACTTCTACCCAATGTTTAATTCTCACCGGGCAACTACCACCCCCACCGTTCATTCTCAGTCGCGCTGAAGACCTAGAAATCCCCATTTTGTCTGTTGACTTAGATACCCTAACTACTGTAGAAATTGTTGACCGCACTTTTGGTCAAGTCCGTGTCCACGAGCCGATAAAGGTTCAGTATATTCGTAAGTTGATGTCCGAGCATTTTGACATTGACCGCTTGTTATCCAAATTAGGTTTAACTCCGGCAACGGCATTGTCTTAGATTCATTGCTCAGTTATCAGTTAGAAGGCTGTATTGCTGGTGAGGGTACAGCCGGCTCACCGTCACCTCCCAGGCGACGGCGAGCTGTTTCTTTGCGCCCCATAGCTGGGACGTGCTTAGTTGCAGCAGCTAATCCAAAGACAGGCATATTTCCATAAACTGCCTCATATCTTCCCGGTTCTATTAAATAAGTTTCGTGCCAAATGCCGACACTGCCATCAGCACCAATGGCTTGATTAAACCTTTGCCAAGCTTTTAAATGTGCATCGGCTGGATTTCTGGCAAAACGCTCCAAATCCTCGAACGAGCGCCAATACTGAATCAGTCCTACCCCTCGCCAGTAAACAAAAGTTTCTCCCCCTAAAAACCCTTTTTCAGGATTCTGATTAAGGCTTTGTAGCATGGGCGACATTGCCCTGGCTGTGGGAATCCATTTGGAAAAAGCGAATAATTTATTAATTCGCATCCCAATCAGAAACACAACAAAGGGTTCATCAATCTCGGCTGTAAATCGTCCCGGTATTACTTGAGGCATCTCTCACTCCTTGTTGTTTAAGTTAATATGCAACTAATTGCATATAAATATTGTTATGCAATTAGTTGCATAAGTCAAGTGGTAAATTAAAAAATATGGCATTAGCGCACGCAATATTAGCTGCTCTGGTTGATGCACCCTGTAGTGGGTATGATTTGGCAAAGCGATTCGATGGCTCTGTAGGCTTTTTCTGGTCAGCAAGTCACCAGCAGATTTATCGAGAGTTGGCGAAGCTAGAAGATCAAGGATTGATTAGTTCCGAGTCGATTCTTCAAGCAGGACGACCAGATAAAAGACTCTACAGCGTTACAGACTTAGGAGAACAGCACCTCAAAGAGTGGATTGCTCAACCTTGTGAACCCACACCGATTAAAGATGATTTACTGGTAAAAATTTTTGCTGGTCATATTGTTCATAAGCAAACTATCTTGGCAGAGTTAGAACATCACCAAGAAGCCCATCTAAAAAAATTGTCTACGTACAAGCAATTAGAACAGCTTTACTTTCAGAATCCGCAAGAACTGCCAGAATCAGGCAAATTTCAGTATTTGACTCTCCTAAATGGCATTAGTTACGAAACACATTGGCTAGCCTGGTGTAACCAAGTAAGAGAGTTACTGAACCAAACAATTGAAAATTAGTAACAATGTTTAATTCAAGTTTTCCTCGTATCTACACGCTGTTTGGTAGAATATCTGGGTCGTTTAATGTGATTATCTCCATCTTTGAGCCAATCAACAGACCTTATTAACCTAGATACATTAGCGCAAGAACTAGCGACAATCCAGCAAACGGGTTCTAAAAGAATCGCCTTGCTGGGTTCTCGTCATGTCCCGATTACGCATCAGAATCTTATTGAAATGATGACATACGCCCTAGTTTTATCGGGTAATCGAATCATTACTTCTGGTGCTACAGGTACAAATTCAGCTGCCATTAAGGGAGCAACACGGGCGGATGCAAATTTGTTGACAGTGATTCTACCCCAAAGCCTGGAACGCCAGCCTTTGGAATCGCGCCAGCAACTAGAACAGGTAATGCATCTAGTCGAAAATCCCAGTAATGATAATCTGTCTCTTGCTGAAGCTAGTTACTTGTGCAACAAAGAGATTGTCTCCCGTTGCCAGCAACTAATCTGCTTTGCGTTTCACGACAGTCGCACCCTGTTACAAACTTGTCAGGATGCAGAAGAACAAAGAAAAGTGGTGACGCTTTTTTACTTTGATTAGTCATTTGTCATTTGTCCTTTGTCATTTGTATTTGACTAATGACTGATGACTGATGGCCCTTACGGGTTCGCCAGTCACTCATGGGGGAAACCCCCAAGACCGCGCTGGCTCACTGATGACTAATAACCAATGACTAATAAGTAATGATAATTTTTTTGTACTCGATCGCTGCTGCTGTCGTTCTAATTTACGTGCCATTTTTGCTAGTAGCTTATGCCCGTGTGCGTATTGGGTATGAAAGTTTTTCTACTCCTCGCGCTATGTTTGATAAATTGCCACCTTATGCACAACGAGCTACTTGGGCACATCAGAACACCTTTGAAGCGTTTATGGTGTTTGCCGCAGCAGCATTGATGGCTTATGTAACTGGTGTAAATTCTTTTACAGCCCAAATAGCTGCGATCGCCTTTGTGGTAGCCCGTTTGCTATACTCAATTTTTTATATTTTGAATATACCCCTTTTGCGATCGCTGATGTTTGGCATTGGCATCCTTAGCTGTGCCACTCTCATCTTATTGAGCATCATCCAAGCTACTAGTTAATTGGGGCATGGAGAGTAGGGAGTGGGGAAAACTTTTCCCAATCCAAAATCGTTCGACTGAGCGAAGTCGAAGTCCAAAATCTAAAATCCAAAATGTTTTATGGCTTCTACTTTTTCTTTTGACATTGTGAGCGACTTTGACCGACAAGAGTTGGTTAACGCTGTCGATCAAGTTATCCGAGACATCAAAGGTCGTTACGACCTCAAAGATACTGAAACTACTGTCGAGTTAGTTGAAGAAAGCATTAACGTTAGTACTGACAGCGAGTTTACCTTAGATTCTGTACACACCATTCTGCGAGAAAAAGCCGCCAAGCGTAACCTATCCCAGAAAATCTTTGATTTTGGCAAAGTTGAATCAGCCAGTGGTAATCGCGTGCGTCAAGAAATCAAACTCAAAAAAGGCATCAGTCAGGAAATTGCCAAACAAATTTCCAAATTGATTCGGGACGAATTCAAAAAGGTACAAGCTTCAATTCAAGGTGATGCCGTGCGGGTTTCTGCCAAATCTAAAGATGACTTGCAAGTTGTCATGCAGCGTCTAAAACAAGAAGACTACCCAGTTGCTTTGCAATTTACAAATTACCGTTAAAAGATTCGTAATTCGTAGTTAAAAATTTAATTACGAATTACGAATTACGAATTATTTTAAGTCCGTCCGCCAATACTTCTTTGAAATGCCGGACGCTCAGATAATTGCTTCATATAGTTCAAAACTGCTGGATAAGGGCTGAGGTCTAGCTTCAGTATCATGGGAATGTAATTCAAAATAGACCCTACTGCCACATCAGCAACAGTGAACTCATTGCCAAGTAAAAAAGGTTGCTTACTGAAAATTTCATTTAACGGAGTCAACAAGCGGGGCATTTCCCGTTCCCGATTCTCTTCTCCAAAAATCCCTGGGCCAAGGGTAGCATTGGCAAATAAAACCCATTGGTAAAATACAGCACGTTCTTGGAGTGAAAGTGGAGTTTTACTATACTTATCGGCAAGATACAGCAAAATTGCCCCAGATTCCCAAAGTTTAAAATCTCCATCAACAATTGCTGGAACTTTACCAACCGGGTTAATTGCCAAATATTCAGGCTTGAGGTGTTCACCTGCCTGCATATCAAGCCTGACAAATTCGTAGGAAATTCCTAATTCTTCTAAAAACCAGTGAACAATTGAGGCTCGACTACGAGCGCCACCGTAAAGTTTTAGCATAATTACTTAAAGCACTTTGTGAGTGTGAGAATGCTGTTTAACGTTATCTTCTTTGGTGACAACTCTAGCGGCATTTAACACCCGTTTGCGCTCAGTAGAATACTTAAATTCAGTGTAGTTTGTACCTAAGGGAATTAAAGATTTTGCAGATTCACGACGCTTGTAGGTACGAGCTGCTGCAAATGCCCTCGGCACAAATTCTTCTCCAAACTGAGCCGTCTCTGGAAAGCCATCTGGCAATACTTGTGAATCGCCATCCAGCACAGCTCCTAAAGTTGTGGCATGAGCCAGCTTATAGGAGGTAGGGATGCCCTTTAAGAGCGCTTCTAAAGCCGCAGAGGGAATTGGTTCTATAACTTCGATTTGATAAACTTCTCCATCTTCTTTGACGAAGCAGGTTGCCAAGCCGATAACAATGTAATCATCGGTTGCTAAATCTGGGGCATTAGGATAGGAAATTGCGGTTGTCATCGGAAAATTTCTCAAAATTTAAAAATTGGATTTGGACATTGGGCATTGGGCATGGGAAAGAGGACTTGAGGACAAGGAGAATTGGGGACAAGGGGAAAGACTTGTTGGAAGCTCTAAACTTTTGTCACCTTGTCACCTTGTCCCCTCTGCTCACCTGCTTCCCCTGCTTCCCCTGCTTCTTCATCCCCTGTTTAATGAACGGCTTGTTGGCATTCTACCAATTTGTCGCTGTTACTACTTGACTAGTCTTTGAGATTGACATCTGCTATTTCTGGAATTCACCTTGGGGATCGAGTATCCATGATTAGGTTTGAGGAGCAATCGTTTATTTAGGGCGTAGATTTCTACAGGTGTGAGTAGTTTAAATTCAGTCTTGAGATAGCTTTAAAGTAACTATAAATACCTTAAAAATATACACATAGTAGTAAAACTACTAGCTGCAAAAAATTAGAATTTGATTCAAAAAGCAGGTATTTAAGGCAGGGAAAGATGAATATTCACTCATTTTTAGCTGACGGTGAGCAGCAAAGCAAGCAATATAATAACGCGCTAAATAATACAGATAAAGTACAAGAGGAGAGGACAAGCGATCGCAGCGAATCTACTTTTGGTGATCGCTATTTACGCTCTTGTGCTTTAAGGTCGGCTCAACAAGGAAATTATACTGAAGCGATCGCACTTTTAAGCCAACTAATTTCTCGCCATCCCCATAATGCCATTGATTACAACAATCGCGGGCTAATTTATTTCCAAAGTGGTGAAACGCAAAAAGCGCTTGACGACTATAATACCGCCCTCAAACTTAATCCTTATCTGGCTAGTGCTTATAATAATCGGGCAAATTACTACGCAGCTTGTGGAGAATTAGCAGCAGCACTTGCCGATTACGATCAAGCGATTGATTTCAATCCTCGCCATGTCCGGGCGTGGATAAACCGAGGCATTACCTGGCGTGATTTGGGGCAATATGAAGAGGCAATTGAGAATTTTGAGGTAGCACTGCTTTTTGGTCAACTAGAAGGTAATATCTGGGCTGAACGCGGCAGAACTTACCATCTTTGGGGCGACTGGAATTGTGCGATCGCTGATTATCGTCGCGCCCTCACTCAACTGCCTTCTCTCGACAACAGTAAGGATATTACTGGTTGTCGCTTGCGTTTACAACTCGAAAATTGGCTAAACGAGCTGCTATCTGAATCAGCGTCTTAATTGGTAGATTAGTTCTTCTGGGGGATTCAAAATTCAAAATAAATTATTAAACTTTGAATGAGAGTATAGTGACGCTGTATCGCTCATGACTAATAGATGATAGCTACATAGCTATTCAAAAATTAGCTATTAACCATTATTTATTAGCAATAATATAAATTTAACACCCGGCTTATACGTAGCCTGAATCACAAGAAACTTAAATAATCCCAAATTCGCTATTTGTCTTAGGGTGATGACTCTGTTTGTTCATCTTCTCGGCGATCGGGATTCATCAACACGACCCGACGCTGATTAGGATCAAATCGGTATCCTTGTTGTTGCATAATACTTTTGGTTTGCTGAGGATCGAAGTTACGGCTAAATTCCACCTGCAAACTGTTGACATGTCCTTCCATCAGCTTGACTTCAGTACTAATTTCGCGCAACTTTTCTTGCTGTGACCAATGATAAGGCAGAAGTTGTGCTAAGGCAGATCCTGCAACGGCTGTAATCACAAGATTAACTGCTATTTTGGCTGTGCTTTCCAAAGCCATCACCTGGTAAGAACGTTGACGAAGATGCCGCTTTGGTCGAGGAGTAACCCGGCGTTTTTGTATAGGTTGTAACGGTGGTCTGGAGGGTTGAATCGCGTTCATGATGCTAAAAAATAACCTCGCTGAGTGAAGGGAAGCACTGTAAAAGCTCTCTGGCGCTAATTACTGCTGATTTAGCTGTCATATTACTTCATTTTTTTGAAATAGCTACAAGTGTTGCACCAGTTAAAAAATAACCTGGCTTACGTAAGTGCAAGTCTAGATACTTAATGGCTTTAGACCATGAATTCTGGAAATTGCACCCCGTACTGCCAGGATTATTAGCTTTTTAACTGTGTCACATCGGAGCCTTATTTGTAAAGTTCTGTGGCTAATCGCCAAGCTAGAACTCCGGGGATCAAGGCTACAACTAGAGCGATGTAGACTTGAGTATCTGAGATGGAAGATATCTGAGCGATGTACAGAGTATCTAAGATAGGCATGGCTGAAAACCTCCTAACCTGAATAGATTTTGAACAGTTCGTTTACTACTTTTCCTTGTTTTGCCAAGATTGGGGAATATCTTGTTACAAGATGCAACAAAAGCAGGTATTAGTCAGTAGTCCTTAGTAATTCTTTAATAAAAAAATTCATAAAACTATGGATTTCTATTTGGGTATCGACTTTGGCACCTCTGGCGCACGCGGTATGGTGGTTGATGAGGAAGCTAGCATCCAGGTTGAGGTGCGATATCCCTTCCAGGACTCACCAGCCGCCGTTACGCCCACAATTTGGCAGGAGGCTTTGTTTGTGCTGGTGGAACAAATACCTGAGCAATTGCGGCGAGAAATTAAAGCGATCGCAATTAATGGTACTTCCTCCACCGTCTTGCTGGTCGATGCTGCTGGCAATCCAACAGATGCACCACTTTTGTACAACGATGCGCGGGGATCATCTGTCCTAGAGGATTTGAAGAATATCGCACCAGCCAATCATACCGTGTTGAGTGCCACCTCCAGCCTGGTCAAACTTTTGTGGATGAGGCAACAACCCTCTTTTAGTGAAGCTAGATATTTCCTGCATCAAGCAGATTGGCTAGCGTTTCTCCTACATGGACAGTTGGGTATTAGCGATTACCATAATGCTTTAAAGCTGGGTTATGACGTGGAAGAGTTGAAATACCCAGAATGGCTAGAAGAATTGCAAATACCGATTCAGCTACCCAAAGTTTTACCTCCTGGTACTCCAATTGCCGAATTGAGTCCTGAAGTTGCAGATAAATTCAGTTTTCGCCGTGATTGTCTGGTGTGTGCAGGTACAACTGATAGTATTGCCGCTTTTCTTGCCAGTGGGGCAAAATTACCTGGTGAAGCCGTGACTTCCCTTGGTTCAACGTTGGTACTAAAGTTATTAAGTCGTACCCGGCAAGAAGATGCCAGATATGGGATTTACAGCCATCGGTTGGGTGATTTATGGTTGACTGGTGGTGCTTCTAATACTGGAGGTGCAGTATTAAAGCAATTTTTCACAAACGCTGAGTTAGAAAGCCTTAGTCGGGAGATTGATGCCTCAATTGCCAGCGAGTTAGATTATTATCCGTTGTTGAAGGTAGGCGATCGCTTTCCGATTAATGATCCCAATTTACAGCCACGTTTGTCACCACGCCCAGATAATCCAGTGGAATTTTTGCATGGGTTGTTAGAAAGCATTGCCCGCATAGAAGCACGGGGGTATGAATTATTACAGCAAATGGGCGCAGACAAATTGAGCCGTGTTTATACTGCTGGCGGTGGCGCGGCGAATGAAGCTTGGACTGCGATTAGGGCGCGTCATTTGCAGGTTCCTGTAGTCGCGTCAGTGTACACAGAAGCAGCTTATGGAACGGCGCTGTTGGCGATGGGAGGCGGAATTAAGGGTGAACAAGAGTAATTGTGTAACAATCTTTTCGTAGGTATTTCGTAAATCAGTATCTATCCCAGTGACAATCTACATATCTCGGCCGATACTGTGATTATTAGATACCGGACTATAGATTCCAGGTTCATGATCTGGGCAGCTATTCGGGGATGGGTGCTTCGCCACAAGCGAATGTCATCTATCCCCTTCATTAATTATTGGCGTGAGTTCTGAGGGGATACGCTTGGGTTAAGGCTAAAACTCTTTGTCAAAGTCAATTATTTTAACGTAGACGCAAAGCGGTTTGCCGCAGGCTACCGTAGAGGCACAAAGGGCACAGAGAGAAGAAATGCTTAGTGTATTAAGGCAAACATGACAAACTTTCACTGGGGATATTAAGTCGCAGTGATGGTAAAAGAAAGCCATGAATGCCATTTACCGGATTCGTCAAGTCCGACATCAGAAATCCAGATGGTTTATTGTCAGGAAACTTCAAGGGCTTTATTTAGAACGCGACGCAGATGCTCCTGTAGGATACTTTCAGCCCCAGGATAAGCTGGAAGAGCCTCAATTTCAGCGTTGGAATGAGATACATAGGAGCCAGGGTAAATAATCGCAGCATAATTAACTACTTGCCTACCTTCTCTGTTTTGGATAGCGTCATGGTAAGTGTGCATCTTCTGAATATCAGCAGTTTTAGGCTTTCCTTCGTTGCTGGTGTTTTCCAGTGGCTCACTCTCAAGTTTGTACTTGGGATCAAATAAATAAACTTGTTGAGAGCCATTAGCTAGTTTGATCTCTACTGCTACATCAGGGCGCAATGTAACGCTGGCGCTTCGCAGTTCTCCATCTTTGCCATAGCTTCGTTCAGGAATTAACTTAATTTTTGTCTTGTGTTGTGGGTGAATTAAAACTAATGCTGGTTGTCCATTGGGTAAAATTCTGACGTAGACTCCCGTTTTATCTCTAGCAACTAAACACTGGGTTTCAACTTTGTATCCTTTGTCTATAGCTACTTCCAATAGCGTTGCAATTATCCACAAAGTTCCCCAAATTTGGTAAAGTTTGTAGAGATTCTCCAAAGGTGCATCAAGGTCTGAATCATCCAAACGTACAGCAGGACTTCTGATAAATTCTAGATAGCCTTCTAAAGCAGCATGGTAAAGTGGACGGTTTAACAAAACCATCGTAATTTGATTGGGCAAATATTTAGGCTGACTCACCTCATCGAGAAAAGCTGCTTGTTGACGAGCCTTTTTTAATTGGTAAAACAGAAACTTAATCTCTTCCAAAGGCTTACCTTTAGGGTCAGCTTCAAAAGCTTGCCGAATTCGTCTAAGTCTCTGATTGACAAGCTCAAAAAATAACCTAACCAATTGGTTTTCATAAACATTAACAGTATGCTCAACTCGGACATCCGGTAAGCGAATCGGTCTTCCACTCACATCCAAGTTATGCCCTCGAAAAAAAGCTTGAACTAGCCCACCAAGAGGAGGTCTGCGGACTTGATCTTGCCGAACCCGAATTTCATTAGTTTTGAGGATTTGATGAGGATTGCGAGCAAGTTGGCTCAAAATCTCACTCAGCCCTAGTCTGTTACCTGCACCATTAATAGCCCGACGTAAGCGAAGTAGTTCCTGAGCTAAAGTAGTTTCACTTAGTTGTGGTAATTTCAGACCAGCTAAAGCCCCGGTACGCTGTAAGCCTATCGCTACTGAGGTTGGCAGACGAGAATCAAGATCCTCTAGCATCTGAGCAAAAGCTTCACGACTAATTTTCTGAGGCCAAACCGCAATTGTCTGTTCCTCAATCTCATTTTGATACTCAAGTCGCAGTTGGTAGTAACCAGGGTTTGAGCGAGGCCACTCAGCTAGTACTCGAAACTTTCCACTCAAATCCATTACCAAGAGCGGGAGTTTTTTATCTTGAAGCCAAAGCCGTGTTTGTTGTAATTTTTCTTGAGGTACATTAACTTCCAACCAAGCAGGTTGCCACTCACTTGGAGCAGCTATAATCTCGCCTTCGCGGCTAAGAAAACTCAGTTTAGAAGTAGGAGGTAAATCCATGTTGTTCAAATGTTTTTAGCATTTTGCTAGCTTTAGCGTGGCTTAGATTAAATTTATTTTCAGCAATATCAACAAATGCCTTAAGGGCTTCTCCCACCCTATCATCAGCACCTTTTAGTTTGGGCAAAATTTTCTGTAACAACTGTTCATCTAAAGCTTCTTCCCAAGAAATACCCAAAATTTTAGCTTCATTCACATAGTTGTTTATTTCATCTAAAACACGAAAAGCAAATGGGGTTACTAGATGCAGATTATCCCAAACTTCCATTAAAATTTCACGATAGTCAACTTCACCTAAATGCTCAAATAAATCATTACGGCAAACCTCAAGTTCTATCATTTGCGCTCGATCATAAACTTTGTCAGCAAAATTATGAGTAGTTTCGTCTACATTAACTGTGCCAATAAAGTAAAGGTTAGGTGGTAGCAAAATTTGTTTCTCGGATGCAAGTTCAATTTGGACTAATCCTTCACGCATCCTAACTTCCATCACTGAGAGAAACTTGGCAAAGTAATACTCTACCCGTGCTAAATTCATATCATCCAAGATTAAATGGTAAGGTTTGGGGGTGCGTTTTTCTGTTTGAGCTTGTTCGTACTCTTGAGCCGCTTTTTCTAAAAAATGGCTAAATGCAGTGTAATGGTATTCTTTATCCATTGGATTGAAGTAGCCGAGCAAATCTTCGTTAGTAGTCCAATTAGGAGCCACAGGAACTAAAAGGTATTCAGCCGCTACTACTTCAGCATAAGCTTTGGTAAGCCAAGTCTTGCCAGTGCCGCTAGTTCCTGAAAGAATTACAAATTTTCTGGTTTTAAGGGCTAAATGGTAGCGTCGCAAGATACTTTCAGAAATACGCAGACCTTTAGAGCGGATATTCTGACTAATCTCTGTAAACAAAGGTTCACAATAGTTTGGATAAATAGTTTTGAGGATACGCTGTGCTTTTTCGTAATTATCCACGTCTTTTTCCTTGTCAAATAATTCTGTAGCTCTGCATAAATCCTCAAAAGCTTTTTGCTGATTTTCGAGTTCTAAGTATGTAAGTCCTCGATGGTAATATGCCAAGGCAAAGTTAGGATTAATATGTAAAGATTGGTTATAATCATTAAGGGCTTTATCGTAATTTTCAAGCTTATAGTAAATATTACCTCGCTCATCGTAAATTTCGTAATTTTTAGGTTGAATCAGTAGTAAATAATTATAGTCATATATAGCATCGTCAGTATATCCTGATTCAGCTTTTACTTTTCCTCGGTATCTATAAGCATCTGCTATATTTGGAGCTTGCTCTAAAGCTATATCAAATTGTTTAATAGCATCTTGGTAGTTTCCTTCTTGATATTTATTCACTCCTTGTCGGCAGTAATATTTACCATTTTTTATATTAGTTTGATGTAAATATTCTTCAATAGCTGTAATTGGTTCATCACACGTTGCAACCAAAAATAAAGGGAAAATTCCTTCAAATAGCTGTTTTATTTCATTAGCTAGCTGTTGATAGTCAAAATTTAATACTTGATAAGATGTAATATAATTAGTAACTTGAATACACTTAGTCGCGCTTTTCTGACGAGCTACAATTTTTAACCAGTCAGCTAAACGATTAATTTTACTAATCTGCTGACTAGATTCAGAAAAGAGAGAAAACTTACCATCTATTCGAGTATTTTGGAGAAGAATTTCTTTAATCGCTGTGTTATTTTGGATGTTTTTAATAAATTTTTGTCTATTCACACTTTTCTCAGAAATATACAAGCCAAACCATAAACCAATTTGGTATAATCCGTATAAAAAAGTGAGCATTATTCCATTGAGTTTCCATTTGTTTTAAAAATAAGTTATATTCAATAAATGGCTCATACAAAAAAATATTTTCCTGAATATCTGTATGAAGTTGTTTTATTATTTCACCTGATAGTTGAGCAATAGTAAGCTGGTATAGCTGCTGAAATGGTTGTTGAATATAAGTTTTAAAATCTTCTTCGTGCTTTGAATAAAAATCTTGACTTGAATGTTTCTTTAATTGTGCAAGAAGGTCAAAACTTTTTAATGAAAATGGGCATTCTGGATTTACAAAAACTTCTGTCATTTGACCTGATAACGATAACTAAAATTATTATTGTGACATATTACACAAAATCTAACTACTTCACTACTTTAGAAATGTGATCGCAACAAACTTTCACTGAAAAAAGAACGCCAAATTGTAGCTTGAAAGTAACCGGATGCTGCGGCGCTATAGTGTAAAAGCTAATGACAGCAAGCGTAACACGGAGACAAAAAAGTGCAAATCACTAAGCGCAATGTTGAGTTAAGAGTAGATGGCAGCTTAATGCGTGTTTATGTTGCGGCTCCCAAAGCAGCAGGAAAATACCCTGGTATTGTGTTCTACAGTGATATTTATCAGTTAGGCGATCCAATGATTCGTCTAGCTAACTACTTAGCAGGATACGGCTATGTAGTAGCAGCACCAGAAATTTTTCACCGAATAGAACCAGTTGGTTCAGTAATTGAGCCAGATGATCTTGGAAGGATGCGGGGTAATGACGATGCGCGTCGAACCGCCGTAGCTGATTATGATGCCGATTGCCTTGCTGTGATTGAATTTCTAAAAACAGAGAGTGCGGTTTCTCCAAATCAAATAGGTACTCTCGGCTTTTGTATTGGTGGACATTTAGCTTTTCGCGCAGCATTTCAAAGCGAAATTCGCGCTTGTGTCTGCTGTTACCCTACTGGGATTCCCAGTGGTAAACTCGGTAAAGAGGTAGCCGATACAATCCAGAGGGTAAGTGAAATCAAAGGCGAGATGCTAATGGTGTTCGGTACTCTTGATCCTCATATACCAGATAGCGATCGCCAAACTATAATAAAAGCAATTGAGAATGCTAACATTCCTCACCAAGTTTTCTTGTATGAAGCAGAACATACATTCATGCGCGACGACGGTTATCGTTATGATTCTAGTGCTAGCACCGCAGCTTGGGCTGAAATAGTAACTTTCTTGGGGCGTATATTTGCAGAGTGAAAACTCCTATTATTGCTTTCTTCGCGTCAATTTTGAGTTGTTTGCAACGCTAACAAACCAGCACCATAAGCAGGTTCATACCTCGGAAAAATTACCTTTACATTAGGAAATTTATTAACAAGAGATGCTGCAAATCTTTCATGGATATTGCATCTACCACGCCAGACACTTCCCGTTGTAACTACTTCTAAAACTGAGTCGGCAGTAAAAATCGCATCAATTACTGTAGATGTAGCTTTTACTAACTCTTTTACAGCATCATCAATTATCATATTCGCTACTATATCGCCTGACGCTGCTGCAAAATCTACAACTGGTGCTAAAGCTGCTATCTGTTTAACTCCCCATTCTCGACGATATACTACTTCTATTAAATCTTCTATACTTTCCAAATCAAGATGCTGTTTGAAACCCTCTATCAAACTCGTTGATATTTCCCGTCCATCATCAGATTTTAATGCTGCGTTCATGCCTGCGATCGCAATTTTATAAGCACTACCTTCATCTCCTAAAATATATCCCCAGCCGCCGACTCGCTTAGTATGTCCTTCATGATTTCGTCCGAAAACTATCGAACCAGTACCTGCTGCAACCACAATTCCTACAGGCTGACCAATTCCACCAACTAAAGCAATTAAAGCATCGTTACAAATTACAATATTCGCTGGTTCTAACGCCCAATCAATAGGCGATTTGTTCTTCTGCAACTCTTTAACTAAACTTTTTACTACTTCAATATCTGCTGCACGACCTACACCTGCTAAACCCAGACATATCGCATCAATATTCACAGAATTTGTAATTATTGCTGCCTCAATCGCATTTTTAATCGCTGTTTGAATAGATTGTAAAGTTGCTTCGATACCTATACTCTGATAATTAGCTGGGCCTGCTTCACCACGACCTAGCACCTGACGCAAATCATCCATCAAGATACAAACAGTCTTGCTACCGCCACCATCTATTCCTAAAACATAACTCATGGATTGCAATAATCTTAATTATTTTGATGCTTCGGTTCTTCTTTTAAAGGTATAAAAAATAGAGCAATCATTCCAGGAATGGTCAGCAAACAAATCAAGACAAAAAATAATGGATAGCCAAGTGCTTTTTGCAAATAACCGCTAACTAATCCGGGTAACATCATTCCTAAAGCCATAATGCCAGTAGATATGGCAAAATGAGAAGTTTTATATTCGCCTTGGCAAATATACATTAAATAAACGCTAAAAGCTGTAAAACCAAAACCATAGCCAAATTGCTCTAAGGAAACCAAGGGATACACTAATGTTAGTGAAGGCTTAGTGTAAGCCATATACACATAAAAAATATCAGGTAAATTCAATGCTAAAGCCATAGGGAATAAACATTTTTTTAATCCATATCTAGAAATTAGTAAGCCTCCTAAAATTCCTCCACAGATTAGGGATATTACCCCAAATGTCCCGTAGACTAGCCCAACATCTGATGTTGATAACCCTAAACCTCCTACTTCTGGTTTGTCCAATAGAAATAAAGAGGCTATCTTCACAAGCATTGCTTCGCCAAGTCTGTAAAGCAAGATAAATGCTAAAATATTTATAATTTTATTTTGAGCAAAATATGAGCTAATAATTGACCAAAAGGGGATTATTTTTGTAGCCTGTAGATGTTGTTTATTATCTGACTCAGATAAGGGTAAAAATAGGCGATGAGAAATAAACAAGATTGCTAAAATTAAAGCTGAGAAGCCAATAGCTATAGTCCAACTTAAAGGAATATTATTGAAATATACTTCAAACTGACCTGCTAAGACTACTAATATTCCTGAACCGAAGATAACAGCAAGTCTATAAAAAAGTGAGCGAATGCCGACAAAGAAGGCTTGTTGTTCTGGAGATAAAGCCAATAGATAAAAGCCGTCGGTGGCAATGTCATAAGTTGCAGAAATAAATGCTCCTATTGTTAATGTTGCGAGGGAGATGAAAAAGAAATTTGGCAGTTGTAAGGAGATGGCTATCAAACTCAAGCAACAGAACATGGCAAATTGGGTGTAAATTATCCATTTGCGTTTGGTAGAGTAAGTATCGACAATTGGGGCCCAAAACATTTTGATGACCCAAGGTAGATAGAGAAAACTTGTCCAGAGGGCAATTTGAGTGTTATCTATTTCGAGTTTTTTGTAAAAGATTACGGAAACTGTGTTGATGATGATGTAAGGTATGCCGGAGGCAAAGTAGAGGGTGGGGATGAATTTCCAGGGGGAGGTTGTTTGATTTTTCATGGGTTTGAGGAACGAACCGCCAAGACGCCAAGTGCGCCAAGAGAAGATTAAGAGAGGATGATGCGTTTGATGCCGTCTTTGAGGAGAGGGACGTTAAAGTTGATGAGGAGGGCTAGCGGGTAATGAGTCATTTTAAGGTAGGAGAGGACTTGAGCTTCGTGGATAGGGGCTAAATTTTGGACAGCTTTTAATTCCACAATTAGACAATTAGCAACCAAAAAATCTAATCTACCCTTGCCTACTTCATGTCCTTTGTAATTTACTGTTACCGACTTCTCAACCAAATGAGATATCCCGCACCTGAAAAATTCTATAATTAGCGCCTCCTTATACACCTCCTCCAAAAACCCTGGCCCCAACACCCGATGCACCTCAATCGCCGCCCCAATCACAGCATAAACTAATCCATCCACCTCCTCACTTGGCTCCCTTCTCTTGGCGTACTTCGCGCCTTCGCGGTTCGTTTCCATCAATCCCTCTCCAACCCTATGGCAAAATTTATTAAAGTCCTTCCTTAGTTTGCCCAGCATGACCGCAACCATTCCCAATCTCCCCAGTCTCTACGATCCCTTTTCCACCGAAGCCAAGTGGCAAAAATTCTGGGAAGACAACCAAGTTTACAAAGCTGACCCCAACAAAGGCGGCGAACCCTACTGCATCGTCATTCCCCCCCCAAATGTCACCGGCAGCTTACACATGGGTCACGCATTTGAAAGTTCCTTGATTGATACCCTCGTGCGCTACCACCGGATGCAGGGACGTAATACCCTGTGGCTACCCGGAACTGACCACGCCAGCATAGCTGTGCATACTATGCTGGAAAAGCAACTCAAAAAAGAGGGTAAAACTCGCTACGAATTGGGGCGCGAGAAATTCCTAGAACGCGCTTGGCAATGGAAAGCGGAGTCTGAGGGAACGATTCTGAATCAGCTACGCCGCTTGGGTGTCTCGGTGGACTGGTCACGGGAAAGGTTTACTCTGGATGAGGGTTTATCTAAAGCTGTTGTCGAGGCATTTACTCGCCTTTACGAAGAAGGCTTAATTTATCGTGGTGAATATTTAGTTAACTGGTGTCCTGCTTCCCAGTCGGCGGTGTCTGATGTGGAAGTGGAAAATCAAGAGGTGAATGGAAATCTCTGGCACTTCCGATATCCCCTCACCGATGGTTCCGGTTTTGTAGAAGTGGCAACAACTCGACCAGAAACGATGCTGGGTGATACGGCTGTAGCGGTTAATCCCAATGACGATCGCTACAAACATCTCATTGGTAAAACTCTAACTCTGCCAATTCTACAACGAGAAATTCCGATCATTGGCGATGAATATGTTGATCCCACTTTCGGCACGGGTTGCGTGAAAATAACTCCCGCCCATGACCTGAATGATTTTGACATGGGTAAGCGTCACAATCTGCCGTTTATCAACATTATGAACAAAGACGGCACTCTCAACGCCAATGCTGGGGAGTTTCAAGGACAAGACCGCTTTGTTGCTAGAAAAAATGTGGTTTCTCGCCTAGAAGCAGATGGCTTTTTGGTGAAGATAGAAGATTATAAGCATACCGTTCCCTACAGCGATCGCGGTAAAGTACCTATTGAACCTCTCCTCTCGACTCAGTGGTTCGTCAAAATTCGCCCCTTAGCTGATAACACTCTCGAATTCCTCGACCAACAGACTTCTCCAGAGTTTGTCCCCCAACGCTGGACTAAGGTTTATCGTGATTGGCTAGTAAAACTCACTGATTGGTGTATCTCTCGCCAATTATGGTGGGGACACCAAATTCCGGCTTGGTACGCTGTCAGTGAAACGGATGGACAAATTACCGATAACACGCCGTTTGTAGTGGCGAAATCAGAAACCGAAGCTTGGGAAAAAGCTAAATCACAATTTGGCGAAAATGTCAAGTTAGAACAAGACCCAGATGTGCTGGATACTTGGTTTTCTTCTGGACTTTGGCCGTTTTCGACTTTGGGCTGGCCGGAACAAACTCAAGATTTAGCAACTTACTACCCGACTACCACTTTGGTAACAGGCTTTGATATCATCTTTTTCTGGGTAGCCAGAATGACTATGATGGCTGGGCATTTTACGCAGCAAATGCCTTTTCAAACAGTTTACATTCATGGCTTGGTGCTGGATGAAAAAGGCCAGAAGATGTCAAAGACCAAAGGTAATGGCATTGACCCATTGTTATTAATTGACAAATATGGTACTGATGCCCTGCGGTATACCTTAATTAGAGAAGTGGCTGGTGCTGGTCAAGATATCCGCTTAGAATACGATCGCAAAAAGGATGAATCAGCATCAGTAGAGGCATCCCGCAACTTTGCAAACAAGTTGTGGAATGCTGCCCGGTTTGTGATGATGAATTTGGATGGACAGACACCTCAACAATTGGGAAATCCAATAGCCACAGAATTGAGCGATCGCTGGATTATCTCGCGGTATCATCAAGTTGTTAAACAAACCACTAATTACATCGATAATTACGGTTTAGGGGAAGCAGCAAAAGGACTCTACGAGTTTATTTGGGGTGATTTCTGCGATCAGTATATTGAACTAGTGAAATCTAGATTGCAAGCAGATGCCGATCCAGCATCGCGGCGGGTAGCACAGCAAACCCTCGGCTACACACTAGAAGGGATTATGAAACTGCTTCATCCCTTCATGCCTCATATTACCGAGGAAATTTGGCAAACTCTCACCCAACAATCAGGAGATTCCCCGCAAACTTTACCATTACAAAGCTATCCCCAGGTAGATGCAAACTTAATTGATTCAGCTTTAGAAGAACAGTTTGAATTGCTGATTGCCACTATTCGCACAATTCGGAATTTGCGAGCTGAGGCGGATATTAAGCCAGGGGTAAAAGTGACAGTGAATTTGCAAACTGAAAGTGAGAAAGAGCGGGAAATTCTCACTGCTGGACAGTCTTATATTAAAGATTTGGCGAAGGTTGAGACTTTAACTATTATCGACAAGCAAGCAAACCAAACTGTTGCTGCGAAAAAACCTCAAAGAGGTTTGAAGACAATTGGCTTAATTATTGTGGCCATTATCTTTGGTAGATTAGGTTTAGCTGCGGGAAATGCCATTAATGACATTCCCATCGTCGGAACTTTCTTTGAACTAATTGGTTTTGTTTACACAGCGTGGTTTGTTAGCCAAAATTTATTAACTGCTCAAGCTAGACAAAAGTTATGGAGACAGTTTTTTCCGCAGAAAGAATTAGAACAACCACAAGAAACAGAAAATGCGATCGCAGGTGTAATTGGTACAATACAGGTGCTAATTCCTCTAAGCGGTGTGGTAGATATTGAAGCTGTACGTGCCAAGCTAGAAAAAAGCTTAAGTAAAGCTGAAGCCGAAGTTCAATCCCTGAGTACCAGATTAAACAATCCTAGTTTCGTAGATAGAGCTAGGGCTGATGTGGTACAAGGAGCGCGGGATGCTTTAGCAGAAGCACAAAAGCAAGCTGAAATTTTGCGCGAGCGTCTGAAGGGGTTGTCGTAGCGATCGCCTGCGTGGCTTAGGATAACTGTAATGGGTAATGAGATTATTAATTCTCAATTACCCGTTACTAATTAACAAGATCCAAATCTCAATTCTGGGACTTATTATTTTATTAAAATTTTTTAATTTTTAATTTTTAATTGGAGCGAAGCGACCCTCATGCTATATCTAGCCCAGGTGCGTAAAAACGATTTTTTAGACCAGCACCAGTTACGCTTGTTAGCGCGTCAAGAAGCTGATAACTTGTGGGCGATAATTCCAGAAGAGGCTTTCATTCTGCTAGGAAAGGGAAAAGTCATGAGTGAAAACTTGCTTGTTTTAGTAGAACTTTCCTCTACAGGCGACATTGAAAGGCTAGAAGATGCCACCAACTGGGTACTCCATCTAGTACAAAGCTATCTCACCATAGGCATTACTCCAGAATTTTTGCAGCACGAAGCAGAACGAGCAGAACATTGGCGACAATCCCTGACGTTGCAAAACCAAGACTTAGCGCGGCGTTCTTTAGAATTGGAAGCTAGACGCGAACAAATTCAAGCCTTAGAAGAAAGCCTCAAACGCGACAAAAATGGTGATCCCCCAGAGGAAAGTTAAAAGTTTGTAATTGTATTGTCCATAAAACCACGATACCCTCCAATGTGTATTTATTGACCTAAAATTAGCCAAAAAAGCATTTTTTTGGTCTGCCATTTGAAGTGTACAGTGGAGGTAAGATGAGACAACAAGAGTATGGCGTGACAGTATGGTTCACTGGTTTAAGTGGTGCAGGTAAAACTACTATCTGTAAATTCGTGGAGAAGGAACTGCGGATACAGGGATACAGAGTTGAAGTTCTAGATGGCGATGCAGTACGTCAAAACCTATGCAAAGGATTGGGTTTCAGTAAAAAAGATCGAGAAGAGAATATTCGGCGCATTGGTTTTGTAGCTCATCTTCTTAGCAGAAATAATGTAATTGTATTGGTTTCGGCCATTTCCCCATATCGCGAAATTCGGGAAGAAGTGCGCCAAAGTATTCCATCTTTCATTGAAGTTTACGTCAATGCATCATTAGAAGTTTGTGAACAGCGAGACGTAAAAGGGTTATATAAAAAAGCAAGAGCCGGGGAGATTAAGCACTTCACTGGTATTGATGATCCTTATGAAATACCACTCCGTCCGGAAGTCGAATGCAAAACGAATCAAGAAAGTGTTACCCAAAGTGCAACTAAGGTCTTAGAAAAGCTGGAAGAGTTGGGTTATATAGTTGCTAGTAATGAATTATTTATGAGTTAAAGAAAGTTTTTAATAAAAAAGAATTCAGAAGTCAGAATTCAGCAGTCAGAATTAATCAGTCGGGGATTCAGATCGGCGCAGGAATTGAACACCTCCAAATCTACGATTTGGAGGGGGTTTTAGACCCGTTTATTCATCCGCTAAATCGATTCAGAATTCATACTGAATTCTGGCTCCTGACTTCTGAATTCTGTTTGATAACTTTTGCTAAGATGCCAATAATTGCCTAACTAACCTGGCTACAGCCTTTTGCGTAAAGCGATTGGCAATTTGTTGACCCAAACGCTGTACATCTGAATTTACCAATAACTGGGCAATTTTGGGCGCAAGTTCTATTGGATCAAAGCCTCGTGTTTCTCGGAGAATACCTAATATACGTTTGATATGCTCCAGGGTTTGTTGTTGCTCAACTGTCGCCGCCGGAGTTTCATTAACTGCTGTTAACCCAACGCGTTCCCGCAGCAAATAGGTGAAGTTATGCAAAACATTTTTACCTAAAGCATCAAGACCATTAACAGATTCATCTACTAGCTTGTCACGAATAAAAGCACCACGTTCAGATGCTAGAAATTCTATCCCCTGATTCAGCACTAAATTAAAGTCGTAGTCTTGACTATTACGCGCATTTTTTAACAAGTTCTCTAAGCGATTCCAGCGAAATCTGCCATCTTTAAATAGCAAATCTTGCAATGATGCTCTTAATTGCGGTGCTTGATCGGTTAACAGGCGTTTAGAAACGTAGGGATAAGCTTCGCTGAGGACTTTAAAGTTGGGATCTATGTATATTGCAATACCTTCGAGTGTCACCAGAGAGCGAATAATTAAGGCGTAGTAGGGCGGTACACGGAAAGGATACTCATACATTAAAGCCGATAGTTCATCGGTAATGCTTTTAATGTTGAGTTCGGCAACGCTGGCTCCTTGGGCATCAGCAAAGACTCTAGCAAAAGCTGGGATAATTGGTGTTAAATCGGTTTCTGGCGATAAAAAATCTAATTTAACGTAGTCTTTTGCTAATCCTTCAAAGTCGCGGTTGACGACGTGGACGATCGCTTCAATCAAACCATAACGCTGTGGTGGCTTAATCTCGCTCATCATGCCAAAGTCGAGATAAGCTAACTTACCATCGGTTGTTGCTAACAAATTACCAGGGTGGGGATCTGCATGGAAAAATCCATGTTCTAGTAACTGGCGCAGGGAACACTGCACACCCACTTCAATTAGATAACGAGCATCTATACCTTGGGCGCTAATTTCTTCTGTCTGGGTTAATTTAGTGCCGTTGATCCACTCCATCGTCAAGACGCGGCGATTAGTGTATTCCCAGTAAATTTTCGGTACATATACGTCTTTTATATGACCGTATAACTCGAAAAATCGCTCGGCATTTTCGCCTTCATGGATGTAATCCATCTCTTCAAAAATGCGATCGCCTAATTCATCAAGAATCCCAACTAAATCACTTCTTACCCGTTTGACCTTTTTCTGCACCCAAGCGGCGAGGTTACGCAAGATATACAAGTCAATGGTAATTCCCTCTCTTAAGTCGGGGCGTTGAACTTTAACAGCAACTTCTTCACCAGTTTTTAGCTTGCCTTTATACACTTGCCCCAATGAAGCCGCAGCAATTGGCTGGGCCGAGAGTTCTGCGTAAACCTCTTCTGGAGGAGCGCCTAATTCTTCTTTAATAAACTGGTAAGCAATTTCGTTAGGAAAAGGCGGTAATTGGTCTTGTAGTTTAGTTAATTCTTCTAGATATACCGGAGGAACTAGATCGGGTCTGGTGGATAAAGCTTGGCCAATTTTGATGTAAGCAGGCCCTAATTTGGTCAGCAATACTCGTAATTGAGTAGCTCGGCGGCGATCATTTTTGACGACAATTCCCCGTTTACTATCCGACCACAATCCAAAAACAAAGGATAGAGTCGGCCCCAACACGGCGAAAATCCGCCGTAGAACTTGCGCTTTTCTCTTTTGGTAATGTGCCGCTATACCCACAGGATCGTAAAGCGTCTCAGGTTGGGCTGTTGTCCTCAACTGTTGGGCTGCTAAGAGTCTTGGCGAGCGCACAACTAAGCTCGATGTACCATCTTCTGGCACTATATCAATAACGTCCAGTTCGCCTCGGCTAGTTGTGCCGTTGCTACTGTCCTCCTGAATCGGTCGGGAACTAGGGGGAAGTGTCTTAACAATCATGAAGAATGGCCACCAGTCAGAACGATCACATTAAGTATTGTAACAATCTGTTTAGAAATTGGGAATTGGGAATGGGGCATTGGGCATGGTGAAGAGGACTTGGGGACAAGGAGAATTAGGGACAAGGAGAAAGACTTGTTGCAAGTTATCACTTAAGTCACCTTGTCCCCTTGTCTCCCCATCTCCCTCATCTCCCCACTCCCTACTCCCCTCTAGTCTGCTACACTTAAACGGGCATACTAGTTCAATCGTATTAGGTATTGCTAGTTGCTCACAGATGAGACTTATTATCCTGTAAGTTGGAAGTATCCGGCATCTGCCCTCATGGAGAATTTGGCTTGATGTTGCTTTGCCTGCGAATTGAAAACTTTGCCCTAATTGACCAACTGGAATTGGAATTTGGCGCGGGACTAAATGTGTTAACAGGTGAAACCGGCGCTGGAAAATCGATTATCTTGGATGCCATTGATGCCGCTTTGGGCGGTAAAGTCTCTAGTCGAGTCATTCGCACGGGAACAAGTCGGGCGATGGTAGAAGCGACTTTCACCTCAAACGCGCCCCTAGCCGCTTGGTTAACTGAACAAGAAATAGATTTGCTTGATGAAAATTCCGTAGTTATTAGCCGAGAAATCACAGCTACTGCTAGTAATATCCGCAGTCGCTCGCGGGTGAATGGCGTGTTAGTAAATCGGCAGATTATGGGAGGAATGCGCGATCGCTTGGTGGAAATCACCGCCCAAGGTCAAACTGTACAAGTGGGACAATCTGCTCAAGTCCGCGATTGGTTGGATTTATATGGCGGTGACTCTCTGATGCAGCAGCGTCATAAAGTCGCCACTAGCTTCAGTGCTTACCAACAGGCGAATTTAACACTAGAAAAACGCCGGACATCAGAACGGGAACGCTTACAACAACTTGACTTGCTCACCTATCAAGTGCAAGAACTGGGAGCAGCAAATCTGGGCGAACCTGATGAATTGGAACAGTTGGGACAAGAACGGGAACGCCTGAATCATGTCGTCGATTTGCAACAAATGAGTTACAAAGTTTATCAAGCTTTGTATCAAAACGATCATGAAACTCCCGCCGCAGGTGATTTATTGGGAGACAGTGAGGCGATATTAAATGACATGGTGGAATATGATACGCAATTGCAACCCCTATTAGAATTAGTGCGGGACGCGCAAGCTGCGGTAATGGAAGTGGGAAGGCAGATTAATGCTTATGGGGATGGATTAGAAGCCGATCCGCAGCGATTGGAAGAGGTGGAAGAACGGATTCAAGAATTAAAGCAAATTTGCCGCAAGTATGGGCCGACACTTACAGAAGCGATCGCTTATTACCAGCGTATCCAAGGGGAATTAGCCCAACTTAATGACAGCGAACAATCTATCGAAAACTTAGAACAGCAAGAAAAGGCGTGTTTTGAAAAACTTACCCAAGCAAGTAATCAGTTAACTCAATTGCGGAGTAAAGCGGCTGCTAATTTAGAGTCACGTTTGATAGCTGAACTCAAGCCCCTAGCTATGGAAAAGGTGAAATTTTTGGTTGAAATATTACCAGCTTTCCCAACTGCTATGGGAGCAGATAAAATTACTTTTATGTTTAGTTCCAACCCTGGAGAACCACTGCAACCTTTAACAGAAGTTGCCTCTGGTGGGGAAATGAGCCGCTTTTTACTGGCGCTGAAAGCTTGTTTTTCACAAGTTGATGCGGCTGGGACAATGGTATTTGATGAAATTGATGTCGGGGTTTCGGGAAGAGTCGCCCAAGCGATCGCGGAAAAATTACACCAGCTAAGTCAACGCAACCAAGTATTATGTGTTACCCACCAGCCCTTAGTTGCCGCGATGGCTGATCGCCATTTCCGCGTAGATAAGCAAACTATCAATCAAGGCAAAGGTAAAAAAGCCAGCAATGACAACGCCGAACAGCGTACCGTTGTCAGAGTTACTACCTTGGATAATTTAAACACTCGCCGGGAAGAATTAGCACAGTTAGCTGGTGGTAAATCTGCAACTGACGCGATCGCTTTTGCAGAATCTCTATTATTACAAGCTGCTAACCACCGTCATGGCAAGCATACTTGACCAAATAATTACGAATTACGTTAGCGCAGCATTAGCGAGTCTTCTCCCAAGGGGAGACGCTGCGCGAACGAGCGTCATTACGAATTACAAATTATAAATTTAGGCTGCCAATTCTGAAAGGCGTAAACCAGCAATATTCTCGCAAGAAAAAGTCTCTATACCAATATGTTGGCGGCAGATTAGCTCTATAATTTGCCCTGTCCAGTTGCGAAAAAACCATTGGCATAAAGAGCCATCTTCTTGAGGAGTCATAGACAGAGGAATAAAGCCTTTCTGCTGCCATACCTCTGCTGCTGTATAGATATCATCAACAAGAATAGCAACGTGATGAACAGTATTAAAACCTTGCTCCTGGAATAAGTTAGCAATCTGTTCATCTGGTTCGTTAGGCGCAAGCAGTACCAAAATCATGCCTGACGGCATTAAGGCTGAGAGAAAGTACATACTTGCATCTTCGGGCAATAGGTTTTGCTCAGGGCAAAAATCATCAGGCCATTTTCCTGGGCCTTCGGTGATTATGGCATCATAGTCGATCAGAGTTTTAGCATAGTCTGTAAGAGTTTCTGAATCAGGAAACAACAGTACATAGTGATCTACGATTACTCGTTCACCAAATAGATATATGCAAAAAGATGAGCTTAAAAATTCTGGAGTCTTGTACCCATCTTTATACAAGAGCAATCCATCATTTTCCACAAAAGGTGACTCCTTGTTCATGGAAGTCTCGGCTAAGTTAAAATCTTTTGCCGCGTCTGCTGGAAAGTTATTGCTCATAATACTTACGGTTCAAAATTGAGGCTTAGAAACAGAGCTTATATCTACCATCATAACTAAGATTTTTTTGAGTTAATCTCAAGTACCTGCGATGCGATCGCAGTAACTATTAAGCGCGAAAAGTGCAGTTACCTGGTGGTAAATACGCAACTAATGCGATCGCATTTGCAGAATCTCTGTTATTACAAGCTGTTAACCACCGTCAAAAAATAAAAAATTAAAGATAAATCTACGCTTCTAGTAATGACTGACCAAGATAACCTCCAACAGCTTTAATCCCAGGTAAGGCGAAGAAATATCCACCACCAATGGGGCGAATATACTCCTCTAAAGGTTCTCCTTTCAAACGATTTTGCACTGTCACAAACCCCTTCTCTAAATCAGCTTGAAAACAGACAAATAACAAACCCATATCTAACTGTCCAGCTTTGTCAAACCCGCGTGAATAATTGAAACCACGCCGCAGAATCAAACTCGACTCTGATGTGCGAGGATTAGCAAGGCGGATATGGGCATCTAGGGGAATTTGTTGACCTTTAGGGTCTTTGGCATAATTGGGAATATCTTTCTCGTGGTTCATTCCCAAAGGTGCGCCAGAGTCCTTACTGCGTCCAATAATTGTCTGTTGCTCCTGTAATGGTGTTCGATCCCAACGTTCGACAAGGTTGCGGATTACCCGCACAACTTGATAGCTTCCCCCGACTGTCCAAGCTGGTTCGTCGGTGTTTGGCTGTACCCAAACAATCCGGTTCATCAACTTTTCATCGCTAGCATCTAGATTTGCTGTGCCATCTTTGAAACCAAGTAGGTTCCGTACCGTGGTTTTGCCAAGCTTTTTATGAGTATTGGGTGGTAGAAACCCCTCTATTTGCCAACGCAAAGTTATCAAATCAGGCAGATTCTTAATAATATCCCGCAAAGCGTGGATGTTCGCTTCTTCTGTGTTGGCACAAAATTGTAGCAGTATATCTCCATGACACAAATTTGGGTCAAGTTGGTCATTGGCAAAACCTGGCATAGTATCTAACCGCTTGGGTTTCGAGTTGCCAAGTCCAAAACGGTTATCGAACAGTGACTCACCCACTGCTAGGGTAATGGTGAGGTTATCGGGAACTACTATAGACCCAAGAATTCCCGAATCATTGGGTGGAAATTTGGGGTCGCGTTGCTTAGGCGTTCCCCCTGCCATGAGAAACTGAATGCGATCGCTGAGGGTTTGAAATAAGCGCACCAAATCCGCTTTGGTTTTAGCAGTTGTATCAAATGCCACCATCAGCGCCGAAGCCGGAACAGGGGTGATAATACCTGCTTGGTGAATACCAAAAAATGGCACAGTTTCTTCAGATGGGTCTTCGGCAGGTTTTAAAAGAGTGCGATAACCCAAACTGGTCAAAGCTGCTACTCCACCGGCTGCCGCCATGCCAACGAGCAAATCACGACGACCGATCCGGGGAGTTATGCGTAAACTTGGTTGCTCCGAACTAGACATAGTTTACTCCTCTAGGAATTATTGATAAATTAGTTCACGCCTAGAGTGCCGCGTAACTGAGACAAATCTTCAGAAAGAGCAGCGATCGCTGTTTTCATGTCTTTCTTGTCTGTTTCACTCACCTTGTCGTAGGTAGCATAACCACCATCAGGGGTTTTGTATTTAGCAAGTCCTTGGTTAACTTTGGTGAAGTTTGTATCCACACGTCCCAGTAGTTCAGGGTTGGCTTTTTGAATGATGGGGCGCAATAACTGCACAATCTTTTGAGAACCCTCTACATTAGCACTGAAATCCCAGAGGTCAGTATGGCTGTAGCGGTCTTCTTCTCCAGAAATTTTGGTAGCAGCCACTTCTTCAATCAAGTCAGCAGCACCACCTACCATATTTTTCGGTTCAATGGTCAAGGTAGCAATGCGCTTTTGTAGCTCTAGTCCATCTTTCTGTAGCTTTTCGGCAAAAGGTTTCATGCCTTTTGTAGTTTTGTCTTGGAATAAAGCTTTCTCTATGCGATGGTATCCAGTGAATTGTGGATCGGCCTCTTTTTTAGCAAAGTCATCAGCACGGGAATCCATCGTTTTATCGAGATCGGAGAACAGTTCAGCTATCGGTTCTGCACGTTCCCAGTGGACATGGGTAGAGGCATAGAGTTTCTGAGCCTTAGCAAGATCGCCAGCAATCACGGCATCGGTAAAGGTCTTGTTGTCTGCCACTAGTTGGTCAGTTTCTTTAGTGACGTAGACTTTGTATTCTGCGATCGCACCTACTAATTTACCTTGATCTACAGTCTCTTTGGCTTGCGAATCTCCAACTCCTGCTTTCACAGTCAGCTTCCCTTTGGGATTGCTGCGTAAACCACAAGCCATCTCATATTCACCTGGTTCTAGATTGGTTTTGAGTTTTTGAACGAAGCCAGGAGCAATATTTTCCCGTTCTTCAACAACTTTCACCCCAGACAAAATTTCCCATTCCAAGGGTTGGCTGCTTTTGTTGGTAAGCACAAAGCTGTTTTGCCCAGATGCTACTGTTAGCTGATTGGGTTCGCAACCTTTATCTGTGACAGTCAAAGCAGTTTCCGCAGGATTGTTTGCAGAGGTATCACTAGCTACTTTAGCGACTGGAGAATTGCTCCCGGAACTATCGCTTGACTTGTGGGATTCACAAGCAGCTACTGTCAAGGCAATTAGACAGATAATTGTTGAGTGCTTTAAAAAATTTTTCATTGTTGTATTTCCTAAAAATTATTCAACTAGTTAAGAATGCCTTGCCGTATTCCTCTGTCTGGCGTTATCCCCCAAAAACAACAACATGGTAGGAATTAGATAGCCAAAATAGGCGATCGCCTCGCTAACTGTGGGGGCATCGTTATATCCAAAAAATCCCACCAAAAGTGAACCTATAAACCCGTTATTGGGAAGTACCCCGCTAGCATCAAATACCACTGTTTGCAGTAAATTCCACACTCCAGCTTCATGGAAAGCTCTCACACCACTTGATAAGAGTCCAGCAGCAACCAGGATAATAAACGCTCCCGTCCATTTAAAAAATCGCCTCAGATTGATGCGGATACCACCTTGATAAATGCCTATACCGACGGCTACTGCGGCTGCATATCCAAATAATGCCCCCACGGGAGCTTGAATTCCCAAATTTTGTTGGAACGTTGCTAGTAGAAACACTACTGTTTCCAAACCTTCGCGTAGCACAGCAAAAAATGCCATCCCCACCAGCGCTAGTCCCCATTTATCCCCCGACTGAATGGCAGTTTCAATTTGGGACTGTAACTCGCCTTTAATAGAACGAGCAGCACGGCGCATCCAGAAAACCATCCAGGTGAGAACCCCAACTGCAACGATGGAAATTATAGCTGCAAATAATTCCTGTTCTTGTTGGGGAAAATCCTGGCTGTTTATTTGCAAAACTATTGCAGCAACTAGACAAAAAAAAGTCGCTAGTGCGATGCCAATCCAGACTGACTTCATCAAATGGGTACGCCCAGTTTGCTTGAGATAGCTGGCAATGATACCCACGACAAGTGCAGCCTCAACGCCCTCTCGGAACATGATCAAGAAGGGAAAAAGCATGAATAACCTTATTAATTATAATTACTATCAAATCATCATGAGAATAATAGCTTACTTGAGAAGATTTGTATATAAGTCCGAGTTAAAAAGCTCTAAAATCCTGGAAGCATCAATTCTGCGTTTAAATGACAGTCTGTCAAATATTGCAGACTGTAATTTATTACTCAACTAAATCATTGAAGAAGGCAGAAGGAACAAGTCAGAAGAGGATTCAGACCCCTCCTGACTTGGAGCTACTGAACAAGAAAGAGTTCAGTGGGGGTCTTAAACCCAAGTTTGCTCCGGTCACGGACAGAGGACAGGAAGCATAATTCCCTTCTGCCTTCTGCCTTTCCTGATAAAGAACTCCTGCAACACATTACTAGGAGTTGTTTCCAGCCTATTTTGTCGCCCGTCAGAATCTTCTATATCCCAATCGACAGTGTAATATGTGTGCGATCGGACGCAACTCTTAAAGTTGATTTTAGGTAACAATTGTAGCCACCCTACAAAAGAATGGGGGTTTCAAAGCCTCTCGATCTTTTGGGGAGAGGAATGGGAGCGGGGTTTTGAGTATACTTTACAACTTTTCAAATAATCTTTTACTCATGATGCCCATTTGTCAAGTCCGATTTCTACCAATTTAAACGATCTTACCCTGCAAATTCCTGTAGTAAAAGTATCTAAAGATTTGACACAAGTATCTAAAGAATTGGCACAAGTATCTAAATATTTTTCATTGTAAAAATAATTTAATTTTTTTATATTTGTTGACATAACCAGCGTAATTTGCAGGTTTTTTAGTCAGCAAATTTCATAAAAACACCCTGTAATTCACTCAGAAAAGCTTAATATTAGCAATTAAAAAAATAATAAAAAAGCTGATGAAGCTTAATTGTGCTTTTTGATATTTATTAATGAAGCAAAATTTATATCCTAATAGGAGAATTAACTCTAATGGCATCTGATTCAAATTCTGTTTTTGGTAATACCGTTAATAGTGGTAGTCAGGCTAGCAACAAACCCAGCGATCCTTTCGCATCTGGAGGCGCTTTTGGCATCCCAACGGCTGACAGCTTCGATTTTGACAAGTATGGAATTCCTAAAGAAGGCAGTTTCGATCCTGCTAAGTATGGCATCCCAACGGCTGAAAGCTTCGATTCTGCTAAGTATGGAATTCCTAAAGAAGGCAGTTTCGATCCTGCTAAGTATGGCATCCCAACGGCTGACAGCTTCGATTTTGACAAGTATGGTATTCCAAAAGAAGGCAGCTTTAGTTTAGGTAGCTCTGGCATTCCAACGGCTGATAGCTTTGACCCTTCTAAGTATGGTATTCCAACTGCTGATAGCTTCAATCCTTCTCAGTATGGTATTCCAACCGGAGGCAATATACCAAATATTGGTGGTAGCCCAACTGCTTAGTGTGACAATTAGTAAAATTAAGTTAGACATAATCCTAAAGCTCTGGGTTTGTCTACCTCTTAATTAAGCGATATGCAACTTCCACTAAAGAAAATTCCATCTTAGCAAGAGATAACAATTATAATTTTGTAGCTCTTGCATAGGGTGGGGTTTTTATTATCTATGGAAGACTTAGTAGTGGATATAACTCCATCATTTAATACTTCCATTTTAAATTTATTTATACTCTTGCAAAGCTCCTAACTTACGAATTCCTGGCCAAATCATTGCTGTAGCAATCACTACTAAAATTGTGCCAATTCCACCACCCACAACAGAAATCACCGGGCCAAATAAAGCAGCAGTCAAGCCGGACTCAAAGCCGCCTAATTCATTCGAGGCACTAATAAACACGCTATTAATAGCAGCAACCCGACCACGCAAATGATCTGGTGTTCTGATTTGAACTAATGTATGGCGAATTACAACGCTAATACTATCTAATGCGCCACCAAGGATCAGCATCAACATCGACAGCCAAAAGGAACGAGAAAGTCCAAAGATAATTGTGACAACCCCAAAGCCAACAACTGACCATAATAAGGCTGGGCCTGCTTTGCGTAACGGTGGTAAATACGCCAGTGTAATGGCCATAGTCAAAGCACCGATGGAGTGAGCTGCTTGTAGATATCCCAATTCTACTGGCCCCACATGTAAAATATCTTTGGCAAAAATTGGCAGAAGCGCGATCGCACCACCCAACAATACAGCAAACATATCTAATGTAATGGCTGCTAGAATCAACTGATTCTGCCAGACAAATTTAGCACCAGCTGCAAGTGCTTTAAGGGAGATTGGCTCAGTTTTGCGGGTGACTTTTTGCTGTTTGATCGCCAGCGTTAAAATAAAACACAGTAAAGCTGCGATCGCTGCTAATACATAAACCCCTGTAGCACTTCCTAACAGCGCAATCCCAAATCCTCCGAAGGCTGGGCCAATAACAGCAGCTAACTGAAAGCTACTACTATTCCAGGTGGCTGCATTGGTAAAGGCGCTGACAGGTATCAACTGCCACATCAGAGCATCACTGGCAGGTTTGAGAAATGCCCTCGCTACACCTGTTAATACTAAGCAGGCGTAAATTAGGAAAATTACGCCTTGAGTATAGGAAAGTACTGCTAAAGCTAGGGAGCAGAGAGCTAACAGCATTACCGAGAGTAACATAGTTACTTTGCGATCGCGGCGATCGGCAACATCTCCGGCAATTAAGGTGAGAATAATCATCGGTAGGACTTGCGCCAGTCCCACACCACCTAAAGCGATCGCTGAGTTAGTGCGCTCATAGAGTTCCCAGCCAATCGCTACAGTTTGCATTTGCGACCCCACGAACAGCACTAGCCGTCCAATGGTAAATAGCCGATAGTCTCGAAACTTAAAGGCTGCAAAGGGATCGTGTTGTGCAACCTCAAAGTTATGGGGCTTTGAGTTCTGTTTTCTCGAAGACATTTTTTAGTAGAGTTAAGCCTTCTTCAATGTTGGAAATTTGGTCTTCTGAAAGACCTTTGAGCAATTCAGTAATATGAGCGCGAGTTTGATCTTGGGATTGCTTGAGATGGTGTTTTCCATCTTCAGTTAAATTGAGCAGCACCCGCCGCCGCTCTTGAGGATGAGCAATCCGTTTCACGAAGTCCCGTTGTACCAAGCGTTCTATGGTTGCTGATGCTGTGGCAGAGGTGACACCTAAATGCTCTGCTAAGTCAGATAATGAAGCACCAGGATTCCGGTTGATAAATGCTAGCGATCGCAATTGAGGTATAGATAAAAAAGCGGCACTATGGGCACGCATATCCGCTCGGATAAACCGCATCACCAATGGAACTGTTTCCATTACTCTAGCGGCACATTCTTCGGAAGTTGCACCTTGATTAGGTTTATCCAAGGTCATGGGCTTGTTGTTCTCCTAGTTACATGGCCACCCGTGGATAAAGTTTTCCACCAAGGATGGCCAAAATTATTAATGTGAATAAGAGAATTGTACAATCCAGACCAAAGCCATAGATGCTAGTGCCATTCAGCAGCATGGTGCTACGTAACCCGTCAACCAGATAAGTCAACGGATTTAAATGGGAAATCAATTTTAACCAACTGGGCATCAACGAGATGGGATAGATGGCATTGCTCGCAAAAAATAACGGCATGGTTAACAATTGTCCAATACCCGTCATCCTTTCTCGGCTTTTCACCAAACAGCCAATAATTAATGAAAAAATACAAAATGTTCCCGCCCCCAGTATGACTAGCAGCAGTACTTGGAGAATAGCCAGAGGATAAAGATTTAGTTTGACACCTAATAAAAATGCCAATCCGTAAATGAATATTACCTGAGATAAGCACCGTACCCCACATGCTAAACCTTTGCCCAACACCATCGCCACACGAGGCGTAGGACTAGCTAAAAATTTATGGACAATGCCTAAATCTCGCTCCCAGATTAGCGTCATTCCACCACTGAAAATTGCCACAAACAAAATACTCTGAGCCAAGATGCCAGCAGAAATGAAATCTAAATAGGGTAAGTTCCCCGTAGGAATCGCGCGAGTGCGGGTGAAAACTTGCCCAAAGATTAGGAGCCATAAGGTTGGTTGCACAGCTCGAACTATTAAATCAGTGGGATCGTGGCGGAGTTTACGTATTTCTAATTCTGCGATCGCCAGGGTTTTTGTAACTAGTTCTTTAATTGCAGAGATCAAATTTACTTGGACAGTGGGTGGTGATTTAACCCAACCGTTGAGCAGTACGTCTGGTTCTTGCTGTGTCACGGTAGTTGACTCCTGATGTTAACTGGTCGCCTGTATAGTGAATAAAGACATCATCCAAAGTTGTATTTGGGTTATTTAAAGAAGCTTTTAAGTCGGTTGGTGTACCTGTGGTAACGACTTCACCTTGCTGCATAATCGCCACTCGGTTACATAAGCTATCCGCTTCTTCTAAAAAGTGGGTTGTTAAAAATATAGTTGTGCCGTAATCAGCACAGAGTTGTAGTACAAGCTGCCATACTTGAGTTCGAGCTATGGGATCTAGTCCGACAGTCGGCTCATCAAGAAACAAAATTTGGGGTTGATGGAGAACTGATATGCCAATTTCCAGCTTGCGGATCATCCCACCAGAGTAGTTTCGTACCAAGCGTTTCGCCGCATCTTGCAAACCCATATATTCTAGAATTTCATAGATACGGCGATCGCGTCCTTTGGCAGGTATTCCATACAGCTTGGCGAAGATTAAAAGATTTTCGTAACCCGTGAGACTACCATCAGCAGAGAGCGCCTGGGGTACATAGCCGATAGCCCGCCTCACAGGATTAGATTGACGAGCCACATCATAGCCAGCTAAGGTTGCTTTCCCTGCACTGATAGGCAGTAAGGTTGTCAACATCTTAAGAACTGTACTTTTCCCTGCACCATTGGGGCCAAGCAGTCCAAATACTTCGCCTTGTTCCACAGATATGCTCAGGTTATTAACCGCCGTGAACTTCCCAAAACGGCGTGTGAGTCCCTGAGTTTCCAAAATCAAAGGTTTTGGTTCGCTAGGAGGTTGCGATCGATTTATTTTGCCCGTCAGTATTGTCACAAGTTTGATGCACTTCTATTAATTAGTAAATCTAACTATTAGCTTCTCAATAGATTTACTAGAAGTCAATAGACTTCTGGAATAAATTTGAATCAGAGTAAGTGGCTACTAGATCAGTGATATTACTAATACCTGTAGGGTAATATTGCTAGTATCTTTGTAAACAAAGTTAATATAGCCGGGATAAAAATAATGCAAAGAACTTCTGTTTCATCATCAAACATTGCTTCTATTGGTTACGACACAAAACAACAAATTTTGGAGGTTGAGTTCCTGAAAGGTTCTGTTTATCAGTACTCTAGTGTACCGGAGTCCTTGTACACTGGATTGATGAGTGCGGATTCTCACGGTAACTATCTTGACACTTACATTAAAAAAGGAAAGTTTCCTTACCAACAGATTCAGTAATTACGCAAAAAATAGCCGAAACCCTGATTCTCAGGTAGGGGCAATTCATGAATTGCCGCTACAGTATGTAGTTTTGCGTAAGTCCTAATATTTTCTGAAAGTATGCTGTTCAGAGATATAACACTACACTAAACGGGATAACCATGACTGATAACGTGCAAAACAACATTTTCAATGAGTATGATAACAGCCTGATAATACTCGATAAACTTGAAACAAAGATAAAAGAACTTTTAAAGGATCTTTTAGAACCAAATAAAGCAAATATTCATACTATAAGTTCAAGAATAAAATCAAAGGATAGCCTTAGCAAGAAAATAGAGCGTAAAAACAAGTACTCTTCTTTAAGAGATATAACTGATATTGTTGGTTTTCGAGTCATCACCCTTTATTCTGATACTGTTGATGAAGTTGCAAAAATTATTGAATCTGAATTTAAGATTGATGAACAAAATTCTATTGATAAAAGAAAAGTTTTAGAACCCAATAAGTTTGGCTATCTTTCGCTTCATTATGTAGCTTCTTTGTCTGATACTCGAGGTCAATTACCTGAAAATATTTCAATTTCAAATTTTCGTTTTGAAATACAAATCCGTTCAATTCTTCAGCATACCTGGGCTGAGATAGAACATGACCTTGGATACAAAAGCAAAAATTCACCTCCCCAACCAATTCAGCGAAGATTTTACCGTCTTGCAGGACTTCTCGAAGGGGCTGATGAGGAATTTAAACATCTTCGTAATGCAATTGAGGACTACAAAGGTCAGGTAGAAGATAGTATAAATCAAAATAATTTGAGCAATGTGAAAATTGATATAGAGTCAATTAAAGAGTTTATACAAAGAGAACCTTTAGTTAAAGAAATAAGTAAAACTATATCTACCAAAATAAATGTACGTCTCTACGAAAATCAAGCTGTTGAATCTGATATAATAGAGCGACTAATTTTTTCAGGTTTCTCTAATATTGAGGAAATCAAAAGAGATTTAGAACAATATAGAGACCAAATTATAGACTTTGCTGTGTTATGGATTAGTGCAAGCAATAGAAATAACTTTGGCTTTATTACTTGTGAAGTAGCATTCATATATCTTTGTTATATCAAATTAGCGTTGATAGGGAATGCGCCTGATATAATAGAACGTCTGAAGTTTTTTCCTCTTAATATAGGTACTGAAGAACAATTTCAACAACTTGCTGCTCGGATTTTGAAAACATATAAAGACATAAATTCGTAAGATTTCTGATTTTAGGCAATGAGATTGCTTACTATACAATCTTTTGTTTGCATGAAATTTTTGAGAATATGGAAGGCTCTATATAGAACTCATATTTGATTTCTGAAAAACCAAATTGGCTAGAAGCTTGCCATACAAAGGTTTGTTTTTCATTATACTTAGCAAGATTCAAGTACGATTCCTATAGCAATCCTAAGTGATTTAATTCTCTGTAAGTATTTGGAAGTGAATACAAGATGAATAAAAGTACAATCAAGTTGCTGGATGTAGTAGCACTGACAATTGATCTGCCTGAATACAACCTGTACCGTGGTCAAGTTGGTACAGTAGTAAAATTATTAGCTGGCGGTGCTGCTTTTGAAGTGGAATTTAGCGATCGCTCTGGCCGTACTTATGAATCTGTCGGTTTACGCCCAGAGCAAATTATGGTGTTACATTTTGAGCCAGCATCCCCTAATTCAGTACGATAAATGGTGACAGCATAAGTAGTTGTGCTAAGAGCGATCGCAGCTTTATCAAGTAACCGCACGGGGGGACGCTGGAGCATATTAAACATATACCAGCAAAGCGATCGCATCTGGTAATTTTGAGAGCGATACCTACGGCTGGCTACGCCTACGTATTAAAAATTATTGATAAATTGAGCACTTGTTGACAAAAACCTGATTAGTAATCACAATGTAATTACAATCAAGGAGAAGTATCCTCATGGGGACAGCAATTAGAACCCGTATTGTTAAAATTGGAAATTCTCAAGGTATCCGCATTCCTAAACTTCTGCTGGAACAAAGTGGTATTGGTGAAGAGGTAGAAATTGAAATTCAAGATTGTCACCTAATTGTCCGTGCAGCCTCTCAATCGCGTAAGGGGTGGGAAGAAGCATTTGCAAGAATGGCGAAGCAACACGACGATGCACTGCTCGATGATGGCGTAACTACAGAGTGGGAACATCTAGAATGGGAGTGGTAGTCAATCGATTTGATGTGTTTTTGGTTAACCTCGACCCAATGGTTGGCAGTGAGATTCAGAAGACAAGACCTTGTGTAGTAATTTCACCAGATGAGATGAATAAATATATTGCCACGGTTATTGTTGCTCCGATGACACCTAAAGGACAGTCTTATCCGACTCGTGTTGGTTGTCAGTTTCAGGGTAAGGATGGGCAAATCGTTCTAGATCAAATTCGTACAGTTGACAAAACTCGATTAGTCAAAAAGCTAGGTCAGATTGACTCTGATGAACAAAAAGCAGTTTTAGATAGCTTAGCTGAAATATTTGCCGAATAATTGTACATACCCAATGGTTATGAGATTCCACCGTAATAGTTATACCAATTTTCTATGGGTATGAATTATATAATATCTTTGGTTATCTTCAAAATTTTATTTCCACCAGGCTGTAATTCGTATTCAACCTTTTCAATATTTATCTTGTAACCTTTGGAGGTATAATATTTTACTATTTCATCTAAGTGTTGTGAATATTTCCACATTAAAGTTATGAGAGGAAATATTCGGACTTCTTTAGCAATACGCAGCATCTCACCTACTGAATTTAAGTGAAAATCGTAATCGAGATGGTCTGAATATAAAAATAATAAATGCGAACAAAGAGCTATATCAAACTCTTGATTATCATAAGCTAATTTTGGCAATTTACCGATTGCGTATCTGTTACTTTTTTTACCAGTTTCATAATCAGATAAAAATTCTTGAATAACTTTCACTCGATTGTGTCGTAAATCATCTGGAGATTTATGATAGCTCCATACCCAATCATTCGTTGTAGCCTTGACTTGATTAATGATGTTATCTACTACTTCATTAAATCTTTGCAATATTTCATCACCAGAAAATTGATATAGTGGATCAACAGAGACTACACTTTTACCCTGACGTGTCATTTCTGCATTGAAGCTTGCTGGCCCATCCCCAATCCCAATGATTCTTTTATTTAAATCTGCATTTGTTAAATTGAATATTTTTATATATTCATCCATTGATCTCCCAAAAGGAACTACTTTATCTAGAACCATTGCCATACAATTTACCTTGTCAATAGACTGATTAAACAGGATGATAGCATCAAAATGTTTTATTCATTGCGAGACGGCAATCATTCAAAAGCATCTCAAGTTCTTTTACAACTGTCAAAGGATTTCTACCTCTAAACACAGCAGCGATCGCAGCTTCATAAGGATTTCTACCTGTTTTTTTGACAGCAGCGATCGCTGCTTGATTTGATAATCCTCGGACACTAACTAGCCATGCCGTTAACACATGTCCAGTACGCCCAATTCCACCAGAGCAATGAACAACGACTTTCTCATTTTCTTTATCTGCTTCTATTAAGAAAGGAAGTATTTTATGTGTGAGGGTTTTTAAATCACATAGATGGAAATCTTCAATTGGTGCCCAACACACTAGTTGATTACCAAATTCCTGTTTGTAGGTGTCCAGAAGATTAGAGTAAGAAGCTAGCTGTTGATTAGGAAGAAGGCAGCAAACCCGCTTGATATCTTGGCACTTCATGAATTGTATCCAATCCTGAACCTTATTATTAGTGTATCCAGGTCGCGCAGCACCAAATACTATTTGCTCATTCTCCCAAGCTGGGGCAAACTTATACATATTTAACTGTCTGATTTCTGAATCTTGTTTTTGATTAAATATAATACTTTGGCGGACTATTTATGCAGTAAAATATATAGTGTTTTACCCTATTATGAAAAAGGTTTAAATCTAGTTAAAAGATAAGATTTTTAAATATTCTTGCACAGCAGTAAATAATCCCACTTCCAAAGCATCGGCAATCAGAGCATGACCAATAGACACTTCAAGTATGCCAGAAATTGTACAGAATTTTTCTAAGTTTTGCAGATTTAAATCATGCCCAGCGTTCACTCCTAAACCAATATCCTGAGCTTTATGTGCTGCTTTTTGGTAGTCTTGAAATACAGAGTCTACATTGCCGTTACGAAAAGCTGTCGCGTAAGGTTCTGTATATAGCTCAATGCGATCGCTTCCAATCTCTTTAGCACGTTGAATTTGAGTTAAGTCAGTATCCATAAACAAGCTGACTCGAACACCGAGGTCTTTTAGCTCTCGAATGATTGGTCTGAGCCAAGAAGCATCTGTACCCAGATCCCATCCGTGGTCTGATGTGAAAGCATCAGGTGCATCGGGAACTAAGGTACACTGCGTTGGTTTGATTTTTTGGACTATCTCTAAAAATTGAGGTGACGGATTACCTTCTATGTTGAACTCAACAGTTAATACCTGCGCCAGGGCATCAACATCTTCAGGCTTGATATGTCGCTGGTCTGGGCGTGGATGAACTGTGATTCCCTGTGCGCCAGCTTTCATACAGGTCAAAGCCGCTTCAATCACACTCGGTCTACCAAAATTTCGAGCATTCCTGAGTAAAGCGACTTTGTTAAGGTTAACGCTGAGATTCGTCATATTACCTGTTCACCAAAAACTGTGTCACTGGCAAATAATAAATGGGCTAATCCGTAATTCAAAAATTATCAATTACTAATTATTTTATTTGCCTTGCCAAACAATTTCCTTAACTTTGATTTCTTTCGGAATCAATTTAATCTTGTAGAAGGTATCTGCAATCTCTTGTTGTTTCGCAATCACTTCATCTGTGAGCGGAAGTACATTATGCTCACGCCGCTTTTCTGCGATTTCCAACACAGGAGCATCTATACCCAAAGCTGGGGAAAGAAATTTAGCAATTTCACTAGGATTATTTTTTGCCCAGTCACTAACTTTCTTCACCTGATCGAGAACTATTTTCAAAGAATCTGGCTTGGCATCAACGAAAGATTTTGCAGCCAGATAATAACCACGATTGGGAGCTAATCCCGTCGCGTCTACTAAGGTACGTGCGCCTGTTGCTGCTTGTACTGCGGCTAAGTACGGGTCCCAAATTGCCCAAGCATCAACCTTTTTCCTCTCAAAGGCAGCACGAGCATCGGCGGGAGTGAGAGTAATTGGTTGAATGTCACTGTACTGTACCCCTGCTTTTTCCAGCGCTTTCACTAATAGGTAGTTAGCATTAGAACCTTTGGCAAAAGCCACTTTTTTACCCTTGAGTTCAGCCACACTTTTAATAGGTGAATCCTTAGGCACCAGAATAGCTTCAGCCTTGGGACTCCAAGGATCGTAGGCAACATAAACCAAAGGAATACCCCCAGCTTGAGCAAATATAGGTGGTGATTCTCCGGTATAGCCAAAATCAATACTGCCTGCATTCAATGCCTCTAAAAGTGGAGGCCCAGCAGGAAATTCTGACCAAGTGACGGAAGTTCCTGAAGCTGCGAAAGCTTTTTCTAATTCTCCTCTTGTCTTGAGCGCATAGAGAACAGTTGACGCTTTCTGGTAGCCTATGCGAACTGTGATACTGCTAGCTGCTGGACTGGGGGCTTGGGTTGTCTGCGGTGTGCCATTGTTGCTTGCGCTTGGAGAACAAGCAGAGATAGCCAGAGTTAAGCTAAGTCCCACTGCAAACAGTAGGGAAAAATTGCGGATTCTTCGTTGTTGGAACCTTTGGAGGCAGGCAAAAGCCATACCCAACAGTCGGGTTAAAAAGAACTTAGTCAACATCATTACTCTGCTTGAAAGGGGAAATTAATATCAGACTACAGCAAAAGTCCGGCACAACTCCGGCAAGTTTATTGATTTACCGTATTATTATAGAATGATAAAAATATCACATAATTAAAGCTGAAATGCAAGTTTATTCGTTGAATACAAAATTTCCTTCAAAAGTCATAGCAACGTCAAATCTAAACTCAACGAAATCAGTAAGCAGGTGATGACAGATAATATTCTTGAACAACAGATTCAGTACTATCGCGCTAGAGCTAACGAATATGATGAGTGGTTCTATAGGCAAGGACGCTACGATCGCGGTGTCCAAGACAACCAACGCTGGTTTAATGAAGTAGCTGTTATCAAAAATACATTACACCAAATTGGCGTGGTAGATGATATTTTAGAGTTAGCCTGTGGAACAGGTATCTGGACGCAGGAGCTTTTAAATATCGGGAAAAAAATTACTGCGATCGATGCCTCTGAAGAAGTGATTACAATTAATCGCTCGAAGTTAAACTCACTGAGTGTTGAATATCACCTCATAGATATATTTACATGGGAACCTGCCACTGAATATAATTTAGTTTTCTTTGCCTTTTGGCTCTCTCATGTGCCGCCAGAATTACTCGATTCATTTTTGACAAAAGTCTATCAATCTGTTCGCCTTGGTGGACAAATATTTATAATTGACTCTCGCTTTGAACAAACATCAACGGCTAAGAATCATGTTCTTAAAGACGACGGAAACATATATAAAAGCCGAAAGTTAAATGATGGTCAAGAATTTCAGATTGTCAAAATTTTTTATCAGCCTGATGAACTTCAACATAAGCTCAAGCAGGTAGGTTTTCATGCTGAAGTGAACGTGACAGATAACTATTTTATCTATGCACATGGAGCAAAGGTTTAAATAATTGGTAACTTCTAATGAGTTACACCACGCTACGTTTGTGGTGCGTCTCGTAGAGAAGACAGTAATTCGTATTGATTTTAAATACATATTATACACTACTAGGTTCAGTATCATCCCGACTTTATAATCAAGACTCTGCGTTCTGACTGTTTGCATAGCCGCAATTACAGGAGAAGTTCATTTCTTAATACGCTTGGCTTAAAGTTTGATCCTCCCTAAACCCAGAGGAAACTTACCTCTATTTGGAAGTCCCTAATGATATCGTATTCGGTGAAAGACTTATCATTAAGACCGCAGGGGAGCAGTTCTTGCTGGGAGCAGGGGAAAAGAAGTTTTCCTAGTTTTTGCATAGATGCGGGAATTATAACTAATTAGGCGGACATGATATGAAGCCTCTCTTGAAAAATCCAGATTGGCAGAAACCTCCACTCCGGTTTTTGCTTAACTCCGACTTCTCTGTGTACCAACCTTTGCCTTTCAGTTTTAATGCTCTATTCGCCACGGTTTTATGCAAAGTTGTACCAAATACTGATGCTTCATCATGTATATATATTGGTGATAGCTATACAGATGACTTTTATAGGATTAAAGGAGTAGAAATGAAATGTATTTTAATTGACAACGAACAACGTTATCTAGAGCTAGGTGAACAAAGAGTTGAAGACCTTTTAAAGATGGAAGATAAATTATTGATCAATCTTAGTTAACTATGGTTGCTGAAGTAAAAAAATAAAATCCACTTGCTGCCTAACAGACAGTTTGCAATGCAAATTCTTAAAGTACTAACTAGAGTTTACCTTAGTCCGATAGACTTAGATGAGGCGATCGCTTTCTATGAAAACCTCTTTACAGAAAAATGTTGGTTGTGGTTTCAATATTCCGAAGCTGAGTTGGAACTCGCAGGTGTGGGTTCTATTCTTTTAATTGCTGGTTCAGCAGAAGCACTCTCTTCATTCAAGAGTACACATGCAACATTTCTTGTTGACTCACTCAATGATTTTCGAGAAGCACTTATTCAGCAGGGTGCAGTGATTCTGTCGGAACCTAACAAAGTTCCCACTGGAGCTAATATGCGAGCAATGCATCCTGATGGAACCATTATTGAGTATGTTGAGTTTGCTTGATTAATTTTTAGCCCAAAAGGGATGTGCTGTGAAGGCTACAATCAGACTAGCTAATGAAAGCGATGCATTGCAAATGTTGACAATTTATGCGCCAGTTGTGCGGGAAACTTCAATTTCCTTTGAGATACAGCCTCCTAGCAAAGCGGAATTTGAGGGGCGCATCCAGAATTATCAACAGCAGATGCCTTGGCTAGTGTGTGAAATTAATGGTGAGATTCTTGGTTATGCCTATGCTACTCCCTACCGGACTCGTGCCGCTTACCAATGGTCTGTAGAATCATCCGTATACGTAAATGTTGAACATCGCAGAAAAGGGGTTGCCAAAGCTTTGTACACTTCCCTTTTTGGGTTGCTGCAACTCCAAGGATTTTATAACGTTTTTGCTGCAATCGCTTTACCTAATCCCGCAAGTGTCGCTGTGCATGAGGCTGTCGGTTTTATATCTGTAGGTGTATTTCGCAGAGTTGGGTATAAATTTAGTGAGTGGCACGATATCGGATGGTGGCAACTATCTCTGCAACAAGAGCTACCCCTACCGATACATTCACCTCTTTCTTTAGTAGAAGTTCAAAAATTGTCTCTATGGAATCAAACTTTAAGAAGTGGACTCTGGCAACTTCGTATTTAACATTGGTGTTGCTTGCAGCTACTTAACATTTATACATAATTTCCCCTAAATTTATCTGCAATAGAACATTCTGATACCAACTATACACAGAAAACTTGTCTTAGAAGCGTTGCTATATTTGCCGCTTGATTCTTACAGAAGTCTATGATAATATCCGTGCAACCAGTAAATACTGTAAATCGATTGATTTACCGTAGATTAAAATTTAATCGAGATTATGTCCCATTTACAAAGTTGCTGAATTAAATTTATCAGCTACAACTCTTATTTCATTTTCCAGCCAATTGCCAGTAGTGCAAAGGGCACAAATTAAGTATTCAAGAAACGAAAACATTAAATAATTACCACTGCATTATGGTAGAAATATCAAGCAAATCTCACTTCAAGCTATTCAATTACTTTCTACTGTTTTTAGTAGGTGGAGTGTTCACTTTATCTACGACTTTAGTCAGTTGTAAAGCACCAAGTACACCAGAACAAGCCGCTAACGCCTCTAATAGCACTAAGACAAAGGTCTTACACATGGGCTATATGACAGCTGGAGACTTACTCAAGATTAAAGGATTGTTAGAAAAACGTTTAACTCCACTGGGTATTTCTGTAGAGTGGTCAAAATTTGCTGCTGGGCCGCAACTTCTAGAAGCGATGAACGTGGGAAGTGTAGATTTTGGCTTTGTTGGTGAAACTCCGCCTATTTTTGCCCAAGCATCTGGCGTTCCTTTCGTTTATGTTGCTAGCAGCAAACCTGGTACTGGTGAGGGAACTGCTGTTGTAGTTGATAAAGACTCTCCAATTAAAACAATAGCTGACCTCAAAGGCAAAGGAATAGCCTTTCAAAGAGCTACTGCACAGCAATACTTCGTTCTGAAAGTTTTGGAAGAAGCAGGGCTGAAACTGAGCGACATTAAACACATTAACCTCACACCATTAGAAACTCGTGCAGCATTTGAACGTAAAAGTGTTGATGCAGCTGTAATTGGCGACCCCCACCTTGCCCTATTTCAAAAACTCGGTAGTATTCGGATTATCCGAGATGGTAAGGGGATTACTACCCAAGGAGGGTACTGGTTAGGCTCGCGTAATTTCGTCAAAGATAATCCTAAGGTAGTGAAAATCATTTTAGAAGAGGTTAATAACATCGGCAAATGGGCTGAAGATAACCCACGTAAAGTAGCCGAATTAATTTCGCCGGAAGCAAAAATTGATGTTCCAACATTAGAAATAGTATCAAAACGTCGGCTTTACACATTAAGACCCCTTAGTGAAGAAGTTTTATCAGGACAGCAGAAAATTGCTGATTTGTTCTATGAGCAAAAATTCATTCCTAAGAAAATCAATGTTAAAGAAGCGACACTTTCTTCAGACCAATATGCGGCTTTAACCCCTTCGGAAGTTAAGCCTTAAGCATTTACAGCCAACCTTAAATATCAAAAAATTGACATTACACTATGGTAACTAAAAAACACAACTTTCTAATATTATTAATGGCTGGAGTTTTTACCCTATCTACGACTCTAGTTAGTTGCAAGACACCGAATACACCAGAAAAAACCGCCGTTGCTGCTTCTAATAGCATTAAAACGAAGGTGTTACGAATAGGATATTTTACTGCTGCGGATATAACTAGGTCGAGACAAGTTTTAGAGAAACGCTTGAATCCATTGGGTATTAAGGTAGAGTGGGCACAATTTACCGCCGGGCCACAGCTTTTAGAAGCAGTGAATGTGGGCAGTTTGGATATCGGTGCTGTTGGTGAAACTCCACCCATCTTTGCCCAAGCGAGTGGTATTCCTTTTGTTTTGCTTGCTAATACTATACCCGGTACTGGTGAGGGTTCGGCGATCGTAGTACCAGAAGACTCTCCTATCAAGACTATAGCTGATTTAAAAGGTAAGCAAATCGCCTTTCAGAGAGCTACTGCTAGTCAGTACTTTGTGGTCAAAGCTTTGCAGGAAGGAGGACTAGAACTCAAAGATGTCAAACATCTCAATCTCATAGCACCAGAAACTCGTGCAGCATTATTGCGTAAGAGTATTGATGCAGCTGTATTAGGCGATCCTCACCTGGCTATATTTCAAAAAACAGAAAAGGTTCGGATTCTCCGTAATGCTAAAGGCCTTTCGACCCAAGGAGGCTATTGGATAGCTGCACGTAGCTTCGTTAAAGAGAACCCTGAATTAGTAAAAATTGTCCTTGAAGAAGTGTACAAATTAGCCAAATGGTCTGAAGCAAATCCACGAGAAGTTGCTGAAATTGTTGGGCGTGATACCAAGCTTGATTTGCCAACATTGGAAAAAATAGTCAAACGGCGGCGTTTTGGCTTGCGACCGATTACCGATAAGGTGATAGCAGGACAGCAAGAGATATCTGACTTATTCTATAAGCAAAAATTCATTACCAAGAAGATTAATGTTAAAGATGTGACTCTTTCTCCTGAAGAATATGCTGCGATAATCCCAGCAGAAATCAAACCTTAACTTTGGTGATAACGATATTGAAGGGAAGTGGAGTCAAAAAAATACACCTTTTTTAACTCCTTTTATAGCGATGAAGAGATTTGTATTCCGGATGTTCAGACTACGCAGAATTGTAGATTATTTTTGTATGTTTGAACTAACCGTAAGTTAAATAAAGTTAAGCGATCGCCACTTCAGGAGTAGCAACTTTGCTAAACTGATTTACCGGACGAGGTAAACCAAGATTTTCCCGCAGGGTTCGTGCTTCATACTCTGTGCGGAACAGACCGCGACGTTGCAATTCAGGAATTACCAAGTCAACAAACTCATCCAATCCTCCGGGCAACCAAGGTGGCATGATGTTAAATCCATCTGCCCCGCCATTGATAAACCAATCTTCTAGTTGATCGGCAATCTGTTCTGGTGTGCCCAGAATTTGACGATGCCCACGCGCTCCGGCTATCCATAAATACAGTTGTCGAATTGTTAGATTCTCTCTACGAGCCAAGTCAGTCAGAAGTTGCTGACGGCTTTTGCCGCCGTTAGTCTCTGGTAGATCCGGCAAAGGCCCGTCCAACGGATAGCCGGACAGATCAAATCCACCGATCATTGAGCCAAGTAAATTTAAGCCGACCACCGGATCGATCAACTCCTGAATCTGATCGAATTTATCCTTAGCTTCTTGCTCAGTTTTGCCGATGACTGGGAATACACCAGGCATAATCTTAAGATGCTCAGGTGAGCGTCCGTATTGAGCCAGTCTCCCCTTCACATCTGTATAAAATGCCTGAGCTTCTGCCAGAGTCTGCTGGGCAGTGAAAATTACCTCCGCAGTTTGTGCAGCAAGATCCTTACCATCCTCGGAAGATCCAGCTTGAATGATGACTGGATAACCCTGGATAGGACGCGCTACATTTAGCGGGCCGCGCACTGAAAAATGCTCGCCTTTGTGGTTGGGAACGTGCAGTTTATTTGGATCGAAGTAAATACCTGAATCTTTATCATGTAAGAAAGCATCATCCTCCCAACTATCCCAGAGCTTGGTGACAACATCCACAAACTCTTTGGCACGCTCATAACGTAGCGTATGCTCCATGTGCTTTTCCCGATTGAAGTTTAGCGCTTCAGCTTCAGTGGCAGAAGTCACAAGATTCCAACCGGCACGACCACCACTGAGATAATCCAGTGATGCAAACTTGCGGGCGAGGTGATAAGGCTCGTTGTATGTAGTCGATACTGTCGCCGTCAAACCAATGTTTTCTGTCACCACAGACAGCGCCGACAATAGGGTGAGAGGTTCAAAGTGGACGAGTTTACCATTGCGGCTCAAAACGTCGGCTCCTTGATTGCGGTCTCGCACAGCCACGCCATCGGCAAAGAAGATCATGTCAAATTTGCCGCGTTCTGCCGTCTGTGCCAGCCTTTTATAATGTTGAAAGTTCAAACCACCATCAGCTGGCGCTTCAGGGTGTCGCCATGACGCAACATGATGGCCAGTGCTTGGCAAGAATGCACCTAGTCTAAGTTGAGGTTTTTTCGTACTCATGCTTTTTTGAATTTTGAATGTGTGAATTTTGGATTGCTTACACAGGCTGTGGTTTGAGTAAATCTGTTTTGGTAACAAATTCACTGAATGTACTTGCAACCTGCTGCGGTAATGCAATTGCTGGAGTTTGTAGTGGCAAGCGAGGAAACAGCAATTCCGCGACTCGATAGGCTTCTTCGAGATGGGGATACCCTGAGAAAACGAAGGTATCAATTCCTAAATCGGCATATTCCAGCATTCGCGCTGCAACTGTCTCTGCATCTCCGACTAAGGCAGTACCAGCACCCCCACGCACTAAACCAACACCTGCCCATAAGTTGGGGCTAATTTCTAAGTTTTGGCGATTACCCTTATGTAGTTGGGCCATGCGGCGTTGTCCTTCTGATTCAGATTGAGCAAACCGCCGATGTGCAGCAGCTATGGTTTCATCATCCACATACTGAATCAGTTCATTGGCTGCATCCCACGCTTTTTGCGTAGTTTCACGTACTATGACATGCATCCGAATCCCAAAGCGGACTGTTCTACCTTGTTCTGCTGCTAATCGGCGTACCTTTGCAATCTTTTGGGCAACTTGATCTGGTGGTTCACCCCAAGTTAAATACACATCAATATGTTTGGCAGCAACTTGGAGCGCAGCATCTGAAGAACCACCAAAATATAAGGTAGGATAAGGCTTTTGTACGGGAGGAAATTGGAGTTTTGCGCCTTTAACTTTCAGATGACGACCACTATAGGTTACTTCTTCACCTTGCATGAGCGATCGCCAAATTGTCAAAAACTCATCTGTAAGTTCATAACGCTGATCGTGATCTAAGAAAATCCCATCTTTAGCAAGTTCTTTTGTATCGCCACCAGTGACAACATTTAGAATAATTCTACCGTTAGAAATCTGGTCAAAAGTCGCAGCCATTCTCACAGCTAAAGAAGGCGACATAATTGCTGGACGGAAGGCTACAAGAAACCTCAAGCGTTCCGTAACTGAAATTAACGAAGTAGCTACAATCCAGGTATCCTGTTTTTGTCCAGTACCAATCAACATCCCGCCATAGCCCAATTTATCAACAGCTTGAGCTATTTGCTGCATATAGGGATAAGTGGCTGGTCGCCTTCCAATTGTAGTACCTAAATAACGCTCATCTCCCTGTGTAGGTAAATACCAAAAAACTTCCATGTTACTATCTCCTGGCACTATTTTTGACTGATAGTTTCTGGTGTAATGGCTGCATATTGTTCGCTAGTCAACATCGCTTCCTTGATACTAATTGGTTTAGGAATAACTTTTTCTTTGGCAAACAAATCAGCTATCTTCTGTTGATTTTCCATGATTTCTGGCGTAATTGGTCTTAAGCCATAAGTTCGCCTTTCAACCATTGTTGTTAAAATATCTTCATCAATTTTGAGGTGAGGAATAGTAAGTTTTACAACTTCTGATCGGTTTTTATCAGCCCATTGACCTGTGTTATCTATCTCTTCAAGAATTAATCGCACTAACTTTGGATTTTCTGTGGCAAACTTTCGTGCCGCCATGTAATATCCGCCCTGAGTAGAAATGCCACTAGCATCTCTCAAAACACGAGCATTTGCCTTTTTTTCTGCTACAGCCAAATAAGGATCCCAAGTTACCCAGGCATCAATTTTTCCTTGAATAAAAGCATCACGGGCTTCTGAAGGTGGGAGACTGATGGCTTGAACATCACTATATTTCAAACCAGCCTCTTCCAAAGCTTTTATTAATAAGTAATGGGAAGCAGAACCCTTTTGAAAAACTATTTTTTTACCTTTGAGATCGGCTAACGTGCGAATTGGTGAATTCTTTTGGACTATAATTCCACTTCCCTTACCAGTACTGGGTTTATTACTAGCAACATAAACTAAAGATGTCCCAGCCGCTTGGGCAAATATCGGGGGAGTTTCACCTACAGAACCAATATCAACTCTACCTACATTCATTGCTTCCATCAGTTGTGGCCCGGCGGCAAATTGCGCCCATTCGACGGAAACACCCAAAGGCTGTAAACGTTTTTCTATTAATCCTTTTAATCTGACAATATCCCCAGAACTTTGATATCCCATTCGGACAATTTTGGTTTTCAACCCAGTAGTATTATTTTCTGAGTTTGCGGTTTGGACTGAGCAACTAATTAAAGTTGTTGAGATTGTTAATAATCCAGGTAATAGAAATAATGAAAAACGTTGGAAAATTTTAACTCGTGGCTGTTTTAAGACGGTAATCATGAACGTAATACGTTGTTTTTATTTGCTTTTGATTGACTATTTGACTAATATGTGCAGATATTTCAGTCATGGGAGCGTACAGGTGTATGCTCCTAATTCAAAGATTTAAACTTTTTGAAACTGAAGATTCTTTTGGAAAAGTTCTTGAACGTTTTTCCAAGCATCAGCAGCAGCTTCGGCATTGTAGCTGGCGCGATGATTGCAGAAAAAGCCGTGTTCTGCACCAGGATAGCGGAAGATAGCATGAGGAATGTGATGTTTCTTCAGTTCCGCCTCGATCTGCTCTGTTTGCTCCAAGGGGATTCCTTTATCTTCAAGACCAAAGAATGCGTAAATCGGGCCTTTAATCTCTGGAGTGCGTGTAATGGTTGGTTCTCCACCACCGGGAGTTGAGTTAGGAATACCGCCACCATAAAAGGAAGCTGTAACTTTAATATCTGGTAACGTGGCAGCTAGGTAAACGACGTGACCACCAAAGCAGAAACCAATAGAGCCGATCGCATCTCCTTGCACGTTTGGTAGGCTTTTTAAGTAGGCGATCGCAGCCTTAATATCACTCAATATTTCATTTGCTGTTGTCTGCTCCTTATACCCTCTTCCTCGCTGGACATCTTCAGGAGTGTATCCACCCTCGAAACCGGGAGCGGTGCGTTGAAATAAAGTCGGTGCGATCGCCACATATCCCTCTTTGGCAAATTTCTCAGCAACTTCTCGAATGTGAATATTGACGCCAAAGATTTCCTGAATCACGATAACAGCTGGGAATGTTCCCTTTTGTGCTGGTTCCGCTAAGTAAGCATCAATTTGCAAATCACCGTTAGGGACTTTAACTTGAGCGGTGCGAATTTCTGTGTTTGTCATCTTAGGGATTAGCTAATTGCTTTCAGGACGAAATGTTTTATGGTAAGTTTTGTACAATATTACTTAAACTTTACCGACTTACCGTAGTTTTCTAGAGTAGTATTTCACAAACAATGGGCAAAGGCAAGTCCTTTGATTTAGAGATGTAGATGAATATAAGACCATATCAAGAATCTGATGCTGAATCAGTCAGCGCTCTGTGGGATGAGGTGTTTCCTAATAATCCATCGCACAGCAGCCCAAAATTGGTCATCAGTCAGAAGCTTGCTGTACAGCCTGAGTTGTTTTTCGTTACGGAGATTAACTCCGTAATTGTAGGTACTATCATGGCAGGATATGACGGCCATCGCGGTTGGCTATATACAGTTGCGGTCAGTCCTCACTATCAACGACAGGGTATTGGTAGCAAGCTAGTGCGGCACGCAGAAAAGGTATTGATAACGATGGGATGCCTCAAAATCAATCTCCAAGTCCGTGTCTCCAACGCAGAAGTAGTTGAGTTTTATAGAAAACTTGGCTATCTCATCGAAGAACGCATCAGTATGGGAAAGCTTGTCGTATAGGTGATTGTAGCGTTGCCAAATTTAACCCAAACCAGGAGAAAATTTATGAAGCTTACAGCAGTTCATCATATTCAAGTAACCTATTCTCTAGAAGTGGAGGATGCAATGTTGTTTTTCTACAGCAAAGTTTTGGGATTGACTGAAATTCCCAGACCTGAGGTAATGAAAAACGATTCAGGAGCGTGGTATAAGTTGGGAGATATCGAACTGCACATTAGTAAAGAGAAAAACACCAATAACCAAGCATCTAGACGACATTATTGTTTTCAAGTCGATAACTTGAAAGCCTTTGAGGAACACCTAAAAGGACATGGAGTAGAAATTATTCCCGATCAACGACCAATTCCAGGATGTGTAAGGTTTTTCCTGCGCGATCCCGGTGGGAATCGGATAGAAATCGCAGAGTTCGTCAATAGTACTTTTATCCAACTACAAACAGAGGATTTGCTATTAGAAAGACCTTCAGTAACGTTATCTTAGATACCAAGAAATTGTCAAATTAATTTAGAGTAAAATAATTTATGTCTGATTTAATTAACAAACAAATTATCCTTAAAACTCGTCCAGTCGGCGAACCAAAGGAGAGTGATTTTGCGTTAGTAGAAACACCAATTCCTGAACCGGGTGAAGGCGAAATCCTTAGCCGCACCATTTATCTATCTCTCGACCCTTACATGCGTGGTCGCATTAGTGCAGGCGAGTCTTATGCTGCATCAGTAGAATTGGGTTCAGTTATTGTAGGTGGTACAGTAAGTCAAATAATTAAATCAAATCATCCTCAATTTCAAGTTAGGGATTTTATTCTTAGCAATAACGGTTGGCAAACTTATGCTGTCTCTAAGGGTGAGACATTGCGTAAACTTGATGCTACTCAAGCACCTTTATCTTATAGTCTAGGTGTATTGGGTATGCCAGGTCTGACTGCTTATGCTGCTCTACTTGATATCGGTCAGCCGAAAGAAGGTGAAACTGTTGTGGTTTCAGCCGCTTCTGGTGCTGTCGGTGCGGTAGCAGGTCAAATTGCCAAAATTAAAGGTGCGCGAGTCGTGGGAATTGTCGGGAGTGACGATAAGCGAGATTATATAGTTAAGGAATTAGGTTTTGATGTTGGCATTAACCGTAAAACTCAAGAACTTAATTCAGCGCTCAAAGAAGCTGCTCCTAATGGTATTGATGTTTACTATGACAATACAGCTGGTGTAATTTTAGAAGCTGTGTTGCAGCAAATCAACCTTGGGGCAAGAATTCCATTAGTAGGTTTGATTTCGCAGTATAACGCTACATCTACTCCACCAGGGCCTAATTTAAGACCATTACTTATTAAACGGGCCTTGATTAAAGGTTTTCTAGTTGGTGATTACCAACATCGATTTAATGATTTTTTGCGTGATGTTTCTGGATGGTTACAATCTGGACAACTCAAGTATAGAGAAGATGTGGTTAATGGTTTAGAGAACGCTCCTAGTGCATTCATCGGTTTACTTCGAGGTGATAATTTTGGCAAGGTGGTTGTTAAGGTTAATGACGACCCAACATCAGCTTGATCGGCTATTAAGCTAGATGTGTGCTACGTTGACGCAAATTAGTGGCACATTACTAAAGAAAAGGGAGCAAATTGTTGAAAGTCAGCGTCAGTAGTAGATAATTCAACTAAAGTTTTAGGTATAACTAGATGCACAATGTTTTTAGGAGTAAGCTGCCACTACTGCTGACATTCTGCTTATTTACTAGCTTTTTGCCTGTCTCTAGTTCAGTTTTATGTCCTGCCGTTGCTTCTGACGAATACTATAAAGTAGCCAGAAATTATGGCAGAGATGGACGCACAGGAAGCGATGGACGATCGGGTAGAGATGGTAGAAGTGGTGAAAACCAAAATATTTTTGTCAATGATTCACCCATTAATCTGGACTTGTCCGGTAAAAATGGTGAAGACGGGGAAGATGGGGAGCATGGCGATCAACCTGATTGTAGTTACCAACGCGATACTCACGGCGGGCAACGCCTACGCGTCAGCCACGACATAAATGCACCAAATGGTGGTAATGGCGGTAACGGTGGCAAAGGAGGAAATGGAGGAAATGGTGGTTCCCTCACACTGTATTACAGCAATTTAGCCGACTTACGGAACGTTTACGTTCGGGCCACTGGTGGAGAAGGCGGGCGCGGTGGTAGAGGTGGTAACGGTACTAAGGGTTGCAACTGTCACAGACGGAGATGGGAAGTGAAAACCTGCAAGGGAACTCCTGGTAGCCCTGATTATAAATGTACTGAGAATGTTTATCGATGTAGCGACGGTAACGATGGGCAAGATGGCAGCGATGGTAGCGATGGTAGCCAAGGGCGCTTAGGAACTTTGAGTATTGTCAATAGTAAAGAACCTTTGGCAACTGATACTCCAACTGTGAAGCTAGCAATTTCGGAACTAGCAAACCAACAGTTCAACCTCTCGAAAAATAAATGGAATCAACGCATGGGGGCAACTTCTCTACTTGCGCCTGGTTCTGCGATCGCTGATAATTACCTTGAGTTTGAACAGCGTCTAGAAGAGACTTTTCAACTAGTTTGGCAAGAAAGACAACCTATCGCCAGCTTTGGCAATCAAGCTGTAACACTAAATTTAACTGATAACAAACAAGTAGAAATTACTTTCCCTGAAGACTTATGGGTTGAGGGTAACACCAAAAGTGAGGCTAACTTGACAACATTTACCGTTAACCATGCCATTCCCAAAAAAGATGTTACCCGGTTAGCGGTGGCAGAGTTTGCCGATGCAGGACAAAACCTCAACTTAAAAATAGTCGATTTGGCAGCAAAGTCTGATACTATTAATACTCAATTTCGCGTAAAATTCCGCGCCCAAGATAGCTTATACGGTTTTTCTGGTTACAAAACTGAATATGAAGGGGATATTCCTAACGAACTTGTGACTCGTGACTACAACCGTTTTACTCTAGCTTTGGGCAAACTTAAAATTCCTGATGAAGCTTTACGCCCTGGTATCAACGTTGATATTGAAGTCGTAGCAACTCGTTCTTTGGGAATACGTTCTGCGAAACAAACTATTAGCTGGCAGGGTGCAATCCGCAAGCCTAGATAAAGAGGAGTCAAAAAACATAATTCAGAAATCAGAATACTCCACCCATGTTCGCGTTACGCGTAGCTTGCAACTTTTACAGAGTACGCAGACTCGCTACTGCTGCCCTATCATGCTGAATTCTGACTCCTGAGTTCTGAATTCTTCTTTATAAAATTTAGGAAGATTTTTTCCCATCTGAAACCATTTGCGAGAGAATATAGGCTGCAAAATCTAGTAATTGATCCAGCATAAAGCCAATGATACCGATGTAGAGGATCTCCTGGATTATGTAATCGGCATTGCCAGCTTTATAAGCATCCCAAAGGGTAAAGCCAAGTCCTCTTGGGCCGATTAACATTTCTGTAGCAATAACTATAAACCAGGCTACCCAAATGCTAACTTTCAAGGCGTGAAATAGGTGAAATATAGCTACTCGAAAGTTCTTATTCTGTCTATGAAAATGCCGCATTCCTATTGCCGTATTAATAATCATCGTCCAGAGAGTTCCTAAAAAAACTACTATAATAGCAGCCGATTCACTCTCTTGAAATGCTATTAGGCTAAGAGGTAGCAAAGCTATAGGTGGGATACTATGTGGTATTTGAAATATTAGCCTAAATAGCTGATAAATCATGCTATTTAGACCTATGAAATATCCAATAAAACTACCTAAAACAACGGCTGGAATGTAACCGACAAATAACCGTTGTAGGCTAGCTAAAATGTCTAAAAACATATTATTCTCTGTGCCTCAGTTCTCATGAAAACCTTTTGGGAAATACTGTGGCAATAACACAAAATAGGAATAGAAAAGTGTATTTAATTACACGTTAGCTTTGAAAACCGTAAGATTTTTGATATTTTTTCTCCTTGATGACTAGTCAAAAACTTAAGTATTCTTACGATGTGCTAGTAGTAATACAAAGAAGAGGTAAAACTTGGCTTTACTAAACCTTATCAGAAAAATAAATCTTGATTAGTAAATTAAATACAATTTCCAGAATTTACTTGCTTGATAATTGTACTAATACCAATTATTAATGAAGTTGCACAAAATCAAGCTTGGTCAGACTGGGACTTGAGCAAATTGTTCGGGAGCAATTTCATAGCGTCAGTGTGGGTAGTCCACTACCTTTTCTTTCTGACGGTACAGGACAAATAATTAGAAATGGTGCAAATTAAGAGTAGTGTAAATATCAAAAATTATGGACGCTGCTAAACGCCTTGCTACTCTCAATCGCATCCGCAAACTCAGCCGTCTGATGGATACATCTATACGCATCCCTCTAACAGGTTTTCGCATTGGAATAGATCCAATTATCGGTTTGGTTCCAGGTGCTGGTGATTTAATCAGTACAGCGTTTTCAGCCTATATCATATTTTTAGCTACCCGTTTTGGCATCCCACGTCAAGATTTAACCAAAATGATTTTTAATGTTGGTTTGGAAGCAGTCGTTGGTACTGTGCCTTTAGTAGGTGATTTATTTGATGCTTTCTATAAGTCTAATATTCGCAATTTGGCGATTTTGGAGCAACATTTGACAGTAGTTGAACCAAAACTCAAAGAAGTGTCTGATGAACTTTATTCTGATAAGTTCAGGCAAGTTTAAGTTAGTCCTCATAGCATCACTAATTTTGTCACTGCCTCCCGCCTATCAATCTTTGGAAGTCCCTAGATAAAGGAATTTGAGTGTTATATGATAACACCTTTAACTACCCAAGTTTGATACCCTGTTGCTTGAGTAGATTTATCAACAGGTTTTTAAATATGCCACTTAGGATACCAATAAGAGGAGTAGGAACAGTTAGGAGATATCGGCGAAAAGTTTTGACATCAAAAGGCCAAACTGGCAACTCATCGGTCATAGTATATAAAGTGCGTAGCTGCTGAATTTTTTCAGATTTTTTCTTGAAAGCTTCTGTGTCTTCAGCCAGACTAGTATAAATCCCTAAATAATCTGATCGGAACTGCCTAGCAATTTTATCTAAAGACTTTTCTTTAGCTCTTTTCATACCGCTATTTGCTGCCAGCAATGGCCCAAAAAAACATCCCATTGATATAAAAATATACAATGGAATTACCAGATGAACAAACCAGAATCCTTTTCCGACATCTTGTGTAATCACCTGATACTCAATCACGCCAATCCAGATACCCAAAACAGCAACTAGATAGGCAGTTTTAAGCGAATAATCACTGAGACATCGAAGACCACCACACCGATCGGGATGAAGAGGATTAATATCTAAATCCTTGTTTCCTAAAATTCGATAGAAAATCCAAATATTTGTAATCAAATTAAGGACAAGTATACTACCCATATATACGACTGCGAATGTAGCAATCGTAATTGTCAGTCCTGGCAGAAAACGAGAGCTAGTCCAGCTCTCTTCTAATCTAGGTCTGATGATAAAAACAATAGTGCTGAAAAAGAGAGCGCTGGCAAGTGCAGAGAGTTTGCGCCATTTTTGGGAATAGAGGTTAATAACAAATTGATCAATCTGAAATTTGTCTATTTCTAATATGTCAGATTTTTCCAGGTCTTGAATTACTTTATCGATGGCTTGAAAACTCCACAAGTAATATCCCAATGTTACTGGATTAATGAAAAGTCCTACTAACCAGGGAATCCAATCTCGAAGCAAGCCCATCTCCCCCTGCTTAGACCACAGCGTATTACTTAGGAATGCAGTAAAAAGATAAACTACAGTAGCGGTAACTGCTGCCAACAGTCCAAAAGTTAGAGGAGAAAGACTAAATTTTTCAATTACTAGATACGCAACAGGATCAAATTGGTGAAGGTTTCGTTTGTGCGAAATATCGTAATTCATTTTTTCTTTAAAAATGAGTCAGGTCAATAACACCATACATATTTAGGGGTAATTGTGCCAATTTCGACAAACAAAATATAGTAATAAATCTGGTGAGCCACTAAGGGACTTCCAAAAAATAAATTATCCCAAATTAATTTATACGTATGTAGGAGCGCACAGTGCGCCTCTACGTTCGCAGAACGCCCCGTAGGTTTTACCGGAAGTCCCTAAAGTTAATAACTAATATCATGTCCGCTAAATTACCCATAATAAAAGAACCCCACCCCGCCAAAGCTATGCTCTTTGTCTCCCCACCCCCCTTAAAAAGCTACGGTGTACACACAAGTCCAAGCAAAGTAATAACAGAAGGAGTTGTGGGGAGTAAAAAGCAGTGGAAAATCCAATCAGAATACACGCTCAAGCAGTGGAGGGAACGATTATTTTCCTAAATTCCGCTTCATTTGTTCTAACTCATCCTGAGTTTCCCAGCTACGGAACTTCTCTTCTAAGTCATCAAAGCCACCAGAATAACTGCTAGTTTTATTCGACCAGCCGCTAGTTTCAAAACGCTGCTGGGTTTGCGCTTTAGCACGGGCTGTCTGTGCTTCGGCTGCTTTAGCTTGCACTTCCTGTCGTCGTTGCTGAATTTTTCGCAGTAGTTCTTGAGATTGGTTAATGCGTTCTTTCAGCCCTTGCATGTGTCCCCAGCGCTGATTTCCTTCGCGCAATAGGGCTGCTTCTCGTTCACCCGCCGCACTTGCCAAATCTTCTCTGCCGGCGTTTTTGGCTTTTTGAATACGGATATGCCAACGCTGAATTTCTTGAGCGGTGGACAGAATTTCTTCTTGCGATCGCTTCTCTTGTAATTTTAAATCTGCGATCAGCTTTAATGTGCCTTCTTCTTGCTCACGCAGCTGTTCTAGCAGCGCCTCTAACTCCAAATGTGGATTGTTACGTAAGAATTCTTCTAAACGGTTTTCAAGAAACCGACTCAAATCATCAAATAATCCCACTGCTAGAACTCCAGAGATCGGGTGCGTGACTATTTTATTGTAGTAGTCAGGTGAACTTCTGAGTGTTAGTTAGATTTAAAAATTGGGAAGAATGTATTTGGTGAAAATACGCAAGCAACGCTAACCTACAAGATAAGGCTTTAATCAGTATGAGTTCTGATTTCCAACCGCCATCTAAGAGTTTGTCCATACTAGCTTCGGTCGGAGGAATAGTTACCGGTCTAATAGCGATCGCAATTTTAAATGTTTGGTCTAAGCAAGTTCCCAAGACTTCTCAAGAAAAACCTGAAATATCAACATCCCAAACTGCTGCACGACAGTCGGTACAACCGGAGAAATCCCAACGCCCTGTTGCTGGTGCTAAAAAACCTGAAATAGTTGCCAGTCTTGATGCGAAATCCGTAGTTTTACCAGGTCAGCCCATTCCTAAGAACCAACTAACTGTATCAATAATTCCATACATTGCTCCTAGCGTTGGAAAACTGACCCCAGAGGAAACGACAACTGCCCGTCAAGCTTGGTCATACTTCCAGCGCAATTGGAACGATGAAACTGGTTTAGTCAATTCCGTTGATGGCTTTGCCTCTGTCAGTATGTGGGATCAGACAGCAGCGATCGCAGCACTGGTCAGTGCTAGAGAACTCAATATCGTGCCTGCGGCTGAATTTGATGCCAAAATGACTAAAATGTTGAAAACACTGGCATCTATGCCTTTATACAAAGGGGAGCTACCCAACAAAGTCTACAATGCCAAAACCCTTGTACCCGTTAATTATGGTCAACTAGAAAAACGCGAAGAAATTGGTTGGTCAGCCATAGATTTAGGGCGGATGGCAATCTGGCTGAAGATTGTCGGGACAAAGTATCCAGAGATGCAGCGAGAAGCAGAAGCAATTTGGCAACGTTGGCAAGTCAAGCGTTTGACCAAAAATGGACAAATGTACGGTACTGCCGTTATTAAAGGCAAAGAACAGTACAACCAAGAAGGCCGCTTAGGCTATGAGAATTATGCCGCTTATGGTTTAAAGCTTTGGGGCTTGAATGTTACACAAGCATTGGATTATCAATCTCATACTGCCTTTGTTGATCTTTACGGACAGGGAGTTCCTTACGACCAACGGGACTTTAAAAACTCTGGAGCCAATAACTATGTTCTTAGCGAACCCTATATCTTAGATGGCATCGAAACTGGGTTTCAAGCTTTGCCTAAAGCTTATGCCGATCGCATTTTAGCTGCTCAAGCAGCGCGTTATGAAGCGACAAAACAATTAACTGCCGTCACCGAAGACAACTTAGATCGCCCCCCATACTTTGTTTACAGCAGCTTGTTTGTCAACGGAGAACCTTGGGCAACCATCGCAGATACCAGAGAAAAACACAACGATTTGCGGTTCCTCAGTGCCAAAGCTGCGATCGGCTGGTATGTGCTTTACAATACTACTTATACTAGCCAGCTATTTGATTTTGTCCAAGCTAACCTTAAATCTAAAGACGGCTGGTACAACGGCTTTTATGAGTCTCTGCGTCAGCCGAATAAAACTCTTACTGCCAATAATAATGGTGTAATTCTAGAAAGCTTGCTGTATAAAAAGGTTGGACAACCACTCACCGTTTGGGCAGGAGTTAAAAATCAGCAGTTAACCCAAAGGCTTATCAGAACACCGTAAGTTACAGCTAAGATTCTCAGATAGTAAAAAAAACTGGCGTTGCATATCGAAAAAACTATATAGCAGTCCTAAATCATTCGTGAACAATAAGATCCCCGACTTCTTTGAGAAGTCGGGGATCTAAGTCTCTTGATTTTCATAACTCATTTAGGATTGCTATACCTATATAAATCTATTGATTACTCGATTCAGCAACGCCACCCTATGGCAAAAGTCTTTGAACGGATATTGAAACATCCGCAAACGCTAATGGTGTAACTGTTCCTTGCTTAATAGTATATTCTTCAATATACTTACCATTTTGAGGGTTTCTGAACACAATCATCTGTTTAGCAGATAAACTTAAAACCCAATATTCTTGAATTTCAGCCGTCGCATAAATCGCAGCCTTAATCTCTAAGTCCTTGTTTAAACTTGTGTTGGCAACTTCTACAATCCAGAAGATATCTTTAGGAGCAGGATGGCGATCGTTGTAGGATGATTCTGGAAGTCGAACAATTGCAATATCAGGTTCGGGTTCCGAGTCGGATAGTGTAATGGGCCCATTGAAGCGGACATCAGCTTTACCTGATAGCAATTCTTCTAAATATTTTACACCTCGTTTTGCTGTGGTGTAATGAATTGGAGTTTCTGGACTGATCTCAACAATTTCGCCTGCTAGCAATTCCACATGACGACTAGGCAGAATGCCCGCCTCAACCATGCGGTGATAGTCGTCTACAGACCATTTAGCCAGCGTTTTCATAGCAGAATTGCTCACATTCTTGTGATAGACCTAGTTTAATTTTATGGGTTTTTGGTTGAGAAGCACCTTAATCAATATCTGTTCTTTAATAATTTCATATTCGCAGCTAACCTTGGAATTACTACCAGAATTTCTCGCTCGTCAGTACCAAGACAGTGTTATCTAGCTGGAATTCGTTACTCTAGATAACACAGGATTCTAATACTTTAGAGTTTAAAACTATTTTACCTATCTTAAATTTATGGCTCGAATTAATCTGCTAGATACGCGTTCTACTAGTTTCGGCGACTTACTTAGTAATGGCAGGACTTACCGAGTACCGCCTTTTCAGCGTGACTACTCTTGGGAAGAAGAGAATTGGGAAGACCTTTGGCAGGATATTTGGGCACTTCACAAAAATCCTGACTCTAGCCACTTCATGGGAGCAATTGTTTTACAAAACTCTGGTACTTCAGACAAAGAGTTTACAATCATTGATGGACAACAAAGATTGGCAACACTCAGTATTGTTGTTATTGCAATTATTGAAAAGCTTCAAGAATTAGTAAAACAACAAAAAGACATTGAAGCCAACCAAGAGCGACAAGAAATTCTAAGACGCACTTATCTAAGTGATAGAGATCCACGTTCTTTACGTTACTCGAGCAAACTTATCTTGAATGACAATAACAATGATTTTTATCAAAGTAATTTAATTAATCTTAGAAAATCCAGGAATTTTCGCTCTCTTGTAAAATCTAATCAGCTTCTTTGGCAAGCTTTTCAATATTTCCTTCGTTGTTTAGAGAAACAAGAAATTACAAATAACGGAAAAAAATTAGTTGAAATAGTAACTGATTCTATTTCTCAACGCCTACTGTTTGTACAAATAAATGTTGAGGATGAATTGAAAGCTTACTCAATTTTTGAAACTCTTAATACAAGAGGTGTTACCCTTAGTACTACTGATATATTAACTAATTATATTTTTTCACTTTTTCAAGGAAAGACTGATTTAGAAATAGCACAATATCAATGGAGAAAAGTTATTAATACAATTCAGCGAGAAAATTTTACTGAGTTCCTTCGATATTTTTTTGGTGCCAAAGAAAAGAATATACGAGGAGACAAGCTATTCAGATTAGTCCAGAAAAATGTGAAAACTTCCCGACAAGCTTTCAATTTACTTGAACAACTTGAGGATTATAGTGGTCTTTTTATTGCTCTCAACAATTATAATGATGATTTCTGGCGTGATGCTTCAGGAAACCGACCCTATATTCGCGAACTTGAGCTATTTCAAGTAAAGCAAGCTTATCCAATTTTATTTACTGCATATGAGAGGTTTTCCGTTGAAAACTTTACTCGTCTATTAAAACTTGTGTGTGTAATTTCTTTTCGCTATACCATTGTTTGTAGTCTAAATCCCAATAAATTAGAAACCCTTTACAGTAAGTTGGCAGTTTTGATTACGAATGGTGAAATAACTAATCCCAAGCAGGTGTTCGATAGTCTTCGCTCAGTTTATGTTTCAGACGAGAAGTTCTTGCAGGACTTTTCCTTGCTCTCAATTCCCACGAAAGGGCAGAAGAAGAAACTAGTACGATATATCTTATGCAAGCTTGAAGCAGACGCATCACATATAGATGTCAATGAAGATAGTTTTTCTATCGAACACATCTTGCCGGAATCACCAAATAGCGACTGGCAGCAAAACTTTACTGATACCCAAATAGAAGAAATGGTTTACCGCATTGGGAACCTAACACTTTTAGAGCCTAATCTTAATCGCGAAGTAGGAAATGAGCTTTATTCAATCAAGCGAGAAGTTTATCAGCAGAGTGTGTATAAGCTAACGCAAAATATATTGGCTGAACAATGGACTCCAAATACACTGTCTACACGGCAAAGATTCTTTGCACAACGAGCTGTTCATATTTGGAGATCTGATTTTCCTCTGTAGGGATGGCTACAATATCCGTACTGTTCAGGAATTACTCGAACACAAAGATTAAAAACAACAATGATTTACAGCCATGTTATTAACCGTGGTGCTTGAGGCGTTCGTAGTCTCGTTGACTCATGATAAATTTTTTATGAGTGCCTAATTTGATGTTGTTTACTAGCGCTATCCAGTGAATCAATAAAGCTCGATTTATGGATATAACTGTACAGACAGGCTACCACCCTTCTAATTCCTTTTTTAAATATAATATACAAGCACTATCAACAAAAGCTATTGAGATGGATTGCATTGTTCTTAGTTGGGATATTTCTGCAATTATTGTTTTACATCCCGACACCAGTCTTATCCCAAAATTCTAATAGCTGTAGCAGTATTACAGCCCTACTCACACCTGAAGAACAAACTTATGCTCGTTCTGCTTGGCAGTATTTTGTCAAAAATTATCAGCCAGTAACAGGATTTACCAATTCTACTGGGGGTTATCCTTCTGGTACACTCTGGAATATGGGTAATTACCTAATAGCGTTGAATGCTTCACGCCGGTTGAATCTCACTGACTAAGTAGATTTTGATGTTCTTCTCAACAAATTTTTAACGACTCTCAGCAGCTTAAAGTTATTTGAAAATACCTTGCCCAATAAAGTCCATAACGCAGCCAATGGACAAATGGTTGATTATGATAATAATCCACTGGAACGGGGTATTGGCTGGTCTGCTTTGGATGTAGGGCGAGTACTTGCGGCGTTTGATGTCATCCGTACCTGTCATCCGCAATATAATGATTGGCTCAAAGGAATTGTAGCAAAGTGGCAAGTAGCGCGATCGCTATTTTAATAACCTTTAGAGGATTTTCAACAAACTTGTAGGATATTGTGTATTTGAAAGTCCCGAAGTCTTTAAATGAGTATGATAAGAGGGGGCATTTAACCCCCTCACTTGTATTGCAATTAAGAGTTACCGCCATACCAGAATGGTTGGTAGGAGTACTTTTGCTGATATCTAGATAGAACAGCAAAAACTATACCAAAAGATGATCATCCTTTAGTCCTATCTGTCAGGAAATCAGGATAGCAGATTTCTGAGATTTGGCGGGATATTGAGTCAATAGTTACTGTGATTTTGACCCACTACCAACTGTTCTTGTTGAGTCTGCTGTTTCCATTTTAGAGCCTTCAGCATTGTCAACCTCAAGAGTTCGGAGCAATTCTCTAATTACATCTGTTGCTGGTCTTCCTGTCGAAGCACAGTAGGATTGAAGTTTTTTCATTTCCTCGGTTGTAAGATTTACTGTCAGTCGTTTAACAGCCCATTTTTTATTCATGATCCTCTTTTGTCTTTAATATGTTCCTTTTTGCCGAAATCACCAAGTCATTAGGATTTTTCCCGCAGTGCATAACCTACACTACAGACTGTATGAATCACACGCTTTTCTTTATTGTCTTTCAATTTTAATCGCAGATAACCAATATAAACGTCAAAAATATTAGAATTACCTATGAAGACATAACCCTAAACTTTCTCTCTTATTTGAATTTTTAGTAAACACTAGAGGCAGATGTGAGAAGAGATATTCTAAATAAGTTAAACTCTTTTGCTGTTAACTCACCGCTTCCTTTCCCGCGAAGAAGTTCACGGGTACGGCTATTTAAGCTTAAACCTTCAAATTGCAACAAATCCTCGTCTGTTTCTTGTGGGCGCTGGAGATGGGCCCGAATTCTAGCTAGTAGTTCCTAAATCCTGAAAGGCTTAACTACATAATCATCGGCTCCCGCATCTAAACCTGCGACGCCCAGACACAAAGCGGAGTAGCCAACGCTTTTTCCATGTCTGCGGGACTAATGCTGGGTACTTGCGTTTTCTCACAGACTGATACTCCTAAATGTTGTACTTATTTCATTGATTTAAATTTTTAATATAGCAATCCTATTTGAGTTGTGAAAAATATAGATTAAGAAACGAACCGCCAAGGACGCCAAGGACGCCAAGGAAGGAAAGAAATAAAGAGAGATATAATTTTCACGAATGATTTAGGACTGCTATATTTAGTTTTTAGAATTAGTTGCATCTTTAATATCATCTATCAATTGATCAATCCTCGCTTGAGTCGTATTCCAAGAACACATAAAACGTACTCCTCCCACACCAATAAATGTATAAAACTGCCAGTTCTTTGCTTTTAAGGCGTGAATGACTTGCTCAGGTAGTTTAACAAACACGGCGTTGGCTTCTCTAGGAAACATTAAGTCAACATTTTCTATATTCAATAGTTGATTTTCTAAGTATTCAGCACATTGATTGGCATGTCTGGCATTTTTTAACCAAGCACCAGTTTCCAATAAACCCAACCAGGGAGCAGAGATAAAGCGCATTTTTGAGGCTAGCTGACCTGCTTGTTTGCATCGATAATCAAAATCTTCTGCTAGCTCTTTGTTGAAGAAAATAATGGCTTCACCTAATGCCATTCCATTCTTTGTACCACAAAAGCACAACACATCCACTCCACTTTTCCAAGTAATTTCAGCAGGGCTTTTATTCATAGCAGCAACTGCATTTGCAAAACGAGCGCCATCCATGTGGATTTTTAAGTTATACTTTTTCGCAACTTCTTTAATTTTCAAAAGTTCTTCAATAGAATATAAAGTCCCTAATTCAGTTGATTCGGTGATACTAATAACTTTAGGTTTGGGATAATGAATGTCAGTACGTTTCGTGACTACTGCCTCTATAGCCTCTGATGTTAACTTACCGTTTTTACCTTGAGCAAGTAACAATTTCGAGCCATTAGATGCAAATTCAGGTGCGCCACATTCATCTGTTTCTATGTGAGATGTTTCATGGCAAATGACGCTATGATATGACTGACAAAGGGCTGCTAAAGATAAAGAATTTGCGGCTGTACCATTAAAGGTAAAAAATACTTCACAATCAATTTCAAAGAGTTCCCGAAAATAATCTGTGGCTTTTTGAGTCCATTCATCATTTCCATAGGCTGGAACACTACCTTGGTTTGCCCTAATCATATATTCCAAGGCTTCCGGACAAATCCCAGAGGAATTATCACTTGCAAACTGTTCTAATTGGCTACTCATAATGTCTACTTAAATTTTTATCAGTAATTCTTATAAGGTTAGTGAATAATTTTGATATTTGGCAACTCTAAGATTGACAGAAATGCTATCAACCTCTCAAATTATAGCAATTCTAATTTGAATAGTTATTGTTTAGAGATACGGCATTGCCCTATCCTTATGAATATGTTTATTCTTTTGTGGTTAATTATTTTTCTTGCCTAGAACGAAATAGCCCTACTGAATCTTTTGTGAACAAAAACTTCCGACTCAGTTATTTAAAATTTGTGAATCTAAACCTTTTAATTTTCACAACTTAAATATAATTGCTATCTCTTGCATCAACTTGCTTAATTATTTTTTGTTATTGTAGCTTTTATTTAAGTATTTATAACAACAATCAGCATATTTATTCTAAGTAGTTTACACTGTTGTATGTATAACTTTGCTAATGTCCACAAAAAACTGGAGTCTTAATTATTTATTTCTGAGACGTTAAATTACTATAGTGCCTTCGTCAAGCTTGCATTGAGGGTATTGTGAGACATTAAACATTGCAAAAAACTAAGTATTATGCTAAAAAAATAAATTTTATTAATTAAAATGATAACCATATACTTATAATGTAGCATACAATGCCCGACCATAACTATGACATCACTATTGGGCTATTTGTTATTTGTCATTAGCGAAGGACAAAGGACAAATGACCAATGACCAATGACCAATGACTAATAACTAATGACTGAACCATTGATTGAACTGAAAGGTGTTTCTAAGTCCTTTGGTAGCCATAAAGTTCTAGATAATGTAGACTTGACCATTTACCGGGGAGAAGCACTAGGGATTATTGGCCCATCAGGGACTGGTAAATCAACAATTTTACGGGTGATTGCGGGGTTACTTAGTCCCGATGAAGGAGAAATTTATGTGCAAGGAGTGCGGCGAGACGGTTTGATTGAGGATGGTGGCCAGCAGGTTGGCATTGGCATGGTGTTTCAGCAGGCGGCGCTATTTGATTCGCTGACGGTGGAGGAGAATGTGGGATTTTTACTTTATCAAAATTCAAAGCTACCGCGATCGCGCATCCAAGATTTGGTAAAAGAAAAACTGGAGATGGTAGGTTTGCCAGAAATAAGCCATCTCTACCCAGCCGAACTTTCCGGGGGAATGCGAAAACGGGTCAGTTTTGCCCGTGCGATTATGTCTAACCCCGATAATCCTTCAGAAGGGCCAGAAGTTCTACTATACGATGAACCAACAGCCGGACTTGATCCCATTGCCTCAACAGTAATCGAAGATTTAATCCGCTATTTGCAATGTTTACATGGAGTTTGTAGTACTTATGCTGTTGTTACCCACCAAGACAGCACTATGCGCCGTACAGCTGATAGACTTATATTTCTCTATGAAGGTAGAGTGCAGTGGCAGGGTACAGTTAGTGAAACATACAACACAGAAGATCCTTTAATTAAACAATTTCTCAGTGGAAGTGTGCAAGGGCCGATTCAAGTCGTCGGTTAGAAAGTGAGGAGTTAAGAATCAGGAGCGATTAAATTCAACTCCTAACTCTCAACTGCTAACTCATAACTCATAACTAATTATTGAGTGGAGGAAAAAAATGCGAGGTCTTATGACAAACCTCTTCTCTTCGAGAGGCTTCGCCAACGCGTCTGGGCGAACATTTAGAGAAGGCTCTGTGGGATTGTTACTCCTGCTAGGATTAGGGGTATTTGGGTTATTCTTTCTGTGGTTAAATAGATTCACTCCTTCAGGGCGGTCATACAAAGTTATTGTAGAATTTGCTAACGCTGGCGGAATGCAAAAGGGAGCAGCAGTTCGCTATCGTGGTGTTAAGGTAGGAACTATTTCCCAGGTTCGACCAAGAGCAAATGCTATTGATGTAGAGATTGAAATTGGCCAACCTGACCTAATTCTCCCCCGGAATGTAGTAGTAGAAGCTAATCAAAGCGGATTAATTAGCGAAAGTATTATCGACATCACACCAAAAGCAACGTTACCTACTGGGGTTGTAATTGCTAAACCCCTAGATAAAAATTGCGATCAGAGCCTGATAATTTGTAATGGCTCTCGCTTAAAAGGTCAGGTTGGCATCAGTGTTGATGAATTAATTCGTAGTTCAACTGAGCTAGCTGCTGCATACAATAGCCCCCAATTTTATAGAAATGTCAATAGGGTTCTAGAAACTACCACAAGCGCAGCAACTAGTTTTACTGGGCTGAGTCAAGATTTACAAGGTTTGACCAAAAACTTGCGACAACAACTTAACACCTTTTCAGCCACTGCTAATTCAGTGCAACAAGCGACAAACCAACTGAGTGCATCTTCGAGTCAAACAATAAATAAATTCGGTGCAACTGCAACTCAAGCAAATCGTTTGCTGAACAATCTGGATAATTTATTGACAACAAATCGTTCTTCGCTGGTTGGCGCTTTGAACAATATCACCGAAACTAGCAACCAGCTACGTGTTACAGTCAGTAGCCTATCACCAGCTGTGAATCGATTCACTCAAGGACAATTAATCAACAATTTAGAAACTCTTTCAGCAAATGCAGCGCAAGCCTCAGCTAATTTACGTGATGCTTCAAAAACCTTAAATGATCCAAAGAATACCGTGCTGCTACAACAAACTTTAGATTCAGCACGAGTAACCTTTGAAAATAGCCAAAAAATTACATCTGATTTAGATGAGTTGACAGGTGATCCTACTTTCCGACAAAATTTGCGGCAATTAGTGAATGGTCTAAGTAGTTTGGTATCTTCTACACAAGAGATGCAGCAACAAGTTCAAGTTGCTACTAATCTAGATTCGGTAAAAACTGCTGTGAGCAAACCAAAGAATCTAATTCCTACCCCAGCACCAACTCAAGAGGCGATGTCTAATGATAAGTCTCTACCCGTCTACGTAATTAATCCTCCACCTGCTAATTTTGGAAGTGCCGACATCAACCCTGAACCAATCCCAACCCCCAGTCCGTCTATTTCTAACTCATCTCAAGAAGACCTGTTAAAGCAGCTGCGGGAGTATGGTAAGCAACGGGAGCAATTGGATACGGGAAAATAGGCAAATTGTTTAGATTCAATAGCTATTCACTCACTCACCACAAGACCAGCAACTATCAAGCGCCATACTTGGGCAAAATCCGTGTCGATGTTTGGATCGCTCCATTCGGGTGCGTGAGCTGGATGGTGAAATCGAACCATCGCTTGAAAGACTGCCTTCGCTGCTACCTGCGGATCTGTTACCCTAAACTCGTTACTGGAAATACCGCTCTCGACGATCGCAGCAACTTGGCTTACTAGTTCAGCAATGTGAGCTTGAACTACCCCTCGCGCCTCTTGAGCGATCGCAGAATAGGTTGCAAACAACTCTGGCTCGTTCAGGACTTTTTGACGTTTCAGAGTCATGAGTTGTTCAAACCATCGATGCAACCGTTCAACGGCAGAACCCTGTTCTTCGGCGATCGCTGCTAGCGGTGTAGAAACCCGATGCAGCCACCGTTCTGCTACCGCATCGCGCAAGGCAGCCTTGCTGGGAAAATGCCGATAAATCGTGCCGTGGCTCACCTCTAAAAAGCGAGCCACATCGACGACTGTTGCCTTTGCCAGACCGTAACGACGCAAAACCTCTTCGGCAGCGTCGAGAATCCGCTCCGGTGTCAAAGCTGAATCATTCATCTCTTTTCACTATCCAACATCCTCATTTGATCTGGAGTATAGCGATCGCCAGCCACGGCATCCAGTGGCACTGCTGCCTCAATCCGGGCGAGATCATCCTGACTTAAGTGTAGATCCAGCGCACCCAGTGCTTCATCCAAGCGATCGCGACGCCGTGCGCCAATCAGTGGCACAATGTCGTTCCCCCTTGACAACACCCAAGCAATTGCCACTTGAGCAACCGTCGCACTATGTTCTTGGGCAATCACGCGAAGGGCTTCGACTAGCAACAAATTGCGATCCAGATTCTCTCCAGAGAAGCGTGGTAGATGTCCGCGAAAGTCTTGCGCTTGCTCAGAGCGTTGTTTCGACCAGTGACCGCTCAATAAGCCCCGTGAAAGGACTCCATAAGCGGTAACAGCAATGCCCAATTCCCGCACAGTTGGGAGAATTTTATCCTCAATGCCACGAGTCAGAAGCGAATATTCGATCTGAAGACAGGTAATGGGATGAATCGCATGAGCACGCCGAATTGTATCTGCACCTACTTCAGATAAACCAATGTGGCGAACATATCCAGCTTTCACCATTTCGCTAATCGCCCCAACGGTGTCTTCAATGGGGACTGTCGGATCGAGCCGAGCTGGCTGGTAAAGGTCAATGTAATCGGTTCCCAGTCGTTTTAATGTATAGGCAAGTGAAGTCTTTACGGCTTCAGGACGACCATCAAAGCCAATAAAGTTGCCGTCAGGCGATCGCAGCGCCCCGAATTTAACAGCAATAAAAACATCTTCCTGCCGCCGTCCTGCTAGGGCTTCGTGTAGCAATAGTTCATTGTGCCCCATGCCGTAAAAGTCGCCTGTATCTAGTAAGGTAATGCCTGCATCAAGTGCTGCATGAATCGTTGCAATACTTTCCTTGCGATCGGCTGGGCCATAAGCATCAGACATGCCCATACAGCCAAGCCCAAGTGCCGATATTGTTGAACCGTTTTTTCCCAGTTGACGTGACAACATAGTAAATTCTCCATTGTGCTGATACAACTATGATACTATTCAAATAACAAAAATCAATATTTGTCATTTGATATTTGTTAGTAGTATCCAAGATGGTGAGCATCTGTTAAAGAAGAAATCGTAGACACAAAGGAGCTTGCCGCAGGCTACCACAGAGGCACAGAGAACCCAGTGCGCCCTTGCGGTTCCCCGACTTGTACCCCTACGGGGAAGCAAGCTACGCTCTTAGCGTTCCCGCTCTTTAGCAACTGGCGCAACACGGAGATAAGAGTTTAAGAGGTATTTTGTGTAAGTCCTGTCTAATTTGAGTCTTGCATTTTGTACATTACTTACTTGCAGACTGCCATAAGTTAGCCTTTGAGATATTTTTGAAACAATGTTATCGTGATCTGCGCGATTGCCAGTTGTTATTTTTTGGTCACATCAGGGAATTCTATTAATACGATTCAGTAATTCGTACAAGCGTTGACCAGAGAAAGACTTTTCGTAGGGTAGCAACTGGGAGAGAGTTGTTGTAGGTTTACTTGAACTGTGTTGTAAAAATATTTTATGTTTTGAGGCTCGGTTTATGGATAAATCAATTATTCAGTTGGTTGACGAATTACCGACTGACAATATCACTGTCAAAGTTTTAAAAGCTCTTGATTATGTAGCACCAGGTGAGTGGAGCAATTTGACGGGATTTGAGAATAATATTCGCAGCATTACAGGAGTTAGCGATGCTAAGGTAATTCAGAAAATCCGCGATCGCGCTGTTGTTTTATACGAAGATCCTCAACAAGGCTACCAGTTTGCAATCAAACTTTATCAAACAATTGATAAGACAGACACAGCTATGGCAACGGCGGCTTTAGCGAATAAAGTTAGTGAAAAAATTGGCTTTCTCTCTTTTTTAGGCAAAATTACTCCGAAAGCTGACGTAACTCAATCCATCGATTTACTACTGAAAATCACCGTCGAAATCATCGCCTTTTGCAAACTAAATGGCATTCCTCAACCGAATCCCCAAGAGTTTGCTAATTCCCTCGCTAACAACTATCAAAATGCATCCTTAATGCGGATGATAGCTTTAATTTGTATAGACGGAATTCTACCACTAGGCCCCGATTTTCTAGGCAAAATTCATGGAGTTATTAGTGGTGCTGATACTGGTGCAATAACTCAAAATCCGGTTTTTTTAGCTATCAATAACTTTTTACCAGGTAGTAACCCCTCTGATAAAATCAACTTTATCAGTCAAGGTTTCAATTCTGTGCAAAGTTGGATGAATAACTTAGTATCCAAAACAGGTATAACCCCGCAATCAATTTCTAGTCATTTGGGTAATTTTATTCAAATTGCTGATGATAATTTAGATTTTGTAGCAGCATTTTTAGATCAAACTACCAATTATTACGAACATACAGGAATTCAAACTGTCGCTCGCAGCTTGATTTTGCAAGCTTATACTTTAGTCCAAGAGGAAATAAAACAAGAGGAACAAAAGCCTATCCAAGATGTTTCATCTGCTGTTAAGTCAGATAAAAATCAGTATGAACTCAGCAAAACAGTAGAAGTATGGGATAGTGAGCAAGAAGATTGGTATTAGGGAACAATTGAGAAAATCCAAGATGACCAATTCTTTATTCATTACCTTGGTTACGGTTCATCTTATGACGAGTGGGTAGGCGAAGATGACATTCGGACTCGCGATCTTCGCTCTACAGATGACAATGGATATGCAGTGGGTCAAAAGGTAAAATGTTGGGATGATGACCAAGAGGCTTGGTATTCCGCAACGATTGAGCAAATCCAAAATCAGCAATACTTTGTTCATTACATTGGTTATGACTCATCCTATGATGAGTGGGTTGATAGTGACGAAATTTCCTAACTTTTGAATTAGCACAGGGTCGGCAAAAGCAATATCTCCGGTAGGCTATTTAGTGTCGCGCCCTGTGTTATAGTAATTTTAAAAAATCATAATTAACCTCTAGAGAATCAAAGTCTTTTCAATTACGAATTACGAATTACGAATTACAAATTATATACTTGCGCTACGATATCCCCTATTGCCTTTGTGCAATGTATGTGAGGAGTAGTACAGGTCAAAAACATGAAAAAAGAATTTAATACACAGAGTGCAGAGAATCTGGTGGCGATCGCAGATCAATTCGCTGGGCTAGGGAAGGTTACAAGCGTTAAAGCTTTTGGAAGTGGTAATATAAATGACACCTTCTTAGTAGATATAGATTCTTCAGAAGAGCAATATTTTGTTTTGCAACGCATCAATACACAGGTATTCCGGCAGCCACAACTGATTATGCAGAATATGCGTACCTTCACTGAGCATGTTCGCAAACGGTTACAGCATACGCCTCTAAATCGTCGCTGGGAAGTGCCACGCGTACTATTAACTAAGGATTCTCTAGACTACTGTAGGGATGCAGATGGCTCTTTTTGGCGGGCAATCAGCTTTATTGAAGGCTCTCAGTCTTTCGATACTATGGGCGATCGCTCACACGCGAAAGAAATCGGTTATGCCTTGGGGATGTTCCACAATTTGATCAGCGATTTGCCACCAGAAAAACTCGCCGATACCCTTCAAGGATTCCATATTACACCGCTTTATCTCCAGCATTACGAAGAAGTGTTGGCGAAAACTAGTGCGTGTCAATCTTCGGAAGTTAATTATTGCTTGCAGTTTGTTAGCGATCGCCAAACCTTTGCACATATCCTAGAAGATGCCAAAGTTGAAGGCAAGCTACCCTTACGGCTGATGCACGGCGATCCAAAAATCAATAACGTGATGTTTGATACTGCTACCTTACAAGCCGTCAGCGTCATTGACCTAGACACTGTTAAACCTGGTCTGGTACATTACGATATTGGTGATTGCTTGCGATCGGGTTGCAATCCGGCTGGAGAAGAAACTGAGAATTGGGACAGTGTTTATTTCGATACCGACTTGTGTCAGGGAATCTTACAAGGTTATCTTTCGGTGGCAAAGGCATTTCTGACTGAGAATGACTATGCATATATATACGATGCAATTCGTCTCATCGCTTTTGAACTGGGATTAAGGTTTTTTGCTGATTATTTAGCAGGGAATATCTATTTTAAAGTTAAGCATCCAGAACATAACTTGGCAAGAGCGATCGTCCAGTTTAAACTTACCGAAAGTATTGAATCACAAGAAACGCAGATTTGTAATATTATTAAAGACATGAAATGAGCGAACAGACATTTTCTCTGCAACCCTTTCCTTCTACAAAATCCCTACCTAATTTAAAAATTGCAGGTAATATTGCCAGAAATGGTAATCAACTTGCCATCTGCTATATGCTTGGAGGCGATTTAAAAGAAATCGTAATTCCTCCACCATTAAACACACCATCACGCAAGCATGAACTTTGGCAAGACACCTGCTTCGAGTTCTTTCTTGGCATCAAGGATTCTGCACAGTATTGGGAATTTAACCTCTCCCCCGCCGGACATTGGAATGTCTATCGTTTCGATGGCTACCGTCAAGGAATGCAAAAGGAAATAGCTTTTGAAAACCTACCGTTTAATGTTCAAAATCAAGCCGATAGTTTAATACTTGAGTTAAATGCCGATTTGGGTAAAATCATCTCTATGAAGCAAGCAATTGAAGTTGGCATTACGACTGTCATCAAAGATAGAGATAATGAAATGACTTACTGGGCATTAACTCATCGAAGTGCGGAGGCTGACTTTCATATTCGAGATAGTTTTATTGTTAAGTTGTGAAATATGTTTTTATATAGCTTGTGAATTTGGGAATATTAGCTGTAGATACTTAATTCAGTAACTATAGAACGGAAATATGAACCAAAATGAATATATTTTGCAGTTACCTCATATAAATATAAAAAATAGAGAGTTACTTCCTGAAAATTCAGGAATATACTACGTACTAGATGAACAATTTATAGTTTGGTATGTAGGGCAGGCAAAAAATTTACGTAGTCGTTGGGCAGGTGATAGCCATCACAGACTGTATCAGCTACAGAAACAGCGAAAGAAACAGTTTGTCATATACTATGAGTTAGTAGCTGAATCACATCTCAATGCTATGGAACGACAGCGCATTGAGGAGTACAACCCGCAACTGAACGGAACTAAAATTAAAACAAAGAAACTACATCCAACAGAAACGCTATTACGGGAAACACTAACTATCCTTGCACCATACAGTTTTGTACTAGGTGTGGAACCTCCACGAAAACAAGACCTTAAACTGATTGAGGATTCTATATCTTGGCGAGATGATTGGAGGGTTCAGAAAGCTGTATTGCCCCTGAATGTAATACACGTCTGTCTAAATTTAAAAGAGTTAGAAGAATTTGCAAAAGATTGGCGGTCTGTTAATCGTTTCTTAAAACAAGTTTTCAAGCAACGCACTAACTATTCAGATAACTGGGCTTGCAAAGGTAAAATAAAATATGAAGAATCCGGTGTATTTTTTTTGAGAAGACTATTAGTGAATGGCTTTGCTATCGAAATATACAGAGTCGCAAAAGAAGCTTTAGAACATATTCAAGGTTATGAGTTGACTCAATTAGCTGGAGTTGATATGAGGGTTGTCAATGAACGCTCTCTAGTTGTACTCAAAAACAAATGCCTGCTAAGTGTTACAGGAATTTATATGTCTTCTGAGAACCAATACCATGTATACGAGCAAGTTCGTCGCAAGGCAATAGAACGATTATCTCCATATAAGAAGGATATGATTAAATTGCTATTTAATGAAGACATAGACATTAGCAAACTTAAAATTTTCTTAATAGAACATAAGACCAAAGAGGAAAGCAATATAAATCCTACTGATAGGCTAAAAAACCTGATTATCAAAAAAGAGTATTTAAAAAAATTATTAATAGAACGTGGTCTTGATTTAGATTCTTATCAGGTTAACAAGTATTTGGAGTCTATACCAATAGATAATAACTACGTAGACAGCATAAAAGATAAAAGGATGACTATCTTCGTCAAAACATTTTTGGGTAATCTCAAAGAACCAATCAGCTACAGCATTCTTAAGCTAGCGAACGGTGGAACAACGACAGTTGGTAGAGGTAATTTCATACATGGAGCAAAAGGTAATACATTACAAGGCTCTCTTTATAAAGAAGTTTATTTAGCAGCCACAGTAGATCGAGTATTTTGGTTATTACTAGAATCCTGTTTATCAGATTTCACCAAAGTAAGGCTCAACGAAGAAGAAGGATACATAAGTAAAGCATATATATCTGCTAGGAAATTTCTAGTACCTGCTATGGTTACTGTCACCTTACATGGGAAGTGGAGAGCAGATATTCCATTTGGGCCTAAAGATGATATGTCATACAGCGAAGTTGTAGACATTATCAAAAGTCGCTTACAGGAAAGTGGAATACCTAAACTCAGGTTTTCATTCAAATCTGAGTCTTCACGCACTTAGCTACTATAGGACTTACGAACAGGTAACGGAAAATGATGCGTAAGTCCTGTACTAGCATCTCGCTATGAAATAACTTTGACAGCAAGAGTAAACGCAATTTTAAGAATTATAGCTATTTAAAATCGCCGTTTGAATATTTTAAAAGTGCGATCGCACTAGCAAACAGAAAAAATATATTAAATATTTAACCCATAGTGGTATTTACACATTCACATTTTCATGTATATAGGTTGTTAATTTGTATATTATGAACAATAACTAATAACGTTATTTTAGGGCAAAAATAAACTAATTTGCTTATTTCGCTTGATAGAGTTAATTCAACCTTAAGAATGCAAAATATAAGTTAGATAGCTAAAAAGTAAATTATCAACTGTTAATTTATGCAAAAGATTTATGGCAACAATATTATCCCGAAGCTGTGTTTATATCAGCAACTGAGCGCTTGGGTTTAGAGACTTTAAAAATGCGATCGCTACAACTAATTGACGAACCCGTTAAAGCGATTGCAGTGCCACAAAATTCATACTAAGCAAAGGAAATTATATGATACCGACCATCATTGTTCACGGTGGGGCAAAAACCATCACAGATGATAAAGTTGCAGCCAACAATGCAGGCTGTACAGCAGCAGCAGAAGCTGGTTGGGCAGTGCTAATCAGTGGAGGTACAGCCGCAGAAGCTGTTGAAGCAGCTATTCGAGTTCTAGAAGCTGACCAGACATTTAACGCTGGTCTTGGTGCAACTCTCAACAGCGACGGAGAGGTGGAGTTAGACGCGGCGATAATGGAAGGCTCATTAAGTTGGGGAGCGATCGCAGCAGCTCAGGGCATCCGTCATCCCATCTCAGTGGCACGGAAGGTTATGGATGACAAACCCAGGCTACTAGTGGCGCGAGGCGCAGAACGCTTTGCTGTAGACTGCAAAGCCGAAATGTGTAACAAAGATGATTTAATAGCTGATGAACAGTGGCAGGAGTGGAAAGAAGATCAAAAAGTTATTGATCGCCCCAACACTGTAGGTTGTGTGGCTTTGGATGCTAGCGGCATCCTAGCTGCTGGCACTTCAACTGGTGGTACTACTAAGCAACAACAAGGTCGCGTCGGTGACACTGCGCTTGTTGGCTGTGGCTTGTACGCTGATAATAAAATCGGCGGTTGCTCAACAACAGGTGATGGCGAGTCAATTATCCCCGTTGTTTTGGCTAAAACTGCGATCGATTTTTTGAGTGGAGACAGACATCCTGAAGAAGCAGCACAGATGGCAATTGACACTTTAGTTTCTAAAGTTAAAGGTGAAGCCGGGTGCATTCTCATAGACCGTCAAGGACGCGTTGGTTGGGCGTATAACTCATCACACATGGCTTGCGCTTATATGACCGAAGGACAAGACAAGGTAGCTTTCTTTACTAAGAAATAACTCATATAGCAATCCGATTTGATTTCTGAACTTCTTTGTGTAGGCAGAAAGTAGGGAGTAATACCAATTCACAATGGGCTAACGCCCCGCTCCGCTAACGCAATTAAAAAAATTAGATACAGCAATGCTTTCAAGGTTTGCATCTGTATCAAATTTTTCGTGAAATGGTATAAGGACTTGTACTGAGCGTATCGCTAAAGCGAAAGCTCCGCTAACGCATAGCGTCTCGCAGAGAAGCCGAAGTAGTAGGGAGTAGGGAATCAGCCTTTTCGAGTTGAGGGCGAGTTATTTTAAAAATAAAATAGGAGTCCTATACCAATTCGTAATGGGCTACGCTAAGGTAATGCGTAGTTAATGAAGCTAAATTACATCTGAGTTTTCAAGTTTGAATATATAGCCTTGTTTTTCCAAGTTCGTGTTATATAATCTTTGCCAAATTACCCATAATAAAAGAACCCCACCCCCAACCCCTCCCCGCCTGCGGGGAACTCGGGGCCCCCTCTGGGGATTAGGGGCAGGGAGACAAAGCATAGCTTTGGCGGGGTGGGTTTGAGCGTATTATGCTTAATTGCCCGAACATCATATTGGAAACTTATTTAATATAAACAAACGCATCCCTTTGTGGATGCGGTTTCTCGGAGGATTAGATGTCAAAATACGACTTTCATTATTTTCAAGGGAGTACTCTTTCTGATCTGTTTGCTCAAGATATCACAGATGGATCTTATGGGTTTATTTTAAATTACCCTGCAACTGCTAGTTGGGCTGCTTATCCCAACCGGAACAAATATTTTATTCAAGATGGTAGTAGTGAAGCCACTAAAACCTCCTTTGACAAGATTTGTCAGAAGGAACCTTGGAAGATTCTGGCTGTATTAGGCGATCGCATTCCCGGAATTGTGATTATTCCACCACCAATATCGCTAATTGGCTACTGGCAAGAGCATTTCGGCTTCAGCCACTCCAATACATCGATGATGGATTGCTCGACTTATCTAGATGATCTCAGCCACAGCGAACGCTTTGATAAACTCATTAGTCTATTTCCCTTTGATCGCCTCAAACCTGAAAAACACGCTGTTGATCCAGACACTCATTACCGCTTACTCAGCAAAGTAACCCTAGCCGAATTGGGAGTGCAATGCCCAAAATACAAGAGCTACAATCTACACCAAGTTAATCTTGAAGACATTCAATTACCAGAATTTCCCTACTTAATTAAAACGTCCCACGGACTTTCAGGAGAAGGCACTTATATCATCAAAAGTCCCAGCGATTTGAACTATTGTCTTGAAGAGATTAGGAAATATCTGAATATTAAGTTGCTCGATACGATTATTGTCTCGGAGTTTGTCAAGAACGAGGTGCAAAATTACTGCGTACAGTTCTATGTCAACAAGCTAGGAGAGATAACCCTAATCGGCACTACCGGCCAACTCGTCACTCCAGAAGGTAACTATTTAGGCGGACTGATTGACTACCGCAACACTGACATGAGCAAGTTCTTTGAGATGATTGCTAACGTTGGTCAGTATGCTCACAAACAGGGTTATTTTGGCGTGATTGGCTTTGATGTGCTGGAAGACAAAGACGGACAATTGTATGCGATCGATGCCAATTTCCGAGTCAATGGCTCAACTCCGTTGTGCTTACAGCGTAATACCCTAATGGGATTGGGAAAAGGAGTAGCTAAATATTCCAGTGACTACCGCATGGAAGGAACATTAGACTCAATTTTAGCCACCTTAAAACCAGAACTAGATCGCAAGGATTTAATCATTTTGTCGGCTTTAGAGAAAATTAAATACGGAAAAATCAACACTGATATTTATGCGATCGTTACTGGAGAAAATATCGAGGAAATGCAGCATATCGAGCGTAAATTACAGAATAAAGGTTTACAATGGCTCCCTTAAACAGCACTACTAAGGTGAAAAAACAGAATTATTTGATGAACTTAATGAGGCAGGTAATAAAAGGCAAACCCTGCCCCTATTAATAGTTAACAACTTATTCTTTTACTTCAATCAGATTAGGTGACGGTTTGATGGGAAACAGGACTCGCATTAGCTGACTCACTGGTACTGAGCGCGGTTCTTGAACAAAAGCCAAAAACACAAGTGCAGCTATTCGTAGTAAGCCTGAGAGAACAAACAGCCCCAGCAAACCTTCGATAAAAGGTAGAGTTGTTAGAAAGCTACCAACAGTGATACCCATTGCTCCAGTTATACCAGCAACTGCACCTGCGATCGCAAAATAACTCGACTGATAACGCACTGGTGATATTTCCATCATCAGATTATTAGTACACAAATCAATTGCCGCCCACGTCCCACCAGTTAGTATATGTAATAAAGGTAGCCAGATCCAAAAAGACATTTGATCGCTTCCGACTCCTAGCCACAACAGAGGTGTCACCGCCACCAAGACTCCCACCAATAGCAGTAGCGGACGATTCCCAATTCGGTCGGCCAGTTTCCCCCATAAAAGCAGTATTAACATGTTCGCACCAGTTCCTAAACCGTGATAAATCGTTACCACACTAATATCTATATTCAGGTTATCCAGCATATAGAGGTTAAAGAAAGGAGCGCTAATGTTAACAGCAAAGCACCAAACACTCAAGTAAAGTACAAACTTGCAAAAATTAGCATCTTTGAGAAAGCTAAAATCTATACCATGAGATTGAGGTTGGGATGTATCTGAACCTGTGGCTGTTAAAAGCTGCGGATTTACATCAGTCATCCAGAACTGACACATTTGACTGATTAGCCCTAGCAAAATTCCTAAAACCAACATTGCACCATAGCCTTGAACTGTTCCACCAGGCCAAACCGATACTGCTAAACCTAGCAAAGGCACACCAACAAGGTTAGTTAAGCCGACAAGACTATTGCGAAAGCCGAAATATCGCCCCCGCAACCGTTGAGGTACTAACACAGCTGACCACCCAAGCCAAGGCGCACGACCGAAAGCTTCAATAATATTACTTAGCAAGATAATTGCCAAAGTCAACTGTACTACTTGGTATCCAGCAAGATGAGATGAAGTAACCAAGACAATCGCCGGCAGAAGAATCAACCACACCAACCGCGATGGAATGAAAATACACAGAAAATACCAGCGAAAGCTGGTACTTCGGTTTACCAAATATGCTCCCAGTGGTTGCAGCAGATTTACCATCTGAGGGATAGCGGCGAGCAAACCAATTTCTACTGGCCCAGCACCTAACTCTAGCAAGAAATTACTGAGCAACGCGCCGCCGATGACACTATAAAAAATCGTAGCAAAGACACTCTCATAAGTTAGTGCTGTAAGGCTTTTACGAATTTCTAGCTTAGAAATTTTCAAAAACAGTTTCGGAGTTGGAAAAAGTACCGTCTCTGTTAATGCTCTATCTTCTGAGACTTCTTGAATGGGGACAGGGGGAAGAGAGCTAGCTTCTACTGAAATATCATCTTCTTGGGACTGAACCATATTATCTGATCAATATTTAAAGAGTTAAATTGTTATAACTACTATTAGCCACAATTAGTAAAACTTATATAATATTTCATCAATAAGCTTTAACGTATTGCAATCCCTTGCCTGGGCAAAAGACTAGAGTGTGTTTTCAAACTACTCGTTTGCCTTCTAAATTTTTAGATGTCCATAAATTCACGCCACTTGCTGGGGAAACCGCAAGATAGAACTGACTTTCCTTAAAAAAGCTTCATTGGAGTCTCTTAAAATCCCCCAATTTATCGGGGGTTTGGGGGATATAATAATTCAAAAACGCGCCCTAGTTCATAGTAAGTATTGACTATAGGCTGCTTTTGCAGAAAAACAGGCGTCATATAGCAGCACTCAGGCTTCTAATCAAAAAAGCCAATTAATTGACATAAATTTAATTTTATGTATACAGATTTCGCTAAAAGCTTCCTTCTTATATATATATTTTTAGCAGTTAATTAATATTTTGTGGGGATAGAATAATCGATACTCGCTAAATTCACTCTTAAGAATTAATACCTTTGTAAAGGTAACTTAAAATTTAGCTGGCACTAGTACACATAGACAGAAATAATACTGAATTTATATAATCAATAGTTAGGATCGGGGGTTAAATTGAACTTCTATGAGTAATTTTACTAGATGACATGGAGATAGGATTTCCACCCCAACGCTGTTTGTTTATTCAACCTGTTAACAGCGATACTAAATAACTAATATGTAACCAATTGTATAAGCCTTGAGGAAATTATTTACTAGAAATTTCTATCGTGAGGTATCATTGCTCATCTTACAGAATGTGCAAGGATGGGCTATGCGCCGCCGGAGGCGATCGCAACATCAATAAAAAACTTTTTTATGGCACAGACGGAAATTAACGATATATCGACAGATAGCTCCTTAGTCGATCCAGAAAAAGACTTACTAGGACATGCAAACTTTGCCAAGTATCTAGCGGAAAGTATTTGCAGAATGACCTATCCTGAAGGTTTCGTTATTGCAGTTTACGGTTCTTGGAACTCTGGCAAATCTACATTATTAAACTTTGTAGTTCACTATCTTCAACAAAAGCCAGAGAAGGAGAAACCAATCATCGTTCCTTTTAATCCTTGGTTATTCTCTGGACACCAAAATATTACAAGGCGCTTTTTTGACCAATTAAAAAACGCTTTAAGCCAACAGTCATCTGTACCAAAAAGTTTGAGGGAGAGAGTAGCCGATTTTGCCGCCGTTATTTCAGACATTCCTCTACCTTATGCTCAAACTGGCAAGGCATTAGCAGCATTATTGGACGATAAGGATAAAGAAGCTGGCGAATTAAAAGAAGAAGTAGAAGACACCTTAGCACAGCAGCAACGGCGAATAGTCGTAACAATAGACGATATTGATCGGTTGTCTGCGGAAGATATCAAGCAGTTATTTCGTATTATTAAAGCAATGCGAAATTTTACTAATCTTGTCTATCTTCTTGTTTTTAATAAAGAAGTTGTAATGAGAACAATTGCAGATACTAAAGAAATATCTGAAGAAGCATACTTAGAACAGATTATTCAAGTTAGTTTTGAGTTACCTAATCCTGATAAAACTTCACTTCGTCGGCTGCTTTTTGAAAAACTAGATAATATATTTTCTCAAACACCAAAACAAAAAATAAACCAAACTCGCTGGGGTGATATTTACTTTCAAGGAATAGAACACTTTATTACTAACATCCGCGATATTACTCGTTTTATTAATACTTTAACAGTGACCTATCCAGCAGTAAAAGATGAAGTAAATCCTGTTGATTTCCTTGCTATTGAGTCTTTGCGAGTCTTTTGCCCAAAAATTTATAGTACAATCCATCAAAATCCTCATATTTTTGTAGGAGAGGTAAACTTTTCGATAGACGAACTCAAAAATCTTCTGAATACCTGGATTGCTCAACTGCGAGATGAAGACAAGCAGCCTATTAAAAACCTGCTAATGCACCTTTTTCCTAAGTTGAAATTCATTTTGGGTAATACTTCTTTAGATGAAAAGCAAGAGTTAGAATGGCGCGAACAGCTACGTATATGTAGTTTAGAAATATTTCCTATTTACTTTCGTCTGTCGTTATCAGCAGGTGAATTGTCTAATATTCAGATAAAAATTATCCTTGGTTTGGTTGAAAATACAGAGAAGTTTAGAAGTTATTTGATAGAACTTACTAGACAAAAACTTCCAAACGGCACAACGCAAGCCAGAGTGTTTATAGAACAGCTAGAAAATTCCACTGAAGAAATTCCTGTAAATTACATCCCTTCAGTTGTAGAAGCTTTGTTTGATGTCAGTGAGCAATTATTATCTCAAGATGATGAATCTCATAGCATTCTTGCTTTTAGCAATGAAGTTATTATTAGTCGTTGTATCTCACAACTCTTGCGTCAAATTAATGAAACATCACGGTTTGAGTTGCTAAAAAAATTAATTACCCAAGGAAAAGCCTTACCAATAATTAATCATGAAATTGCAATATTAAAAGAGCAACAAAGTCAATATGGTACAGATAAATCTAACTATGATGAAAAATGGCTTGTGAATGCACAGCATCTCAAAAAACTGGAAGAAATGACTGCCAGCATAGAGGTAAAAACTGATACTAACTATAAATAATTTTAAGAAGAAGTCAGAATTCAGGAGCCAGAATAAAGACGCTACTCGAAAATACTCGCTACCGCTCCGCTATCGATGACTTGTTAACGCTACGCTATCAGTCGGAGATTCAGACCTGCGACTAATTGAAAACCACCAAATCTACGATTTTATGGGGGTTTTAAACCCGGTAATTCAGACGCTTTTTCGGTTAAAATTCATTCTGAATTCTGACTCCTGACTCCTGAATTCTGTTTGAGAAAAACACTACTACTAGATATATAAATATTCTATAACCTACGAAAGATTTAGATATCTTCAGCACTTTCTAATATCGGGGAATATACTTTAATCCCCCCATTGCACTCATGGAATCGTATGACGTTGTAATTATTGGCGCTGGTCATAATGGCTTAGTTTGTGCTGGCTACCTTTTGAAAGCTGGTTACAGCGTCCTATTATTAGAAGGGCGATCGCTTTATTATGCTTAATTAATTATAGGAATCGTATTTGATTTTTGAAATTATCTCCGTGAGCGGGGAGTGGGGAGTAGGGAATAGGGAATTATGCTTTTAATTTGTACCGAGCTTTTTCATAAATCAAACATTAGTCCTATATATTTAATCCTGTTGAATTAGATTCAATACAGTTCACTTAAGCAATTTTTTCTCTCTCTTTCTTCTCTCTGCATCCTCTGTGCCTTAGCGGTAGCCTGCGGCAAGCCGTACCCTTCGGGAAGCAAGCTACGCGTAGCGTCTCGTAGAGAAGCGTCTACGTTAAAAAATTGACTTGGATAACAAAGTTTTAACCTTAACTGAACCGTATTGGAATTAGATTAAGGTTATATTTTTATAGAAAGCTTTGTTTATTTCTAAAGAATGATTTATTGCTAAAAACTTTATTGTAAAGTAATATTACGTAAATTAATTTGCTTTGAGTTTAACTAAAACTATGCTTATTAGTGCAAAATCAATCATTTAAGCAAAAGCAATTTATTACAGAAGCTAGAAATAATTGATTTAAAATTCAAAGTTGTTTCATTATTTTTAAATTCCAAACTCCCTAAAGTTATGAGAAGTATGGAAGAAGCTTATATTCTCTCAGCAGTACGCACGCGACTTAGTAAATTTGGAGATGTCTTAGCAGATTTGTCTTCAGTAGTTATTGAACGATGCGTTAAACCAGTTTTTTGCTTGTCTACCTGTGACAGGGGATTGGGAAACAATTCTTTTAATCCCGAATCCCTATCTTTTTAAGGAGTAAGATTTATGAAATTAAAGCCAATCAATCAGCAGGTTGTTTCGGTCGTTGGAGCTTCCAGTGGTATCGGACGGATCGCAGCTCTTGAGTTTGCTAGACGTGGGGCAAAAGTGGTAGTTTCCGCTCGTGGTGAGTCAAAGCTAAAGTCTTTGGTGGAAGAGATTCGCAGCTTTGGCGGCGAGGCAACTTATTGCGTGGCTGATGTAGAAGTATTTGAGCAAGTTAAGGCGATCGCAGATAAAACTGTGGAAGTCTACGGGCGACTCGATACATGGGTACATGTCCCCGCTATTGGCATCTTTGCAACTTTCGACAATACAACACCAGAAGAGTTTAAGCATGTTATTGATGTCGATCTTATGGGACAGGTGTATGGTGCAATGGCGGCCCTACCACATCTAAAGCGTGAGGGTAAGGGAGCATTAATCCATGTCTCTTCAATGGAAGGTAGGCGATCGCTCCCCTACCAAAGTGCTTACTCGTCAGCCAAGCATGGAGTCGAGGGCTTTATTGAAGCGATGCGTGTTGAGTTGCAACATGAAAAATGGCCTATTAGCGTCACAAGTGTGAAGCCAGCAGTGATCAACACCCCCTTCTGGAACAATGGCCGGACGAAATTAGGCGTAAAGCCTGCCGGGATACCACCTTACTACGAGCCTAAGCTTGTAGCTGATGCTATCCTCTATACAGCCGAACATCCAACTCGTGACTACTTGGTTGGGGATGTAGCTAAAATATTAGATTTGGTACAGCGCATTTCCCCATCATTAGTAGATTCACTGTTATTGCTCGTCGGCTTCAAGTTACAGCATAGTTCCGAGCCGAAGTCTGAAGATGCACCAAATAATTTTTATCAACCTGTTGCTGAAGACGACAGAGTTAACGGAGATTATGGTCACTTAGTTATACCTAGTCTTTCCGACTGGCTAGAAAAAAATCCGTTTCTTCAGTGGGGTGCGATCGCTGGTACAGCAGCATTAGCGTTTCTAGTAGCTCAAGTAATCAAAGAGCAAGGATAAAGGGGCTTCCAATCAAAAAAAGATCCCATACTTTGATGGCAGGGGAGCAGGGGGGAGGGTTATTGTTGAGTAATTAATTCTTCTCTCAAGAACAGCTTCTCTTCTTCCCTTGCCAGTATTGAGGATCAAGCTTTAGCAGAACGAAGTACACTAATAAAGTTTTGAGCATAATTCTGCGTTGAGAAATCGAGGGCGCGTTGTCTGGCAGCTACTCCGGCACTTTGGGCAAATTCTTGCTCGTCAAGATAACGGAGAATTGCGATCGCTAACTTCTCTGCATCACCGTAAGGTGTTAATAATCCATTCATGCCATCGGTAATAATCTCCGTCGGGCCGCCAGCATCACCAGCAATCACAGGTTTACCCAACGCCATCGCCTCAATAATCACAATCCCAAACGGCTCTTTATCCGATGCGTGAACGAATACATCCATCGCCTGTACCCACTCTGGGATATTACGCTGTAAACCAGCCATAATTACTTGCTCTTTCAAGCCCAAGGCGGCGATTTCGGCTTTTAAAAAATCCTCATAATCTGGTTCTAAATCGTGCTTACCGCCAACTACTACACAATGAGCATCAGGATACTTCTGTAAAATTTTTGGCATTGCTTGCACCAATACGTGCATTCCCTTCCATCGTTGCAATCGTCCAACAATTCCAATCAATGGCCCGTGTAAAGGTAAGCCCAGCTTTCGCCGTGCTTCTTCTGGAGACGGCAAAGCATTAGGCTCAAATCGGTCTAATGCGACACCAGGATAAACTAATGGTGTTGGTCTGTGCGGCCAAATCTCTGCCTGTGCTTGCTTACCATCTTGGGAGAGAGTGATAATTGCACGGGCTGGGATTAAAGTAGCGATTCGTACTAGCCAAGTTTTATCGCTAGGTACTTCTAGCTGATACCATACAGCAGGCAAGCCCGCCAGCATTGCTGCTAAACCTCCAGATATATGCGTGATCCACATCCAATTGACAATTATATCTGCACGTTCGCGGCGGGCGATCGCAGCTATCCGAAAAACGGCGGCAACAAAACGGTGGATTTGGCGTAAACGTCCACTTTCTACAACTCGCGCATCAATGCCAAGGGACTTTACTTGCTCAACCATCGGGCCGTCTTCTAAAAATATCACCAGCCACTCGACACCGACATTACGTCCCTGTTGCACCAAATCCCAAAGCATCATTTCACCGCCACCTCGTTGCTCGGCAAGTGGCATTACAATAATTGCTTTCATAATATATCAGTCCTATTTAAGTTGTAAGATTTTGTTTTTTAACTAACGGCAAAAAATAATTTGTATCCAGTCAAATGTTTTCGGATTTATTCATAATTCTTTTGATGTTGATAATACTTGTGTCCTGCCATAGCCATAGCTAAAAATCCCCAAAGAATCATCCCTGCCACACTTAACATGCCACTACCGATAATTAGCTGTGTGGAAGAACTGATACCGATAGCGCGGGCAGCACTAATAAAACTATCGAAACGACCTTCACCATAACTGCTGACACTGATAATTAAAAAAATTAATCCACCCATATAAAAGATGGCTCCAAACCAACCAAGGGTGAAAAACATATCTAAAATGCCACTATCAATTACCACTACTTCAATTTGTCCAGTTTTTTCGTTAACTTTCCAAATATTTCCTAAGCCATTACCTAGACCATTAGAAAGGGCTAAACCAAGGTTTTTATCGTAACTTCCCGATCTATCTTTAAAACTGTTATCTTCTTCAAGATTAGAAAAAGTTTGTAAACGAGCTGCTACAACCCCAGCAATTGGTTCAATGGTTGTCAATGGCACAACACAAATTGCCATCACCGCAATTATGATGATTAAGCGCATTTGAATCCGGGTTTTGACTGAACCCACGATCATAATTATTCCTAATAACCAGCCTCCCCAATTAGTACGTGCTTGTGTCAACAGGAAGGACAAGTAACCAACAACTGAAGCAGGAAAAATTAAGTTTCCTGAACTGGTAAATAACAACAGCAACCCAGCTTGCATAACGGAACCAAAGGGGCCGACTGAGTGCAATGTACTCCAGACGCGCATCCCGAAAGGTACAGGATTTCCAGAACTCATGAATAGTTTTGATTGGATGAGCCAGTACCTATCCCATTCAGGAGCCACGACGAATTGATATACGCCATACGCTCCTAAAATTAACACAGACCAAAGAAATGTTCGTTGAATATTCTGGCGATAGCTGGGATAATCTCGCCAGTTGATAAATAAGTGAAAAGCGAAAATGATCGGACTGAGCCAATCCATCAACCCGCGTGCTACAGGGATTGGTGGATTATAAATTAGACCGATTAAAAAGCCATAGAAGACTCCGATAAAAGCTAAAACAAACGGCAATCCCCCTTGACGTGAAGCGCGGGGAAAGTGTCGGAAGAATGTTGCAATAGTGACAAATACTACTAAGTATGGTGCGATGAGCATCTGACGGGTAGCGTCCCAGCCCACCCGATAGTCAACCAAACGGGTAGCTAAGGGCGTGAGAAACCAGATCCACCAAGTAAAGCTGATGTAGAGAATGGGATGCCGCAAGTATAAAAATATGGCTACTATCAAAGCCATCACCGGATAAATTAGGCGTAATGCGGCAGTAGCACCAGCAAAATAGCAAACTACAGTTAGTAATATAAAGCCTGCGATCGCCATCCAACCCTGTTGCGATCGCTCTTCGGGAGAATAGCTTTCTTGTAAAAAACTATTGAAAAGTATCTGTCTATAATTCATTCAATTTTAGATTTTAGATTTACACATAAAAAATCCCAAATGAAATAATTAGTCTGCAATGACCAATGACAAATGACTAATGACCAATGACAAATTGTTTATATCCTTGCCAACGTCCACGCCAAGATGCCAGCAATTTTTTCCCTGCCAACTGCCCTTGGCTAGGTAAAAATCTCAGCCATTGGACGAAACCCAAGCTATCGCATGTACCCACAAATACTGCCCAGAATAAAAATATAATCCGGCGGATAAATGGCAAATGCTCTAATAAAACTAAGGTTTCATTATGGACTAAATTAATAAAGGCAATTTCATTAAAATTATTTCGCTGGTCTTCATCAAAACGTTGTGCCGGATAGTGATCTACAGCAACATTAGGATCGTAAATTATCTTCCAACCTGCCCGTTTTAATGTCAGAGTGAATGCCATTTCAAAATGTACCTGCGCTCCAGTACCGCGCATCCGCTCGTCAAAGCGTAGTTGTCCGATTGCTTGGGTACGAAAACTCATGTTTACGCCCTTGAGAATATCAACTTCGCGAGGTTCTCCTACTCCCAGGTGATGGTTGCCAATCACTCGGCCAAACCATTGCAACTGTCCCACTACTGGGCGGGATTCGTCTTCTAGTTTGCTGCCGTGGTATATCCAATCACGCCCTCCCAGTCCGCCGAGGTGGCTATCACAGGTAAAGTAAGCGGCGATGCGCTCTAACCAATCTGGGTGAGGTGCAGCATCATCATCAGTAATGGAAACAATATCACCCTCCACTGCTGCTAGTCCGGCGTTGAGGGCTGCTACTACTCCCGGTTGTGTGACTTTCACAGTATGCAATGGCAGATTGGGCGCGTTTAATTGTGCTAGAAATTCCCAAGTTTCTGCATCCGTGTCACGGACAACTACTATCACCTGATCAACCGGTTTAGTTTGCTCCTGTAGCGCCAAAAGGCAGCGTGATAGGTCTTGTGGACGGCGATAAGTCGGTATCAGAACGGTGTTCCGCATTCTTGCTTAACTCCTCGAATAGATCCACATAAGTTTGTGCCATAGTAGTCCAGCTATGTTTTTCTGCCACAGAACGAGCTGCTTTGCCCATTTGCTGTATCAACGGGATATCGCTCACCAAGGACATCAACGCCACAGCCAAAGCATCAATATCATCTGAGTCGGATAAGACGATGCCACATTCTGGTGTCACCAACTCTCCGCCCCCGGTGGCTGTGGCAGTAATTACAGGCAGTCCTGAAGAAAGTGCTTCTAACAATACGAGACTACAAGCTTCGTATCGGGAAGGAAAAACAAATAAATCTACTGCTTGCATAATTTGGGGGATATCACGGCGAAATCCCACAAAATGCACGCGATCGCTTAACCCCAAAGATGCTGCTAATTCTGGGAAAGGGCTACCTTGTGTGTGTCCTACCACCACCAAATGTAAATCGGGAACTTTCGCCAACGCGTGCAACACCGTATCTAAGTTCTTTCTGGGTGTGCGGATATCTCCGGCGAACAATGCTAAGGTGACATTCTCCGTTAAACCTAATTTTTGGCGATGCCTACGGCGGGCTACGCCTACACTTGGGCCAGGGGCAAACTCTTCTAAATCAACGCCATTGATAATTACACGAATCCGAGAACGCGGCACACCAATGTTAATTAATTCCTGTGCTACCTTTTCGGAGACAGCCACCACAACCTGGGCTTTTTGGAAAGCCTGTTTTTCCCAACGCGCATTAAAAGCCGTAAACAGCCATTGGTACAAACCATATAAGTCTCGACGGTTGCGGGAAATATGAACAGGCGATCGCAACCATGAACTATGGACAAAATGTACAGCATTTACATCAGCCGCAGCCAGATTAATTGCGCCATTGACTTTAACTAAATCAATTTCAAAGCGATGTTGACGTAACCAATCTGCACTTTTTTGGGCAAATATCAAATTGCGAACAAATTCTGTCGGATAGCCTTTGACTGGAATTTTAATCCAATTAACTTGACTATTCTCTTCTAGTTCTGGTGCGACTTCACTAGCCAATAATGTCAGTTGATGACCACGACAAATTGCTTCTTGAGCTACTTCGTAGTTTACTCGCCCCTGACCATCTCCTTTTTTGATTTTATGAGTAACAATACAAAATTTCATACACTACCTTGCTTGGTAAAATAAGCGAAAACAAAGACGCAAAGTAAAAAGATTTTTATTACCTCTGTTCCCTCTGCGTCTCTGCGGTTCGTTAAAAGAATAGACCCCCCTTATAAAGGGGGGAAACTTGAAATCTTGCCCCCTCCCCTTCACAAGGGGAGGGTTGGGGAGGGGTAATTCAAGGATTTTTGCAAGAGGTCTAATCTAGAATTTAGACACTATTCCTCTATCATTTAGAGATTTCTATTAATTTTTCTGCGAAAAAACGCGGAGTAAAACTAAGAGTTAGTGCAGCCACAGTTCGCACATCAAATTTTTGTTGATTCAACGCCTGCCAAAAATATGGACGTGCTGCGGCTATCTGTTCACTTCGTAGCAAACCAATTCCCAAAGTTGTATTAGCTTCTAACCATTTTTGTTGAAAGTAACTTTTAAATTGCTGTAACTGAGCGTCTTTCATAAAGACTTGATAACAAAACATTTCGCTTTTAGCTTTGCGGATTTTTGCTTGCATATCTCGACTACCACTGAGCATAGTATCAGTTTGCTCATGGGCGCGATATCGCGTCAATCTTTCTGGATAATAGTAAGCACCGTAACCAGATATACAACAGAGATAAGTTAAATATAAATCCCACATTCCGCCAACTTCTGAGGGCATACTATCCCAATCGATAATATTATTACGAATCACACAAGATGCAGCAGTGGGTATGCTTTTATCTACCAATCCAATTTTGTAAAAAGGTTGATGAATTCCTTTTGCTAGTTTGTCTCGCTTATAACCGCGTGTATTTTCTTCAGTTCCAGCATGATTAATTATGCTATTAGCATCTATAATATATTGGTCACAAAAAGCGAGAATTAATTCAGAATTTGCTTCTAGAGGTGGTACTAGCTTTGCTAAAAAATCTTCATTCCAGATATCATCATCATGGAGGCTAGCAACATATTTACCTCGCGCTATCTTGAAGCCATGCTGCTGATTAGCAAGCATACCTACATTTTGCTGATGTCGCCAAAATATTATACGTGAATCACCAAAAGATTCCACAAGTGCTTGAGGATTTTCTGGGCTACAATTATCAGAAACAATAATTTCGATATTTTGATAAGTTTGTTTAACAGCGCTAGCGATCGCTTGCTTAAGATACTCTGGTCTATTATAGGTGGGGATAATAACGCTAACCAAAGGCTGTTGGGATTCTTGAGACAATGACATAGTTTTTTCCTTTATATTTCGTAGTTAAAATATGGACAATTTGATATACAAAACCTAAGCTTATTTCACTTGAGAAATGCTATACACTTTTTTGGCTCTAAAAGGAAATTCAGCTATTGTTTTTGCATAAATTGTTTGAAGATTATTCACATGAGCATTCATGGTAAATTCTCTCATTAATAAAGCATGACCTTGTTCTCCCATGTATCGGCTTTTTTCATAATCTCCATACAAATTATGAATCGCATCAGCCAGTTTTTTGATATCATTACCTGGAACAAGAATACCTGTTTCTCCATCTCGTAAATGTTCTGGAATCCCTCCGACTGCACTACCAATTACAGGTCGATAACGAGAGTATGCTTCTAGAGTTACAAGACCCGCAGGTTCAGGCCAAACGCTAGGAAAGATGACTGCAAAACATTGTTCGTAAAGGTTATTTAATGTGTTGCGATCGCACCAACCATGCCAAGTAATTCGGTTACTTAATCCGAGTGTATTTGCTAACCTTTCTAAGCGTGGTCGTTCCCAGCCTTCACCTGCAATATCAAGTTTGATTTGCGGATTTGTATGTATTAAGGTTTTGAGTAACCATTCTAAACCTTTATCAGAAACAATGCGACCAACAAACAAAATTCTATGATTTTGATGGATATCTAAACTCAAAGGTGCAACGGTTATTTTTGGTATAGAAATACCACAATGTAACGTTACAATCTTCTCAGAGTTTACACCGTTTTTAATCAACTCTTGACGCACGTATTCGCTATTAGCAACAAAAGTAATTTTTACCTTTTTTAAGACATCTAATAGCTGATGAGTATTTTGCAGTTCTTTAAGAGTTCTTAAAGGTCTACGACTACCACATTTGTCTGCTAATTTACCCCAGGTACAACCTAAGTAAGAGAAATTGCGATCGCAGATTTTTCCTTGTCCAGCTAAATACTTTGTGCCGCTAGGACAGTACAATGAGTGATTATGAACGCTGAAAACCGTAGGACACTCGCCTGTAAGCTGCAAAAGTAAATCTGGGCTGTGGAGGTGCAGCAGCTTAAACTGGCTTTGGTCAACATTCTTAAGCGATTTTATCACGCGATCGCTAACTTCAGGTGGTCGATGTTCAAATAGAGAGGCTAAATAAGTTTCAACACCTCCGCCCTCGCCTACATCGAAATTGGAGCATTGATAAATTAGGTCTTCTTCAAAAATACCTCTGTCCAACTGTTCATCACTTCGCTTGGCATCATTGATTGAGTTAAGCATTAACCACCATGTTTTACGTTATTACTAACTGTGTTTGTCATCTAAATAGAGGCTTAAGTTCATCAAAATTATATGCCAACATTAAACCAAAGCTTGTGTCTAACATCACTCACATAATGCCTGAGAGCAATGTTTTTACTTGCAGATTTATCTGGATAAATGAACTGATCTTCTACATTGAGAACATATTTATTTGAGCATATAGGTTTACCATGATTGTGATGCATTGTCAAATGAACAATTGTTTGTTCCGTAAAATAAGTAGGAGCTTCTTGGAGATTTGCTAAACGTTCGATAGCAAAACTCCAGTCAAATTCATGCCTAAAGAATATAAATCCACCATTTACTGGATTTAGTTTTTCAGAATCATCATAAATAATTCGCTCATCTAGTGACATAGAACAATCAGGTAGATAAAGAGAATATTTATCGTCCGATTTACTCAAATCAATTAAATCAATACCGCCGGGGAAAAATAAAATATCTGAATCAGTGTAAATCGTAGCTCCATTAACCGGAATTGACATTAATGCTGACAACTTTTTGCCAAGTGGATGCAGTTGGGCATAATCATGAACACATTGAGGTAAATCTGTTCTCAGGAAGTTTTGTAAAAGTATTACCTTAACGCAGGGATGGATACGGCGGAGTAAATTACAACTAGACTCAGTGTAACTACCATCAGAAACTACAGTGAATATATCTGGAATGCCAACATTACGAATGAATGAGCGAATACTTGCTACTTGTTCTGGTAAATCACGTTCACATGAGAAAGCATAGACACTTACCGGAACTTGTCGAGTTTGTTTTATCGGAATACTGACAATCTGAGAAAGGGCTGCTTTATATAAGGAACGATTAAATCTACCCTGAATTTTAGCAGTATGATAGCCTATGTTTACCATTTATTTTTCCTAGTTATATAAATAATTTAGTAGTGAAATTAATTCGTAATTTGCCAATTACAAATTACGTAGCTTGCTTCTCGCCGGAGGCGAGTATTACGAATTACGAATTATAGTATTGCATCTGGTGATATTCCCAAAGCTTGCCTTTACGTCCTAGTAATTCTTGATATTTACCCTGTTCTACAATCCGTCCTGCTTCCAAAACTACAACTTTATCGGCTTTAGCAATAGTAGAAAGACGGTGAGCGATCGCAATTACTGTTCTACCCACAGATAGCTTTTCTAATGAATCTTGAATTAAGCGCTCTGATACAGAATCTAAAGCACTAGTCGCTTCATCCAAAATCAAAATTTCTGGGTTCCTTAGTAGCGCCCGTGCGATAGCAATTCGCTGTCTTTGTCCTCCAGATAATCTAACACCCCGATCTCCCAATTGGGTATTAAAACCTTCAGGCATTTCTAAAATAAATTCCAGCGCATTGGCTAATTTAGCAGCTTCTTGAATTTGCTCATTAGTAGCTTGTGGAGTACCATAAGCAATATTTTGCCAAACATCAGTATTGAAGATAAAAGTATCCTGACTGACTACAGCTATTTGACGACGAAGAGAGTTAATTTCAAACAGTCTTATATCAACTTCATCGATATAAACATTTCCCTCTGTAGCATTATAAAAGCGAGGAATTAAATCAGCAAGAGTTGTTTTACCAGCACCAGAGGCTCCGACTAATGCAGTCATTTTCCCCTTTTCAATGGTTAAGGTAACATTATGCAACACTATATTTTTGTCATCGTAGCCAAAATCTACAGATACTAAATTTATTGCCCTTTCTAAAGCTTTAAACTGAAGTGTTCCATTCTGAAAATAATTTTTATCATCACTTTTGAGCAAATTTTTAATATTGTCTGCCGAACCATGTAGAGTATTGAGAAATGCTCTAGTACCATTAATATCTTGAACAAACGGGATGAAGCGAAATAGGACAAAGAAAAATGTTAGCAAAGAAGCAACTTGTAGCGTTCCATTACTAACCAGGCTAGTGAATGCCAAAATAATCATTCCCACCAATACCGTAGTAGCTACTCCTTCGGCAATTGGTTTGACAAGTGTCCAAGTGAATACAACTTTAGTTGTAGTACTTACTACCTTGTCACTGGCTTTATAATAACGCTGGCGCTCAAATTCTTGAGTACCACAGGAATGAACTGTGCGAATGCCATTAATAAATTCTATGGCTGTTGATGTAAAATTAGCATTAGCAGTTGTCATGCCAAAACTTGATTCTCTGACTCTGGCATTCAGATTAGATAAACCTACACCTAAAAGTGTAAATAGCAATGCTGAAATTACAGTCAGTTGCCATGATATCAAAAACATTGAAATCAAGTAGACAAGAGTTGTGATTCCTCTAGTTATTAAAAATGCTGCGCCACTGAAACCCTGTCTTATCCTCTCAATTTCTGTGGTTATTGTGTTAATTAGTTCGCCAGAACGAGTTTTGGCAAAGTAACTTAACGATAATGATTGTAACTGTTCAAAAATTTGTTTGCGTAAGCGATCGCCAAAATGCAGTTGAGATAATTCAGTATATACTTGTCCAAAATAATTGAAGGCAACACGTAACCAAGTACTCAATAAAATCAGCGAAGATATTCGGTACAGACGATTAATCGCCGATGAATTAGCTCCCAATACGAAATTATCGAACCATTCTATTCCTGTTTGGACAGGTTGAGCGTTGGGACTAGTTAAGCTTTGCAAAAAAGAAAGTAAAAAACCAATACTGACACCTTCAAAAGTTGCCGCCAGAACTGAGAATATCAAAGCTAAAATTACAATCTTACGAAAGTGCTTAAATTCTCGCAATAGCAAATAGTTGTCCTGCCAAAAGCTGGAAGCTTTAAGTAGACTACGAAGTTTTTGAGGAAATTGGAAATGCATGGATTTTATAATAGTTTGGCAAGGTAGATAGACCGCTATAGTGTTTTAGCCTCAGTGCGGTAGATGAAAACATCAATTACTTACCGCACAGATAAATTACAGTGTTTGGCTATCTAGATGTAACAGGTGAGACTGTGCTTCTACTTCCCAAGAAGCTTTAATTTCTGGTAGTTTATTTAGCTGTACTGCATCTTCTAAAGTCCAACAACGAGATCCGGTTAAACTCATGTCACCCCGCAGTACATTAAATAACAGTGGCAGATTGTCGAGACTGGATTTACCTATCCAACGCCCTAGCGGTGTGGTGTTTTGCGTGCGAAACCTCATTGCCTGAAACAGTTTACCTCGTTCTCCAACACGCCATTCACAGCAAAAAAGTGACCCTGGTGAGTAAACCTGCATTAGCACAATCAATCCCAACATGACTGGACTTACTAATAGCAGCAACACTAAAGCGGCAATCCAATCAATTACTCGTTGGAAGGGTTGGTTAGACAGTTTATTGCTAGCGGATATGTTTAGGAATATTGGCTTTTGAGCTTCTTCACATGCATCTGCCCAAAATCTCAGCAAAGCCTCACCCAATTTAGGATCTATGCTTACCAAACTTACCGGAGAATGTTGTAAGCATTCTACTAGCGATCGCTTACTATTTAATGAAGGCAAATATGGTTGTTTAACTCGTCCAAGCGGCTTCACCAACAGCTTACCCCGTCGCCACTGGAGTGTGCAGTACCCACGATTATCTTGGTGTTCCTGGGTTACATCATATAAATTCTCTAGAGTTGGAATTATTGAAGTTGTCATAATGTCTTTGGATTATACAGGAGTAAATTGCTGAGGCGTTATCAAAGGCTATCAATGCCAAAGACCCAAATCCGAATCTTGTTGTAAGTCCAAAAAGTTGGAGATAATTGAGGGCAAAATATGTTATTGCTATTTGCCACCTAGCCAAGCACACATTGTGCAGAATTATGCTGGTGTAGAGGTTTATAAATCAACGTTACTATCAATATTCATGGGTAATCGGTATTTTCCGGTAACTACTGAAAGTAGAAATATGTAGAGGGAAATTACCCATAAATTTATATCTACGTTTAATTGCACTGAGGTGTTTATTGTATCGATAGATTTACCAAAACCAGTCTGCTGTTATCTTCTAGCCTTTATGAAGGTGCTTTAATCTCTAGAATATAAGACTATTTAGGAATAGCGATCGCTCATATAAATTCTTTATTTACTCTTTAAAGAGCCAGTGATTTCTCGGAAAACCTATAAAGATAGCATAAATATACTGATTTTTTCCTGATAGCAATAAAATTAAATTTTGTTCAAAAAAATGTAGGGTAGCACACCTGTGCTACCCCATTGCGTGTTGTATTTAAACTGTTAGATCCCCGACTTCTCTAAGAAGTCGGGGATCTTTCGTCACCGTACTAACTATTTTTCTACAGCTTGACGCAGAGCTAATTGCTGTTGTTTGATATAAGGTACGTAATTGCTACTAGAGTTTGATACCCCATTAGCTACAACCCCAATCAGATTTAACTTACTCAGCATGGCTGTAGCTTGATTAAGCTGACTTCGCGTTACAATCCCAATGCTTGCCACCATAACCACGCTACGACAAGATGATGCGGTAAGCATGGCATCCACCAAACCGAGAACTGGGGGAGCATCTATGAGTACCAAATCATAGTTTTCCTCAAATGCTGCCATTAATTCTATCATCCTAGGAGAACTCAACAGATTAGCTGGATCAGCAGGTCTGGGGCCGGCGGTCAAAATATCGATGTAGGCGGAACCTGAGTATTGAAGACTAATCTGGTTGGGTAGAGTTGCATCACTAGCCAGTAGAGTTGAAAGCCCCTGTTCATTAGGAAGATTCAGTTGTTCGTGCAGACTGGGATCGCGTAAATTGGCATCAATCAGCAGTACCCTTTTGTGTAAACGGGCAGCACTCATCGCCAAACCCAACGCCAAAGCTGACTTACCCTCATCAGGTAAAGCTGAGGTAATCATCAAAGATTTCAGGTTAGCAACAGTATTTAAAAGTTCAATATTTTTGTAAATCAGATCCAGCGATTCCCAGCGCGGTGGAGATTGCAATACCTGAATTGTCCAGGGAGCGAGAACTTCTGGCTTACCAAAGGGCAACTTGATCATTGATTCTCTGGGTTTGGCTGGCGGTAATTTGGGAGTTGTTCCCAACAACGGCATGGCCATTTGCTTCTCTAATTCAGCAGTGGTGTGAACTGCATCATCAGCCGATTCTCGAACAAAGGCAGCAATGCCTCCTAACATAAACCCAACTACAGCACCTAACAGCAAGTTCTGTTGAAGATTGGGGCCTAATTGTCCGCCTTTTTGAGGTTCTTCTACAACTTCCCAATTAAATCCACCCTTAGAAAGTTCTTGCCGTAATTGCTGTTCTGCCCTTAAAAGCTGCTCTAACCTTTCACGGCTAAATTGCAACTGCGGTAACATCCGATTGTAATAAGCTAAAAGAGGCGGGAAACGTTTGATTTCAAAACGCAACTCGTTTTCTTTCTGGGCCAAAGTTTGATCACGAGCAGTTAAAGCAACTATAGTTGTCTGTGTTTCTACTAACTGACCAGCTAGGCTGAGATCAATTTGGCCAAGCTGTCCTTTTTCGAGAAGAGAATCTCCATTCGTGAATGCACTAGCAGACTTTTCGCCTAAAGTTCTTCCTACCTCTTGTTGCAATAATTCCTTCTGGCTTTTAAGCTGTTCTTTGAGCTTTTGCACACTCGGAGTTTCATCTGTAAAGCGTAAGCGTTCTTGTGCTAATGCCAGCTCGCTTTTTTGAATTTCGTTCAGTAAGCCTTGATAGCGAGTAGATTGACTCAGACGAGAAGCAACTAGAGCATTTTGAGGAGAACGGTTAAGTTGTTCTTCTAAAGATTTTTGGCGTGCTAAAGCTTCGCCATACTGGGCGCGAGTTGTCTGTCTTTCTTGGGCAATATTATTTAAAGCTGTCTCAATAGCTTTGGCCTGTGATTCTGGATCAATTAAGTTTTGATTTCTGCGGAACCTTTGTAAATTTGTCTCAGCCGCGTTTACTTCTTCACTGGCTTTACTTAACTGTTCTCTGATAATTTGCAGACCTTTTTGTAAACGCGAATTCTGTTGTTCTTTGTTATATTCCACATAAACTTGTCGAATTGCGCTCAGAACTTTTTGTGTCTTTTCTGGATCTCCAGCAGTGTATTCAACTTGAAATATTTTAGTAGCAACATTATCTTCTTTGCTCCTTATTTGAGTTAGTACTAAGGAAGCTTTAATCTCAGCCGAACTTATATCTGGATAATCAGATTGAAGTTTATCAACTGCTTTTTGGATGAGTCCTGAACTCTGCATCAAGTTAAGCTGAGTTGCAGTATCTATGACCACATTAGAGTCAGTAAATTGGTTGTCTACACCCCCTCCTTCTGTTTTTCCTTGATAGTTAGGTTCTACTAGCAGTTGCATGGAACTTTTATAAGTTGGCTTGGTTTTAAAAGTTACCATGCCTGCAATAGCAATAGAAGTAATTAATACTGCTAGAAACCAAGGAAATCTTCGCACAAATACGGCAAACAATTGTCCGTAGCTTGGTTCAGTTTCCGAAGCTGGAGTTATCTGAGGATTTAGACTAGTTTGAACCACTTTTATTATCCTTGTCTTCAAGACTTACGCTAAGAGATTCTCCGAAAATACCTATTTGTTTTACGAACTGCCAAGAAGGAGAAAGAAAAATAAATAGGTAATCTTATAGGGGGAAGAGATTAGGGAATCAAATGAATAATTGATGCACACCACAAGCTTGGTTAATGATTTGCTCAACTTTACTAAAGAAGGCATTTTCTGAAAAGTTTGCTACTGCATGGTTACGGATGCGATCGTAATCCCAAGAAATACCATTGGCTTCTAGTAATGCAATTTGTAGAGATTCGGGTGTTTGCCTTTTGAAAAAGACTCCGGTTTCACCTGGTATTTGAGTATCTAATACTCCACCTGCACCATAAGCGATGACTGGTGTACCACTAGCATTAGCCTCTACTGGAACTAATCCGTAGTCTTCTAAGGCTGCGACAATAATAGACTTGGCTTTGGAAAACAAGTCTTTACGGGTTCTATCACTTACGTGTCCCAAGAACTCAATATTTTTTAATGCTTTGGATTTTAACCGAGCAAGTTCAGGCCCATCACCTGAGATTAATAATCGCCATCCCAGCCAGTTAAAAGCTTCAACTATTATATCAAGGCGCTTATAGCTGATCATCCGGGCTGAGGCCAGATAATATTCTTCTTTTATATCAGAAAAAAGAAATTTACTAGTATCAATTGGATAGTTTACCATCATTGCCTTTTTGCCATAAATACTTTCAATACGGCGGGCAACGACACTAGAATTGGCAATGTAAAGGTCAGGTTCCTGTGCATATTTCAGGTCTACCTTTCTCATTACTTGAAATATTTGTTCGATTAAAGGAGCAAAATATCTATAGTCTCCGTATTCTCTTAAATAGGTTGCTGTATCCCATAAGAAACGGGTGACGTTATGACAGAAGCAAATGTGGCGGGCATTGGGATTTTTTCGCACTGCTTTAGCGAAGCTGGTGCTACTGCTAATAATTAAATCGTAGTCTTGCAGATCCAAGGCACGAAAGGCAGGAAAATATAGAGGAGCCATTGACCTGAAATATTTTGCTGCACCAGGAATTTTTTGTAAAAAGGTTGTATTGACTATGCGATCGCCTAGATCAATAGTTTTTTCTGGATCGTACAGAGATGTGAAAATATCTGCTTCGGGATAGCGTTTACAAAGCAGCTCAAACACACGCTCTGCCCCACCTCGCTGGGTTAAATAATCGTGGACTAGAGCAATTTTCATGAATTTGGCCTAAAGTTTCGATCAGGTTTGTTTCAACGCTCCCCAGCAAGTTATTATCAACAACTTTAGTGTCCCGCAGTATAACTCCTATCCTCTTCACGAAATCCTGGCGACAAATAGGGGCGTACAACTAGCTGTACGCCCCTACAGCCGATTCATTTGTAGCTATTACCCAACTGCTACTAAGATTTTTTCTGAGGCGAAATAAGTGTTTTGCTCAGTTCTTAGTTGGTCGCAAAGTCTGCCTTCAGGTAATTCTACATCCTCATAAGTGAGGACTTGATCCTTAGAAATATCTCGTTTGAGGCGACATCCTTCGGCTAAACCAATTGGTAGAAGATTTTGCTGTTGGACGATATTGGAATTTTCACATTGTCCGTAGGTCATGTAGTAGCCGATGCCATCTAAGGTTTCTCCTGCTTTCAGATCGATTTTGGCAGTGGTGACAACATCTACTAGCGGGCCTGCTAGTGGAGACATAACCGCATCACCAAATAGGACAGCACGCGCTACGGACAAGGGAACTTCAAAATGACAGAGGTGATAAGGAGTATAGAAGCTGTAAAGTGGGCCTTCGCCTAATTTATATAAGTTGAGATAGTGCTGTTGCTTGGGGTCGTCGTGAGTGGCAAATACATATACGCCAGGGCCAGGTTTTGCTCCAACTACATAATCGACGATGCCGCCCAGTTCTTTGAGTTGTTCAACATCATATATATGGGCCATTTCATCGACATAACCGTTAAAGTCATATCCTAGCATTCCCCGTTTGGCGACTTTCATGCCTGTGGCATTGGCAACGATCGCTTGCTCAAAGGAAATTTTGGTTCCGTCGGCAAAGCTAGCCACCATGTGGGGCTTTTGACCCCAACGTTTAGCAAATCCTTCCTGGGTGGTGGGATTGCGATAGGGGTCTTGGAGTCCTTTAATGTTACCGCACAATAACGGAGTTAGACCAATGCTTTTGACAAAGCGGTAGAGGTTCATTTGCACCCCTGGCTGATCGCCATCACAGGCAGTGAGAATCACACCTGCTTTGTCAGCATAGACTTTGAGGATGGGGCCAATGGTGCCGTCGAGTTCGGCATTCATCATAATCACATGCTTGCAATGAGCGATCGCTTCCATAACGATGTGAGCGCCAAATTCCACTGCACCTGTGACTTCGATTAATGCATCGATGCCCTCGGCCCGACACAGTAACTTAGCGTCTTCTGTGACTGCATACTTACCGTTAGCGATCGCATCTTCTAATTCGCTGACAGTTGCAACAACTTGAATATCTTCAATTCCTGCTTCCGAATAAGCTTGTTTAGCTGCATCAATCTGGCGATTGGAGATAGCAACTAACTCCATTCCTGGCACTGAATTGACAATTTGGTTGGCAATTCCTCGACCCATAAAACCAGCACCAATCATTCCCACCTTAATAGGATTTCCTGCTGCTGCACGGGCTTGTAAGGCGCGATCGATAATAATCATGAACTAAACTCCTTTTTGGAACTGTTGGTTGTGATACAAATTCTCTATAAACTTGCACTTAATAATTTTTTAAAGCTAAATATTAAGTACATTTTCATGTGAATTAAGATTAGCTATAGCTAATAACTGGTTCTTTGCTAGATGCTATAGAAGCAGTCTGTTTTTTCTGGCTATGATTTTCGATAATTTGCTCCACAACATTTCTGTAAACTTGGGCAAACTTTTCTTTGGTATGATTTGCTCTTGCATATTCCCAAGCCTGACGAGACATCAGCTTTAGGTCTTCAACAGGCAAATTGGAAATACTTCTAACTTTCGTCTTAATTTCGTCAACGGAAAGATTGTCAAAAATCACACCAAAATCGTGAACATCTACACCAGATTCGTAGCTCAAAATCGGAATTAACCCAGCTTGCAAGCAACTAATTACTGCTCCTGACTGTCCTTCAGAAACAGAAGGATAAACAAGCCCTAAACAGTTATTTGTCACCTCTATAAAATCAGGGCTAGTAACATCAATCCACCCATAAGTGTGGATGTTAGGTGTTTCGTACAGTTCTTTATAGAAAGCTTGCTCAAATTCTTTGTCACTACTTACCGGCCCACAAATTGTTAAATGGTATTCCGGCATTTGGGCAAAAGCATCTAAAACTAAATCTAATCCTTTGAGGACTAAAGCACTACCACCAAACCACAGAAAACGCTTTCTTACCGCTTCAAAATCTTTTTTGTCGGGATAAGGATAAACCACAGGCGAAGAAATTGGGATGCGATACATCGGTTTATTGGCATACTTGAATGTATCAGTTGTGAAATCGTTACCCAACACAATCGCGCAATCGGCATATTCAATTCCCAAGTTAGGAACTTCAAATCGCTGTGGTTTTAAGGTGATACCTTTGCGCCGTTGTAGTTCTAGAAGTCTATTGCATTCTGCTGCATTGCGAAACACCATATTCGCAATGTCAACGTGGAAAATCTTGATGCAATCCTTATTGAGTTTTGGTGCAAGCGCTTCCATTCGATGACGGATATCAATGAAAAATGCGTAGTCTTTTTGAGGAACAAATTTATTATTGTGGAACTGGATAACATCAACGTTATAGCCTAAAGTTAAAAAAGTTTGGGCAATTTGCCAAACTTCCCAGTACCAAGTATGGTCATTAGGCATTGGCTGACCAGGTTTTAAGAGGAATGGTTCAATCCGATAAGAAAGAAGTACATTTCCTTTGGAAGGCTGTTTAGGCTTTAGGGAGACAACCTGTAATGTCTTAGCGTAATTGATGCGAGCTTCGACTTTTTTAGAGACAAAAGAGATAGTATTACCGACACGAGATAGAAGATTATTTGGCATTTATTTCTATCCTAATTAATTATTGTATTAGCTCATGAAAAGCAGCCAGTGTGTTCTACAATAAACACCTGGCGTAGAGAAAGAGTCTATAGTTATCTGGAAGCTGTACCGCCAACAGTCATCATTCTCAACAAAGGCCAATTTAAATCTTTCTCAGATATTTCAGTCACATCTAGAGGCCAATCAATGGCAAAGAATGGGTCGTCATAGCGTAAACCCCTTTCATACCCTGGCGTGTAAAATTCGCCAACTTGATATATAACTTCAGTCTCATCTGTGAGTGCTTGATAGCCATGAGCAAACATTTCTGGAACATACAAAGCGCGGCGGTTTTCTGGGGTTAGCTCTACACCAATGTGTGATAAAAAGCTAGGAGATTCTGGACGCATATCAATAATTACGTCATAGATAGCACCTTTAGTACAGCGAATTAATTTCGTTTCTGCTGCTGGGAGAATTTGATAATGCATTCCCCGAATAGTGCCTTTTTTATAGTTAAAAGACAGGTTACATTGGGCAACTGTTGGCTTTAATCCGTATGCTTCAAATTCTTGAGCGCAGAAAGATCGAGCAAAAAAACCACGCTGGTCTGGCTTTTCTTCTAAGTCAATAATGAATGCGTCTTTGAGTGCAGTTTCAGTGAAAATCATTATGATTCCTTTGAGATGAATGTTGGTTAATTAAATTAGATATTCTTCCGACAAGAACGTTTTTAAGTTGATACTTTAACTGCATCAGATGCAGAACGTAACTCAGCTCTAGGATAAGTATCATCCCAGTATTGAGTGCAAAGGTCTGGTCTTTCAGGAGGATTGGCAGTGTAACAAAAGAATAGCGCTGACCGTTCTTCTGTGCGGACTGTGCCATGATGCAAAGCATTTTTCGTATCTACAATAATTACAGTACCTGCTGGGCCTGGGCAGGATTTCCAAGCTGATTTGGGGATGACTGGTTTTACTTCTTCATCATCGATACCCATATAACCTGACTTCCAAAGTTTGTAATAAAGTTGAATATAACTCCAACTAAATAAGGAAGTTAAAGAGCGAGGAATGTATTCAAAAGGCCCGGTTTTTTCTTCTACATCATTTAAGTAAATGAATATTTTGATGATGCGACGGTCTTCGGCATCACTATGCCATAGCAGTGTGCCAAACTGATGTTTGCTAGGGAAATCTTTGCGTAAATGTACACCATGAAAAGCAACAGGAAGACCAATATAATTTTCGATGATGTTAAGAAGTCTTTTCTCGGTTCCCCAAGCATAAAATTCTGGTAAACCTGTTACTGTGGTAATTTGTGGTAATTTTTCGTCTAGATGATTGTTGTTAGGATTTTCCATCTCAGACAATTGATGGTAAGCAGCTTTGAGCAGTTCTGAGCTAGAGTTTAACCCTAAATCTGCCAGTGTTGTGACGTAAACGCCATCTTTTTTGAGAGCCTTAAGAATGTTGCGTAGGCGTAGCCCGTCGTAGACATCGCTTCCTTCTAACACTGGCAAATTTCTGCTATGCTTCCAACGGGCTAGGTAATATTCAAAGTCAGAAGATAGTGTAGATATTTTGCGTTTTATAGCACTAAACATGGTGTAAATCCTCCTTGTTTTGATACATATTTGTTAGGAACTTCATAGCTTACGGTTTATAAGTCCGCACTTCTTGAGTAGGTATTTCATTTGATTCTGCTAACGCGAGTTCTTTAGAAACCATCACATCAAAAGCACACAAGCTAACCAAAGCCAAAAATGGAACTACTATTTTGATAGCGGACATCGGCCATCTTCTTAAAGCACCCAAGAAAACTTTCAAGTTAACTTCTTTACTGTTCTGTAAAAGCATCCGTCTACAAAACTGCTTAGAATATCCATTCTCTTCCAGTTTCAAAATCACTTCGGGTATATGTTTGTATTGCATTAACAGTGCAGATTTTGGTTCTTTTTGCCAATAACTCACACCAACAACACATTCCAAATAAGTTTCTTGAGTGACGATTACTCTGCCATTAGCAGCACAATAACCGGCTAAATATGCTAAAGATATCCAGTTGTTTTCAGCATCTTGCCAATTTTGGAGAGCGCGTTTCACTAAATCAGTGCGGTAGACTGTAGCAGTTAGAAAAATAACTGCACCGACACTTTTTGAGAAACAATGCTCAAATATAGCTTTACCATCACCATCACCATTTTCACTATCTATATCAAACCAGCGATTACCAACAATTGTTGGTGGATGGACTGGTTCACCAGTAATTTGGTTCCGTCCAGAAAAGTTGAGGAACAATAATGATAAATCTTCATACTGCTTGAGTTTGTTAATCACATAAGCAACAGCTCTATCTTGAATTGGATCATCATCACCAATTGTCCAAACATATTTGGTTGTTGTAGAATTTAGGCAATACATAATATTTTTGACTACGCCTAAATTCTTAAAATTTTTATTTGACTTGAATGTAATATTATTAAGCGTTGTTTGCCATTTTTGGATTATCTCCTGAGTATTATCTGTTGAACAATTATCAGAAACTAAAATTTCACAGTCGTCTTCAAACCCTTTAATAGCTTGAGCTAACCAAGTAAGTTGTTTATCTAGAAGTTGGGCACGATTAAATGTAGGAATGGCAATAGTCAGCAGTTTATTCATATTAAGCTCTAATTTGTAGTTAACAAGGTATTAAGCTACTTCCCAGTCTTTTTTTTGTGGTTTGGCAGCAAAAATTTATAGTAGATACACCTTTTAATTACTCTTTAACGATTTCCAAAATACATCAAAGTATTTATCTCTTGAAAATCACTTAAATATTGCCCGCGATCGCAATTCTATATAAATCTAGTAATAATAGGCATTAAGACCCTATTAAAACCCTATCTCGAAGAGGAGATGGATAAATTTTAACTTCAGGAATTGGCACTACAAACTGTCCACCCCACTCGCCAATAAATGCCATTTGCTCCATAATTTCTTCCTTAAGATTCCAAGGCAATATTAGAAGATAATCTGGTTTAGTCTCGCGGATTTTATCTGGTTCAAAAATGGGAATATGAGTTCCAGGTAAAAATAAATCTTGCTTGTAAGGATTGCAATCTACTGTGTAATCTATAAAATCTTTTCCAATCCCACAGTAATTGAGCAATGTATTGCCTTTGGCTGGTGCGCCATAACCAGCGATTGACTTACCTTCTGCCTTAGCTGTCAAGAGAAAATTTAATAGTTTGTGCTTTGTTTTTTTGACTTTTTCTCCAAATGTAATGTAAGTCTCTATGCGATGCAGTCCGGCGGCAATTTCTTTAGCTTTCAAATCTCTAACTCGTTGACTAATGCTGAGATGAACAGCGTAGTCATGTTTGGCATAAATTCTTAATGAACCGCCATGAGTTGGTAATTCCTCCACGTCAAAAAGTTGCAAGTTGTGTGCTGCAAATATTTTTTCTATAGTGAGGAATGAAAAATAAGAAAAGTGCTCGTGATAAATAGTATCAAACTGATTTTGTTCAATAAGTTGTAAAATGTGAGGAAACTCCATCGTCAAAATACCATTCGGTTTGAGGATGAGTTTCATTCCTGCAATGAAATCGTTTAGATCCGGTACATGAGCTAAAACATTATTACCTATCAAAAGGTCAGCTAGTTTTTCTTGTGTCACTAGTTCTTTGGCAGTTTCAACTCCAAAAAACTTGTTGATACTAGGAATGCCTTTGTCTTCAGCAACTTTAGCTATATTTGCGGCTGGTTCTATTCCTAAAACAGGGATTCCCTTTTCTAGAAAATATTGCAGAAGGTAGCCGTCATTACTGGCAATTTCAATAACTTGATTATGATGATTAAAGCCAAACTTCTCTACCATCATCTCCGTGTAAGCCTTGGCATGTTTTAGCCAACTTACTGAGTAAGAAGAAAAATAAGCATAATCGCTGAAAATATGATCTGGAGTTTCAAACTGTTCTAATTGAACTAAAAGAGTGTCTTCAGAAACATAAGCGTGGAGAGGATAAAATTTTTCTGCATTATTTAGCTGTTCTGCTGTCAAATAGGCATTAGCTAAGGGTGACATCCCTAGATCAATAAAGGTTTGGTGCAGGGGTTGACCACTGAAACGACATTTTGCGATCGCCATAAACTTTAACTCACTAATTGCAAATAATTTGATAGATGGATAAGTCCGAATCAACCTATTTGATTCGGAAACTTAGTTTATTTGTTCGCTGTTGCTAGGCTAATCTAACTACTTTTTATTCCAGAAAAAATCTTTGTCAATTTGCTCAGTACGAATCAGATACTCTAGTTGCTTTAAGCGGGTAAATCCTCTAAACAAGAAAGTATCTTCAGCCATATCTATTTGACTGAATAAATCAAATAACTGCTGGGCACCAAGTCGGGCATTCCAATCACACTTAAATCCAGGTAGGATTGTGTTGATTTTCTCGAAGGATACTCGATAGCTGCGGTTATCTGAACCGTTGTTACCAAAGGACAATTTACAATCTGGGAAAATATCAGCAATAATTTCTGCGATTTCTTTGACGCGATAATTATTTGCTGTATCTCCCACGTTGAAGATTTGGTTATGTACAATGTCTCGTGGTGCTTCCAAAGCGCAGACTATTGCTTTGCAAATATCCAGTGCGTGGACTAATGGCCGCCAGGGTGTACCATCACTGGTCATTTTGATTTGTTTGCTAGTCCATGCCAACCCTGCTAGGTTGTTTAAAACAATATCAAAACGCATTCTGGGAGAAGCACCAAAGGCAGTTGCATTCCGCATAAAGGTGGGAGAGAAGTCATCGTCAGCGAGTGGTCTGACATCTCTTTCTACGAGAGTTTTGCATTCTGCATAGGCGGTTTGGGGATTAACAGGCGATTCTTCTGTGACATCACCTGCGGTAGCAACACCGTAGACGCTGCATGAAGACATGTATACAAAACGGCGCACACCCATAGCTTTAGCTAGGCTAGCTAGACGAACTGAACCTATATGATTAATTTCGTAGGTAATATTAGGTGCTAATTGTCCGGCTGGGTCGTTGGAGAGTTCCGCCATGTGAACTATGGCTTCAACACCTTCCAAATCATCAGGGGTGATGTTGCGGATATCTTTGTTAAGGGTTTTGGGTGTTACCCCATTAGCGTTGTATAGCCAACCAACTTTATAAAAACCGGTATCTAGACCGATAACTTCATGTCCTCGTTCAATTAACAGAGGCGGTAATAACGAACCAAGATAGCCTTCTGTTCCAGTTACTAATATTTTCATTGTGGTTAATGCCTTTGTATTGATGAGTTAAATTTTTCGTTTAGTAGGGACGCACAAATATTTGCCCTAAAGGGTGTTGCATTCAAGAGAGAACCGCTATATTTTTCGTTTGTATACAATAGCTTGACCTCTCTCCAAACCTCTCTCCTAAGAGAAGAGAGGCTTTGAATCTTGCTCCTCTTCCCTACAAGGCAAGGGGTTGGGGGTTAGGTCATTGGACTCAACCCAGAAGCGCTATATATATCGGCTAACATTCATTACATAGTTTGCCAACTAACCCATTGCGTAGCAGCACTCTATAGCGGTTCTTAATTGATGCACTACACTTTTTTCTTGTAAGATGGGTATCTTACCCGTCTCTTATATTTCCAGGCTGGAAAAGATGCCCACTATACAAGATTCATCCTTTAATTCAGCAGCCCGGAAGTAATAACAATGTTATCTATGCAGTTACTGCAACATCTAGATGCGAAAGTTGGGGAATTTCTGCCACAAGCGCTTTACCGATTTCTAGAGAAGATGTGGCCGCAGGAGAAGGAGCATTGCAAACATGAATGGAGTTTTGACCGGAAACAATCAAAAAGTCGTCTACAAGCTTGCCATCGTTCATTAAGGCTTGAGCGCGAACTCCCGCATGGGTGGGAACTAAATCTTCTGCTTGAACTTCGGGAATTAGTTTTTGCAAACTTCTGGTGAAGGCTGCTTTACTAAAGGAACGAATGATTTCTTTAATTCCTTCATCAGCGTGTTTGGCTGCCAACTTCCAGAAACCAGGATAGGTGATAACTTCAAGAAAATCCCGTAAGTCAAAGTCGGTTTTTTTGTAACCTTCGCGTTTAAGCGACAGCACCGCGTTTGGCCCTGCATGGACGCTACCATCAATCATTCGGGTAAAGTGAACACCCAGAAAGGGAAAATCTGGATTGGGAACTGGGTAAATTAGTGTCTTGACCAAATAACGTTTTTCTGGAGTGAGTTCGTAATATTCTCCCCGGAATGGAACAATTTTTGCTTGGGGTTCAACTTGACCTAATTTGGCGGTGCGATCGCTATGCAATCCAGTACAATTAATTACAAAGTGGGTTTCAAAGTTACCTTTGTTTGTTTGCAGTACCTGATTTTTTCCACTTGGGGAGATTTTCAGAACTTTTGTATTCAGGTGTAAATCCCCACCCTGCTGTTGAATTAGCTCGGCATATTTCAAACAAACTTGCTTGTAATTAACAATACCAGTTGAGAATACCCGAAGTCCACCTACACATTTTACATGAGGTTCAATTTCCCTGACTTCTTCCGGGCTAATTCTTTTAACTTCTATGCCATTGTCTAAGCCACGTTTGTAGAGATTTTCTAAGCGTGGTAGCTCTTGTTCTTCTGTTGCAACAATCACCTTACCACAAACTTCATGCTCAATTCCATGCTCTTGACAAAACTCTACCATTGAGCGAGAACCGTCACGACAAAATTTAGCTTTGAAACTCCCTGGTTTGTAGTAAATACCAGAATGAATTACACCGCTATTATTGCCTGTTTGGTGAAATGCCCATTGTCTCTCTTTTTCTACTACTAAAATACGGGCATTAGGATAGCGTTTTCCTAAAGCCAGCGCTGTAGAGAGTCCAACTATTCCCCCACCTATAATTGCAAAATCATACATTAGGATTATTGTACTTGAAATTACAGTAAATCTATAAAGTTATTTGTCATTTGTCATTTAACTCCTGACTCCTAACTCCTGTACAGACGCGATTAATCGCGTCTCCACTCCTAACTATCTTTCTACCATACTTTCCAAGGAGCTTGAGTGCTTTTCCATAGTTCCTCTAGGTAGTTTTTATCGCGTAAAGTATCCATAGGTTGCCAAAAACCATCATGTTTGAAAGCCGATAGTTGTTCCATATCAGCTAGCTTTTCTAATGGCTCTTGTTCCCACACGGTAGAATCATCAGCAATCAAATTGATTACTTCTGGTTCTAACACAAAATAACCACCATTAATCCAAGCTCCATCACCTTCAGGTTTCTCTCGAAAACTGGTGATTTTAGTTTGCTCATATCCTAAAGAAATAGCCCCAAAACGTCCGGCTGGTTGAACGGCTGTGAGGGTTCCTAAGGTCTTTTGCTCTTTATGAAATTTAACTAGCTCGGTGATATTAATATTACTAACACCATCACCATAAGTAAAGCAAAAAGTCTCATTACCAAGATGTTCGCTGATTCGCTTTAAGCGTCCACCTGTCATTGTATTATCACCTGTATTTACTAAGGTGACACGCCAGGGTTCAGCATAACCAGAATGCACGTTCATCTGGTTAAATCGCATATCAAAGGTAACATCTGACATGTGTAAGAAGTAGTTAGCAAAATACTCCTTAATTATGTAACCTTTGTAACCGCAACAAATAATGAAGTCATTAATGCCGTGAGCAGAGTAAGTTTTCATTATGTGCCAGAGAATTGGCTTACCACCAATTTCAACCATCGGCTTGGGTCTGATACTAGTTTCTTCACTGAGGCGTGTACCAAGTCCTCCAGCCAAAATCACCGCTTTCATGCAATTACCTCGGAGATTTGTAGGGATATAATTATTTGACTGTGCCAATTTTAGATTCTGGATTTGCAATTTGGGATTAATGCTCGAATGTCACAAGCCTATGAGTAGATTTGCTCTGCCCATTTTCATAACGGGGCATGTGCCAAAAAACTCTTTTTCTCAAAAATCCAAAATCCAAAATCCAAAATTGTTTGACTTTATCGACATGAAGAGGATGCACTTAGATAGAGAAAAATTGATTTCTTTTTTCTTTTTCTACGTCAATAATCTAACTGTTATTTTCAATGAAATCATGAAGGAAATATAAATTAAAATCTTTTCTATATAAAAGCTCTATGAATATCTATAAATAAGAAAACAAATTATCAAATTAGATATAATTTTTACCTAATAAATAACTAGGGTTAGCGTTAGCTAACCCTAGTTAGGCTTGATTTCTGAAATTCAGACTAAATAATATACCAGTAAAAAAACTTACTTGTTTTTAGTTAGTTTTTTCTACATTACTTGAGCTTTGGAATAAAGGGTCACATTTGTTTTCTATGACTACACACATGTTACTGAGTGCTTGCTGATAATTATCCATATCATCTTGCTCAAGAAAAATTTTGGCAGATGCCTGTATATCCTCGACAGCTTTCGCCTGATTTTTGTTAGATTCACTACCGCCATATTGTGCTAGTTCATAGCGAACCATGCCTCGTTTGAGATACACTTTTGCTAGTTTGGGGCTGATAGCTAATGCTTGGTTAAAGTCAGCGATCGCTTGATGATATTCTTGCTCATAATTGCTGCTATATTGAGCAATTTGATAATAGACAACACCGCGTTGAAAGTAAGCTTCTGCTTTGGATACATTAAGTTTTATGGCGTGAGTAAAATCTGTGATCGCTCTTTTGTAAGCTTGTTGAGATTCACCGCTATATTTAGCCATTTGGGTGCGGACAATTCCGCGTCTGATATAAGCTTCAATTTCATTACTATCCAGACCAATGGCGCGATTATAGTCTGCGATCGCTAGGTTATACTCTAAATCGGGATCGTTGCTATATTCGGCAAGCATATAGCGGGCATTACCCCGATTCACAAGAGCTTTGGTTTGATTGGGATTGATTGTGAGAGCTTGGCTATAATCTGCAACTGCTCCTTCGTAATCTTTCATGTTATAGCGAGCATTGCCACGATTTACAATCGCTCTGACATGTGTCGGTTCTTGTTCAATTGCTCCGGTAAAGCTGGCAATTGCTTTTTCATAATCTCGGTCTTGGTAAGCAGTATAACCTTGCTGATAATAATCAGCAAAGCTGAGTTTGTTATTTGTCTGGGGAGACTTCAATGTTTGTTGAGTGTAAGCATTTTGGGTAACTAATGGCTGAGTAAATTTAATCATTACATCCGCATATCCCAATAAACCAAAACCCAGCAAGCAACAAATAATCGGGTACAACTTTGACTTTTTGGAACGTTTATAAGATGTACCGCTTGGGGTAATTACTGGCTGCCAATAATTAGCTGCGTGCGGTGACATGGTTCGCTGTCGCTGTGGAAAATGCGGTGTCTGGGTGTATTGCTTTTTCCGTTTGATTCGCGGTTGAAGATGTTCTCTAGCTTCTATAGCCCGATGTGATGGGAAGGGGTCGCGTCCGCCTAATCGCACGGTACGTTCACACCAGGGACAGCTACGCATGTGGTTGTTGTAGCGATGCTGAGGATTTGTCGTACAGGTAATTAAGGAATCTTCAGCTTCAGCAATAGCCGATAGCCAAGCCTGGGCACTGGGGCGCAGCTGTGGGTTGTTGTGACCATCTTCAAAACAACGGACAAATAATTCTTGTAAGCTGGGATGAAGAATTTCCCAAGCAGGTGCAATTGGTGTAGGAAGGTAGGGTACGTAGCGCTTTTGGCTATAAGTGAAATGACCCGATGCAATGCGAGCTTCGTAGGGCGGTGGCTCAATAGCACCTTGAAAAATCCCCGAAAATGGGTGCGTACCTTCCATTAAGAGTTGAAATACTAGCACCGCTAACCCAAATAAATCGTGAGAAATTTCGCGATCGTGCTGGGCAAAAGTTTTATTCTGTAGTTCTGGTGGGGTAAACTCTGGTTTACCCACTGGGCAGCGATAAACAACATTGCTGCTGGGGTCAAGTACTTGGAAGGAGTCTGTATCTATCAAAGTCACCAGTGCTGTGTCACTGACGAGGATATTTGACTCGTTTACATCACCAATACAATATCCACTAGCGTGTAAAGCAGCAATTGCTGCCGCCAAGTTACGAGCCGTGCGGAGCAGGTACTGATAGTTGAATAGGGGGCAGTGTTGGCGACGGGTTCTAGGGTTGTAAAAGTCGATGATTGGACGCATCCCTTGAATGCGTGGCATCAAAAACCCCAGGATGATATTTTTGCCATCTGCTGCTCGTAATAAATCCTCTGGCCAAGCGATAGAGATATGCCCTAAACTCGCCGTCGGGTTTTCTGGCGGGTTGGCAAGCATCGCTTGGAGTTTATCAGCATGAGCAGTCGTTGGCTTGTGGTAAATCTTTGCCACCAAGTTGTTATCGGATGGCACTGCATAAACACAAGCCTCACCGCCACGTCCCAAACTGACATTGAGACTGAGGATTTCTTTTTTAGGGGAACAACGTAGTACCTGCATAATGAAATTACCGCTAACGGAGTTATTGTAAGATGTGAAACCTGTAAATTTTTTGCTTATGAGTTGTTGAATGCAGCTATAATGAGTGTCAAATCATCATCAGTGCGTTGCGTAATCCGTTCTGAGCGTAAAAACTTTACTAACTGCTCCTTTGCTTCTGTCTTATCCTCGGCATTAGCTACAAATTCAAACAGGGGAAAAAAGAAGGGTTTGTGAGGTTCGCCAACAACCATATTCAAAGCCAGCATTTGTAGTCCATCAGTGATGATGCCAACATTTTCTATGTCTGTGCGCCAGACTCTCATCTGCGCTGTATCTAAGGCAGTAGGAGAAGTTAAAAAAGTTGTTTCGTTAATGTATTCGCCGCTATCAGGTATAGTCAGTGCTAAGAGGTTGCCCATGCTATCTTTTGCCACTGCCAAACCATCACCTATTTGCATTACAGCCACAACTTCTGGTGTGGCGAGCATCACAATTAAGGTAGTTGCTAAATCTTGAGGCTGTTTGTCACAAGTAGCCGCCTCATAATCCACAGCTTTTTTGGCAGCTAGTATGGCATCATTTAAGAGCGATCGCACCAATACATCATCAGTCAAACTTTTCCGAGTGAGTCCTTTGGTTGAAATGTTTTCTATTGCTGTTTCCACAGCAATCATCGCTCCCACTTTCCCCAGTAATGCAGAACCCGCGCCATCTGCTGCGGCCGCCACTAAAACGTTATCTGATAATACCTGCCAGTGATGAGCATCCTGGCATAATTGATTGTTTTTTAAGTGACTTGTACCACATACAGACGCAGCCACAATCCGCCATTGAGCAATCTGTTTTGATATGTTCATAGATTTTTTTCTAGCAGCTAGCTGTGTTAAACATCAAGCTGCAATTTTTTATTAAACAGTCCCCCAACCAATCGGCGGTAGTGCTACCTGTTCGTCTACCTGCGAATGAGAAACAGCTGACATACTAGTTGACAGCCAGACAAACATCTCGATAAAATTCAATCCTTTCAGCTTCAGGGGGGTACGCACAGCTATTTGATTTAAACGAGTCATATTCGCATTTTCTACGCCTACTGTAAAAAATGCTACACGCTTATTAGCTTCATCTCCCTGTAGCCGCTGGGATGCTTGCTCTACAACATTCTCTAGCTCGCCTTGTGGTTCTCCATCGGTAATCATGAATACCCAAGGACGATAGTAAGCAATCCCATTGGCACGATACTGAGATTTCCGCTCTTGAATTATGTCTAAAGCTTTATGGATTCCTGCACCCATTGTAGTCAATCCTTGAGCCGTCAAAATTGGCGGATTGAATTGATCGGCAGTCACAAAGTCTTGTACTACATTGATATTACTATCAAATGTTACGATCGCCACTTCTACCCGTCTTGCAGCTAAGGAATTTTTGACTAATTCATCCTTTAAACTTAGTAAACCCTGATTTAAAGCCTCAATCGGTTCTCCTTGCATCGAACCAGATGTGTCTAGTAACAGTACACAAGGACAACGTGGTTCTGGATTCTCAGCAAATTCTACTACTTCATCAAGTCTTAATGTATCATCCATAACTTTTCGTGTTATGTTAAAGTTCAAAGCTTTATTTCCCTTTCTTGAGAGTATATAATTACAGTCGCCCAAGCGACTTACAGAATATAGTAGCTAGTGGTAGATGCTCTAATTTTTATTAAACAAATTTTTTTCATAAAGTTCTCGACATATTTAAGAAGAACTTGAGAACAGCTTCGTTTAGCAAAAAAGAGTTTATCAAAACGCAGCATTCCCTGTTGTAATGTATCTACCCAAAAATTATATCCATTAACCCTACAGTACAATAAATACGTAAACTTTCCTAGATAAATTTTTAAAGATTTTATGTAGAAAAATCGCTCTTTTACATAAAAGTAATTAACCATAATTGAGCTTCTTAGCTCTAATAGGATAGCAGTGTCGCTGCAAAAACATGGAATCAAATTTACACTTTTAAGGAAGTGGGCATAAATAAACATCATTATTAAGGTCTTCAGTTAAGAGTTGTCGGTAGTAAGTAAAATCTAGAAGTAACTAACATCTACTGAGAGTCAAGTTAGGATAGGTATTTACGTTTATTCATACCCACTTACTTTGTTTTAAGATCGATAAAATAAGTATAATGTGCTAATTGCAACAATCTGTATTTAAAATTTACTAGTTTTAACATATATACATATTTTAAAATAAATATTTTGTACGGAGAGAAATATTACAAAGAAGAAAATATTTCATAGCTGATATTTTCAATTTACAAATGTTCGGTTGTGAATTCCGCAAAAAACTTGAGAAATATGAATAATTCCGGTACATTCACCAAACTACGTCCAATAAGTTTGTTAAGACAGTTATCCAATTGCTCCGACAGTACTTGTTTACAAGCATTGAGTAACTCCGTTTCTTGGTCAATTTACCTAGAACAGGGAAGAATAACCTACGCTACCCATTCAGTGGAACCCTTTGACCGGCTAGAACGTCATTTGCGTCGCCTCAGCCACCAAATTCCGCTGCTTACCAGTGAGGTTCGTGTTCAATTACGTTTAATGTTTGAACCTGATTCACACATTCAGTTAATTGAAGATGATAGCGATTCAAGAAGCCAGCCTCCTGAGTATCAGGCTATATCCTGGCTTGTTAGTCAACAATATTTACATTCTATACAAGCAGCAGTGTTGATTCAAGAATTAGTTCGAGAGGTGATCGAATCATTTTTACTAATCAAAGAAGGTACTTATAAATTAACAGAAACACTTGATACAATGCCAATATTTTGCAGGTTAGATGTAGAAAAAATTCTAGAGCATTGCCAAGTAAGATTAAAAGAATGGCAAGCTTTTGTTCCTCAAATTTCTTCTCCATATCAACGTCCATATCTGTTGATTAATAGCAAAATCGAGGAAAAAGATTTACCAAAATTCCAATCAGATTTAACTAATTGGATGAAAGGTTTTAGTTTGTGTCATCTAGCCGTAATTTTGAATCAAGATGAAATCCAACTGGCTCACACTTTATACTCTTACATCCTTAAGGGTGCGATTATCTTGCATGAAGCTGATCCACCTTATGATAAATTACCAAAGATATTTGAAGAGCAATCGCTTATCTCAAAATTCATTCCTAAGTTAATTGATACCAAAAAAGAACTAAATATCACCGTCAATTCTTACCTAGATATTTCTGAAGAAAATATAGTTCCTGTCCAACGATTACCTCAGATTTCTCCTTCTCCAAAAGAGAAGTTTCAGGAGCCAATAATATCAAATAGCATAACTCCTTTTTTTCAAAGAGTAGCGTCTGCTACTGTAACGGCACAAAAAGCTCATAAAATCGTTTCTGTAGATGATAGCCCCACAATTCTCAAAGAAATTAGCCGTTTCTTAGAAAACGAAAATTTTTCTGTAGTAACTATCAACGATCCGATAAAAGCCGTTTTGTCAATTATAAGGCACAAACCAGATTTAATCTTGTTGGATTTAAACATGCTAGGAATCGACGGTTATGAGTTGTGCCGGATTATACGAAATAATTCCATATTTCAGAAGACTCCTATCATCTTTGTCACTGGGAATAAAGGGGTTTTAGACAAAGTAAAAGCCAAATTAGTTGGGGCATCTGGATATCTGACTAAACCGTTTACTCGCGCCGAATTACTGAAAATAATTTTTATGCATTTGACTTAAATTAGCCACAAAACCTAAAAATTTTGAGCGAGTGAGGAAATTAATACTAATCTGAAATTTGACGAAAACTTAATTAAGGAGAGCGTGTTCATCTCTGGCTAATTGTTTTTTCTCTAGCTTACATGCTACATTTCGGACTCCGATGAGTTGATTGAACGGATTATTGGTATCAGTTAAAGCCCGCTCGTCAAGTGGTCGTTGGTAATTATATTTGTACTTTCCATCTTCACTGGTTGTGGATGAGTTACCACCACCGATGAAGGAAGCGAAAATATTACTATCAGTAGCAGCGCCACTAAAGCCACTGCCACTATCTAAACTGCTGCCATCGGTAGACTGCCATTTGCCATCACTGAAAGAAAAATTACCATTACCAGTTGGATTATTGTTAGTACTTTGTGACCCAACAGTTTGATTACTATTGTCAGTTGCCATTAGAATTAAACTCCTATTACTCAAACTAAAATCCTTCCATCAAGAAGAAAATTAGCGATATTAATGAAAGCATTTGAAAGCATTTATTTACTTTCATTTTCAATAAAAAGAGCAGGTACCACATTTAGCAAGTATACAAAATTAGATTTGCATTTAAAATGAACAAAATTTAGATTGGATTGCCGATTCTTTAGATTCGATTGTCTATTCTTTCGATAGTATTCAGGTAAATTTCAGAAAATTGGCCGATAATCTTTACAGTGAATGCTTTACAAGAATTATTTTAGTGATGTTTCAGCACAAAGAGGGCAAATTTACCTCTTTAAAGTTCTACAATAATGCAATGCAATTACACTAGAAATAAAGAATAAAGTTTGATTGTTATAGTCTATTGAGTAAGAAAATATTCTTATAAGGTTTTATTGAGTTTTAAAAATTTAAGTTCTGCGATCGCTAGAGCAAACGCATTTCAATCACTCTTCTCCCAACTAATATTAAAAACTAACGAAAAAATCAGCATTTATTATTTGATTATTTTCCATCAAAACCATATCTACGACGCGCTACGCCTTGTAAAATCGTGGTCATTGCTCATCGCAAAAAGCTGGGCTTATTGATAACAGAGAAAAAATAATGTCCCTTTTACATAATGTAATAATTGCTCAACGATGGAGTAATAATGCTAAAAAGTAAAACTAGAGTGAATATTCCAGATAAATTAAGCAACGAATTCTTTGAAAAGTGCTGTTGTGTTGAAGTTCTTGAAATCCGCGCAGCATCTAGTAGAGAAGTGCGGGCTGCGCCTACGCACAAAAGTTAGCTAATTAGGTTTTATGTTTTAAAGCTTCGCTCTAGTAGAAAACAGAACAATTTATAAACCTGTTTTCTAGCTAAACTAATAAAAATTCCTACTATGGAGTATCAAAAATGAAAAGTGTAGTGAGCGCTGTTATATTAACATTTCTTGGTGGAGTAAATTCTCTTCCTAGCTATGGACTCTTATCAAATATCAAGCCTTCAAGAATAGAGCTCCAATCAATTGTTAAAGATAATCATCAACAGTTGATGGCTAGAGTTGGAACTATAGATACTCAATTTTATCTTAAATATGGAAAGACAGCTTACCTCCCTACTGAAAATATTAAAATCAAATTTTCAAAAGTTATTCAGGATTCTCGGTGTCCCTCTGATGTAACTTGTATTTGGCAAGGACAAGTTATTATTGGATTAGACATCATAAAAAATGGTAAGCAAGTTTCAACATTGATGCTAACTCTTATCCCAGGTCGTGATGCTTTACCAATTCAATTTTTAGATAAATATACGGTGAAATTGATAGGGGTTTCCCCGTACCCAAGCGGACAGGCGATCGCGCTCCAAGACTACATTGTTGAACTTGTTGTTAATAGAAACTAGATGACCAACCTTTGACTTTTTTTAATTAAAAGTTAAAAATTAAAAAATAAATCAATTGCTCAGAGTAAAAAGCTGGGCTTGTTGAGAACAGAGAAAAAACAAGCCCAGATTATATCGTTATCCTGTATATAGCTATACAGTATTTCTAGGGATATACAAAAATGATAATTTTTACAGGACGAAACTGAAAGTTAGGTGAATTTATGCCTCCAGTTACTGTTGTAGTATTCCACCAAAAACGCTCGTCATTAGTGAAACTACTTCCTTCTAGAGTGTGCCAATTTCCATTAGCATGTTGTATGGCTACTACTATTCCCAAAATGGATGTACTAGGCAAACCATGTGCTACAGAAAAGAAACCATTCTGGTCTGTTGTAGTCGTTAAATAGAAAGTTCTGGCAGTGAAAGGGAATGCCTGAGCAATCAGGTAGGTATCTTTTGGATATAACTCCACCATTTTTTCTTGCTGAGAGTTTTTTAAATCATCATTAAAATCATCTCTTCCAGTAACAGTTGCTATTTGATTGAATTGTTGAAATGAGTTCTTTGAAAGCTCAACAGCAAGAGCCGAATTAATTTTAAAAGTCGTCAGAGTTACAGCAGTAGTCGCTAAAATAGTAGACACACATAATTTCTTCAGATTCATCATAATAGATTAAACCCCTCTAGAAATTGTTATTAATTGCAAACATAAACGCTTCAATCTAAAAGTTACGTCATGCTGTTTGCTAGTTATTATATATTTCAACAAAGTATTGAATTAGTCAAGTATTTGGGACTAATACTTTTAAGTAAGTCGGCGTTAAAAAATCAATCTATGTAACGAAGTCTAAACTTAGTAAAGAGCTTAGAAATGAATCGTTGCAGGGTTTTTACAAATAATTGTTGATAATCTAAATGACTTATTGAATGATTTCCTCTCTGTTACTCAAAATTTCTACTTGAATATTTGCAACTCTTAGCACTACTATTGTTTACGATCGCATCTCCTACCTAATTAGCTCAATTTTTTGGAGTATATTGTTTTGCGAGTCTAACGTAGTAGGATTGTTCAAGTGAAAGGGTACGCCTTGGGCGATGAGTAGCCATTGATCGCTTCTTGCACCCTAAAATAAGAGCAAAAGACGATTCTTAAAACAAGCACACTCCATGCGTATTTCTCTAAATTGGCTGCGCGAACTAGTAGAGATAAAACTTAGTCCAGAAGAATTAGCCGAAACCCTGACAATGGCAGGGTTTGAGGTTGAAGATATTGAAGACCGTCGCACTTGGGCAAATGGTGTGGTTATCGGCAAAGTGCTTGAGCGTCAACCCCATCCCAACGCCGATAAATTAAGTGTTTGCCAAGTGGATATTGGTGCAGGTGAGACTTTAAATATTGTCTGTGGTGCTGCCAATGTGAAGGCAGATATCTATGTGCCAGTAGCAACTACAGGTACTTACTTACCCAACATCGATTTAAAAATTAAACCTGCAAAATTGCGTGGTGTCCCATCTCAGGGCATGATTTGTTCTTTAAAGGAACTCGGTTTGCCCACCGATGTAGACGGAATTCATATTTTTACCCAGGAAAATTTACCATTGGGTAGTGATGTGCGTCCGTTGTTGGGTCTAGATGATGTAATTTTAGACTTAACTGCAACTGCCAATCGCGCTGATGCTCTGAGTATGGTGGGTGTAGCACGGGAAGTAGCAGCTTTAACTGGTGGAAAGTTAAGCATTCCTGAACCCGGTGAAGTCTCCATTACCAAAAATGCCGGAAATTTAGCTTTAAAAATTGCCGATACTCAAGCTTGTCCTGCATACATTGGTACGGTAATTGAACAGGTAAAAATTGCTCCCTCTCCCGAATGGTTGCAACAGCGTTTACGGGCTGCTGGGGTACGTCCCATCAGTAATGTAGTGGACATTACTAATTACGTTTTGTTGGAATGGGGACAACCTCTGCACGCCTTTGATTGCGATCGCCTAAAATCAGTTGCAAGTAGTGAAAATTTAACCATCGGTGTTCGCTTCGCCAATACTGGAGAATCCCTCAAAACCCTCGATGGACAAACTCGCACCCTATCAACCCAAAATTTGTTAATTACCGCAAACGACAGACCCGTTGCACTGGCGGGAGTCATGGGTGGTGAAGAAACAGAAGTTCATCAAGGAACTCAAAGCCTAGTTTTAGAAGCAGCTTTATTTGATTCCGTAGCAATTCGCCGTTCTTCCCGGAGTGTCGGTTTAAGAAGTGAGGCTTCTGGCAGATATGAACGGGGAGTTAACCGAGCCGAGTTGGAAATAGCTAATCGCCGCGCCTTGTCCTTAATTGGCGAATTAGCTAGTGGAATTCTTGTCCAGCAGGAAATTGCCGACACCCGCCCCGACCCGTCTACCTGGAGTCGTTCTATCGCCCTGCGTTTAGACCGCGTTAATCAAATATTGGGGCCGATAGATTTGGGAGAGGATACAGGTGAACTGCAAGAACAGGATGTTGAGCGTATCCTGGCTGCATTGGGATGTCAGTTGACTCCTTCAGAAAAAGATACTAACCATCAACATACATGGTCAGTTTCTGTTCCGCCCTATCGTTACCGCGACTTAGAGCGAGAAATTGACTTAATTGAAGAAATAGCCCGTCTCTATGGCTACAACAAATTTTGCGATACATTACCAGAAAAAGCGGAAGCTGGCTATCTGCCTTTAGATGAGGAATTAATTCGCAAATTACGAGCTTTCCTCCGGGCTGAAGGGTTGACAGAATTAATTCACTATTCTTTAGTCAAACCAGGAGAAGACAGAAATATAGTATTGTCAAACCCCTTATTTGTCGAATATTCAGCGCTGCGAACCGATTTGATCTCTGGATTAATTGATGCCTTTCAATACAATTTAGAGCAGGGTAATGGAGCCTTGAACGGCTTTGAAATCGGGCAAATTTTCTGGCAAGAAGAAGACGGCTTGCAAGAAACAGAAGCCCTTGCTGGGATTGTGGGAGGGGATATTTCTGTTGGCAAATGGTCAAAAAGTGGACGCGAAGAACCCATCACCTGGTTTGAAGCCAAAGGCATTTTAGAAAGTGTATTTCGGCAACTTGCCTTGCCGGTAGAATTTCAACCCGATTGCCGAGATAATCGCTTACATCCAGGACGCACTGCTTCCCTGTGGATTCGGGGTAACAGGCTGGGTATTTTTGGACAACTCCATCCCCAATTGCGACGAGAAAAAGGCTTACCAGATTCCGTTTATGTTTTCCAATTGAATCTAGATGTGCTTTTAGATTCTCTGGGAGAAGATGAAGTTCTGGTTCCAACATTTCAGCCCTATTCTACCTATCCAGCTAGCGATCGCGATATCGCCTTTTTCGCACCCGTGAAAATCTCAGTTGCCGAAATTCAAAAAGTAATTACCAAAGCGGGTAAAGATTTGCTCGAATCGGTAGAATTATTTGATGAATATCGCGGCGAAAATGTCCCCGAAGGACAGCGAAGTTTAGCTTTCCGCTTAATTTATCGGGCTAGCGATCGCACTCTTACTGAGGCCGAAGTCGAACCAGTACACAATAAAGTCCGCGAAGCTTTGGTGGAAAAATTCGGCGTAAACCTGAGAAGTTAGTTATTGGGCATGGTGAAGAGGACTTGGGGACAAGGAGAATTAGGGACAAGGGGAAAGACTTATTGGAAGTTCTAAACTTTTGTCACCTTGTCACCTTGTCACCTTGTCCCCTTGTCTCCCCATCTCCCCACTCCCCGTTCATTTTTTATTTGGAATTAATTAGCTATGCCAAAATATGTACTCTGGGGAACTTACTGCGAAGACGTTCTCGAAAAACGCGCCCCCCACCGTCAAGCTCATTTAGACGGATTAGCAAAACAAAAAGAATCTGGTGTGCTAATTACTATTGGCCCTACCAAGGATGTAACAAAAGTTTTTGGGATTTACGAAGCAGAAGACGAAGCCACTGTACGCCAGTTAATTGAAAATGACCCCTATTGGAAAAATGGCATCTGGACTGAGTATTCTGTTAAAGAATGGATTCAGGCTTTTTAAATTAACGTGAGTTCATTTATTTCCTGAAATAAGACGATTGCGCTTATATTATCTAGCCGTTGGCTAGAGGTGCGATCAATCTTGAACTTTAAGTCCAGATAGGCTGTCTTTTTTAAGATAGCCTATATCTAACCTTCAGGAGTCTACGGTTTAAGTCAACTTTTGCTAGCGTAGTAATATAAGCTTTATCGCTCTCCAGTAAGCGCCTGGAAGCAAAAGGATTAATATGGCTCATTTAAATCAGCGTCGTCCCCAAAATGTCAACGGCGATTTTTATGTAGATAGTACCTGTATTGATTGTGATACCTGTCGCTGGATGGCTCCTGAAGTATTTTATGATGTTGATGACCAATCGGCTGTTTATCATCAACCAACCAATGATGCGGAAAGATTAGCAGCGTTGGAAGCACTTTTAGCATGTCCTACTAGTTCTATTGGCACAATTGAGAAACCAAAAGATATCAAAGTTGCTCAAGAAAAGTTTCCAATATTAGTAGCAGAAAATGTTTACCACTGCGGTTATCATTCTGAAAAATCTTACGGTGCTGCTAGCTATTTAATTCAGCTTCCAGAAGGTAATATTTTGGTGGATTCTCCCCGTTTTACGCCGCCTTTAGTCAAGCGTTTAGAAGAAATGGGGCCAATTCGTTATATGTACCTAACTCATAAGGATGATGTGGCAGATCATCAAAAATTTGCCGAGCATTTTAAGTGCGATCGCATTCTCCATACTGATGATCTTACTGCCGATACTCGTAATGTAGAAATACAGATAACTGGTTCTGAACCATTTTCTTTGACACCAGATTTACTAATTATTCCAGTTCCCGGTCACACGAAAGGACAAACTGTTTTACTCTACAAAAATAAGTTTCTATTCACTGGCGATCATCTCGCTTGGTCAGAAAGCTTGCACCAGTTGACAGCATTCCACGGAGCCTGCTGGTATTCTTGGTCAGAACAGACTAAATCAATGCGTAACTTAGCTAATTACTCTTTTGAGTGGGTGCTACCAGGTCATGGGCGAAGGTTTCATGCTGATAAGGAAACCATGCGCCAGCAGATGCACAAGTGTATTGAATTGATGGAATCTTTGAATTGACCAAATAATTCAAAATTATTCGGTTATATAGCAAAACTTAAAAACACCTAACCCTCTAACCCCTTTCCCGATACCGGAAGGAGGAAATTTTAAAGGAGAGAGATTTAGAGAGAGGTGAAACTTTATTGCATACAAAGCAGCGATCGCTATAACCTGGGTTTTAGAACTTTTTTAACCAAACACGGATTATGAAAAAGCTGATCAACAAGCCGGAAGACTTTGTGCAAGAAAGTCTAGAAGGTATGGCGGCGGCTCATTCCGATTTAATTAAATTGAACTACGATCCCGCTTTTATCTATCGAGCCGATGCACCTATTCCGGGTAAAGTAGCAATTATTTCAGGTGGTGGTAGTGGACATGAACCAATGCACGCTGGCTTCGTGGGCAGAGGAATGCTTGACGCAGCTTGTCCTGGTGAGGTTTTCACTTCACCAACTCCTGACCAAATGCTAGAAGCAGCAAAGCTTGTAGATGGAGGCTCAGGTATCCTTTATATCGTCAAAAATTACAGTGGCGATGTGATGAACTTTGAAATGGCAACGGAGTTAGCCCGTAGTGAGGGCATTCGATCGCTAAATATTTTGATTGATGACGATGTAGCAGTGAAAGACAGCCTCTACACTCAAGGACGCCGGGGTGTGGGAACAACAATACTGGCGGAGAAAATTTGTGGTGCGGCGGCTGAGGCAGGGTATGATTTGCCACAAATAGCAAATTTGTGTCGCCGGGTAAATCTGAATGGGCGGAGTATGGGAATTGCTCTAACATCCTGTACAGTCCCCGCTAATGGAACACCGACCTTTGAATTGAGCGATCGCGAAATCGAATTAGGTATCGGTATTCACGGTGAGCCAGGAACAGAGCGTACAACTATCAAACCAGTAGACGAGATTACCGAAATATTGACGCGATCGCTCCTTAAAGATGCACCATACAGCCGCACACTGCGCGAGTGGGATGAAGACAAAGGAGAATGGGTAGATGTAGAACTAACAAATTTCCCATTTGCCAAAGGCGATCGCTTATTAGCTTTTGTCAATAGTATGGGTGGAACTCCGATTTCCGAACTGTATATTGTTTACCGTAAACTCGCCCAAATCTGCGAGCAGCAAGGATTGCAAATTGTGCGAAACTTGATAGGGCCTTACATCACATCTCTAGAAATGCAAGGTTGCTCCATTACCCTGCTGAAATTAGATGATGAGATGATCCGCCTATGGGATGCACCAGTAAAAACACCAAATTGGCGCTGGGGAATTTAACTAATATACGAATTATGTTGAGTCAGGTGCAGATATTACAATGGTTGCAGGCTTATGCAACCGAGATAGAGCAGAATAAAGCATATTTGACAGAATTAGATGCTGCGATCGGAGATGCAGATCATGGGATCAATATGGATCGCGGCTTTAAAAAGGTAAGCGCTCAGTTACCAACTCTTACAGACAAAGACATTAGCAACATTCTCAAAACCGTCAGTATGACCTTGATTTCTTCTATTGGCGGTGCGAGTGGCCCTCTTTATGGCACCTGGTTTTTACGAGCCAGTACAGCAGTAGTTGGTAAGCAAGAATTAACAGAACAAGATGTTTTAGCGATACTCCAAGCAGGCTTAGACGGCGTGGTGCAACGTGGCAAAGCGCAACTAGGAGACAAAACAATGGTGGATGTATTATCTCCGGCTGTAGGCGCTTTTGGACAAGCTGTAGGAGAAAGTAAGGGAACGCTAGAAGCTTTGCAACAGGCTGTCGCAGCAGCCCAAAGGGGATTGCAAGAAACTATACAGATGCAGGCGAAAAAGGGACGGGCTAGCTACCTGGGGGAACGAAGTATCGGACATCCAGATCCAGGGGGGACTTCTGCTTATTTGATGTTGAAGAGTTTGTTAGGTGTATTGGAAACTATTTGAGATTCAGAAGTTGAAGCAGATTTTGAAGCTTGAAATTATTCCAATTCAAAGCTACTGAAGTTTCAATAGTTAAATCTCCTTTTTTAAGGTTACTCATCAAAGCAGAACCATTTTCAAGACTATGGAAAAGGTCATCTAAAAGCTGCAATTGATTTCGAGGAAGAGTATAGTAAACCTTATTATTTTCAATTTTAACCTCTTTTGGTAAAGCTCCATCGGGAAGTTTACCTCCCAAAAATGTTGTCCAACCTGCAATCAGGTAACGGTAAACTATCGATTCCGTCTCAAACTGAGGGGGTTTCAATAAGCGAAGTTCCCCTTCAAGGCAATTTTCATGAAGAGTTATTTTCTCAGGAGTAAAGTGTAATTGCACTTGAATTTTCTTGTACTCTATTGTTGCAACAAGTCCTTCCTCAGAGTGTGGTTTTAAGGTTTTTAATTGTTCAACTCTAGATTCAGCTTGTTGACAAAGAAGAACCACCATTCTTTTTGTCAAAGTTAACTGTTTAGTGCCTGAGCTAAAGATAATGTATTCTTCTAGGCTTCTTTTGATAAATTGTCTAGACTCCTTAAAGGCTGCTGTAATCTTTCCAAACATAATGCTCTTCGATAAATATTTAGGTTTCCATTTATCAGTATTCCCATATAATTTAGTTAAATCATCATAATTGGACGACGATTTCTTGAAATTTGCTTTCCAAAGCTATATAAATTTGTCTTGTTATATTGCAATACAGTTAAGTATTTCCTTCTTTTCTTCTCTTTGCGTCCTTTGCGTCCTTGGCGGTTAATTCAAAAAATTGACTTTGACAAATAGTTCTAGAGTTAACTGAACCGTATTTTGTTATATTATTTAATCGTCAAATTACTGAATTAATTGTTAAAGCCTTACAATAAAACCGTTTATCGCTGGGGTAAGTCGTAAAGATTACCTAAAAATTCAAACTTATCTAAATTATCTGATTGACAGCAGATATACTCTCAATGCGCCATTTACCTCGTTCTCGAATCAAATCATACCGAACTCGCAAATTATCGCTAGAAGGCTTTTTAAACTGACCATTTTCATATAACTGTTTCACTTCTTTAACCGTAGCTTTCACTACGGCACGATTTGCAAATAAATCACTTGTTTCTACAGATTCTATCTTCAGACTATGGTCATACTTGTAGTATTGTTTTTCTAGCCTATACTGTTCACCAGTCTGCCGCGATTGAGACAAAGCTGAACCAGTTAAAATCTGCTCTAAATTATTAATCTCATGATTGGGCCCGAAAGCTTCAGCTTTGGTTAATAACCAAGCCCGAATGACTTCCTCTGCCGTTGCATTTGTTAAAGGCCCTTCTGCTGATTCTAGTTTACTGTTTGGATCGGGAATAGATATTGGTGGTTGATTTATCTGTATAAATAACTCTGAACCACGCATAGGTGGTGTAGGGAAAAACAAATTTTTTAACCATCCAAAAGTTGTTGTGGCTACCACCCAGAGAACTAATAGACTCACCAAAGAAATAAACACTCTCCATACCAGCCGTGTTTTCCCTTCGATGGTGTTAGCAAAAGTTCGCCGCCGCCGGGGACGACGAGAATAAGGACGATTATCTGGTATACGCTCTCGGATAGTAGATTGAGCAGGTTTTCTCCGCCTACGCTTTTGATTATGAACAGGTGCAGCACTTTTAGCTGAACCGTTCAAATGCTGATTAGTGCCTCTGCTCATCCGTTCAGCAGCAGGAATCTCTGATTTTACACTTCCAGATGAATTCCACATAGGTGGTGAGAAGTTTGGATGTTCGGACGTTTCTTTTGTTGGTGTTTTTGGTAAATCTGAATCAGGGATTCTGCTGTGATTAAATGGCGCTGAAGTCCTAGTTGAATTGCTGTCAAAAGAGGTCTTCTTTGTCTTAGGCTGGGGAAAATACTGGGGGTTAATTACAGCCCATTCATTAGTTGTTTCTGCATCCGTTGGCAGTGCTTCTAAATAAGCTTGCACCTGTTGGTTAGCAAAGTAATCTTTTAGAAGAGCTTGCTGGTTTGCTAAATCTCGGAAATGGGGAAATACTTCGTGTTGCAACCACTGTTCTGCATATAAACACAGCCCTGGTAATAAATCTGGAGAGTCTTGAGATTTTTCCCGAATAAAAGCTAAAGCTTCGTACTCCTGACTAAGTTCTAAAACACGAGTTGCTTCTTCAGTTTGTCCCAAAAGTAATGCACATAGTGACTGTTCTAAATGTACATCTTGGCGCTTGCCCAAACGGATCAGCATTTGCCTTGCTTGCCGAATTAAAGCAGGTTGCCGTTGAGCAAATCCCCGTGCTATTAAGGCATAAACAGCTAAGTAAGTGGCAACAGCAGAAGGACGTTTGCTTTGAGCTTCAAATAATTTGTGCTGTTCCGCGACTGTTAAGTGGTTGCGTAACTGCTGGATAAATCGCAAAAAATCATCTATATTTAAACCAGATTCATCATTGTTAGTGCCATCAATGCCACCACGATCTTCTAAAAGGTTTTGCAATAATTCCAAGCCTTGGCTTCGTTCGGCAGTTTTTTCTTGAGGTAGTGCTAACAACTCCAAAATTCGATATGGTCGCAATTTGTAAAGATCCGCCTGAATTTCTGCCTGTACACTAGTGAACAACCCTTCGCGTACTAAGAGTTCTTGACCAGTTTCTAGGGATATGGCGGCATTTTCGTAATGACCTTGCTGCCACTGTTCACGACCTAATTCTAGACAAGCAAGGGCAACAGTGAGAACAACATCTGGATGTTCAGCGCTTTCGTATATTTCTTCGTCTGCTAAATTATTACTTTTTATTACACTTTTAGCGCCATTTTTATTTACCAGGTAGGGACGACCCAGTTTCAATACAAGCTCGTATTCGCCCAACTCTTGCAAAATTAACAAAGCGCCAACTAATTCGTCTTGGCTAATTTCGATACCCAAACTTTGGGTGTCGCTACCCCTTTTGGTGCTTTCTGGACGATTTTCCTTTGCTACTGCGGCAGCAGCAAGGTTATCAGGGTCATAGGCGTGGGTAAGATAGAGATGATCGTAGGTACTGCGTTGTTTTGGATCTGATAAAACCACGTAAGCTTCTTCTATGAGTTGTTTACGAGAAGAAATTGCTGCCTGAGAATACTCACGTCGAGGCAATTGTACAATGCGATCGCTGTATGCCTGCCGCAATTGTTCATCACTTGCCGCCAACGGTAGTCCTAAAATTCGGTAGTAATCTAGCGGAATTCGCACAGCCTACTTCCCCTGCACCGTGATCAACATAATTCACCTAGAGCGTTCCAGGCCTGTAAAACCGTGCCATAACAATGCCGTATAGAATTTACTCTACAAGTGTATATTGCAACAACTTGTTTTGTACCTTCCCGAAATTTTGAGTCACATTTTAGTACTAATTTTTTGCTTTCGCCTAGAAAGCCTCAGTTGTTTGTTTTAATTCTTAGTATTTTTATTTAACACAACTATTATCAGCCTTCGATAGCACAAACCACAACTACCGCTTTTAATCACGGCATAATTGTTGTGGTTGCAAGAATCTATTGATGATTGATTTTTTCGGGACTTTCCAACTAGAAGGTCAATAAAACACCACTATTGGAAATTTGTTACCCTGATAACTAGAGAAAAAAATCATATCATAATTTACCTTTAATTACAATTACCTATTTGGATATATAGATTTTGCCTCCTTTTTTTAAATTGTTAATGGATATGCAGAAAGCAGTCTATCTTGATTGCTAGTCTATGAAGGGGAATATTTAGGAGTGCTGTTAGCGGATAGCTATGGTTTAGCCCGTCTGAGTAAGAAGTAATGAGTCAGAGGTAGTACTTATAATTTTTTTCACTCAGTACTTACTACTCGTAACTGATTTGGAGTCAAATCCTCACGGGACATGGGCTGAAAACTTAAAAATCAAAAAATTAAAAATTCAGCTATTCCCTAAGATCCTTTTTTGGTGCATAAATAAAGTTTGATTGTTGAGTCTTGCAAACGCTAGCCTGTTAAAAGCCGAGGTGTTATCAGACCAACTTATTTAAGACCGTAAGTTTAAGTTGTACAACAGGGATACTCAAAAATAATGGTTCAAGAGCGTACTTTACCCACTTTTAATCCTGCTACTACGCACATTACTAAAGAAGAAGGGTTACGGTTGTATGAGGATATGGTACTAGGGCGCTTGTTTGAAGACAAGTGCGCTGAAATGTACTATAGGGGCAAAATGTTTGGTTTTGTCCATTTGTACAACGGTCAAGAAGCAGTTTGCAGTGGTGTTGTGCAATCAATGCGACCGGGTGAAGATTACGTTTGTAGTACTTACCGCGACCACGTTCATGCTCTCAGTGCGGGTGTACCAGCAAAAGAGGTAATGGCAGAATTATTTGGCAAAGCCACAGGTTGCAGCAAAGGGCGCGGTGGTTCCATGCACATGTTTTCTGCCGAACATCGTTTGCTCGGTGGCTACGCTTTTGTGGCTGAGGGAATTCCTGTAGCAGCTGGAGCGGCTTTTCAAAGTAAATATCGCCGCGAAGTATTAGGAGATAAGAATGCTGACCAAGTGACAGCTTGCTTTTTTGGCGACGGTGCAGCTAACAACGGTCAGTTTTTCGAGACGCTAAATATGGCAGCCTTATGGAAACTGCCAATTCTTTTTGTAGTCGAAAATAATAAGTGGGCCATTGGAATGTCTCACGAACGAGCCACTTCCCAGCCAGAGATTTATAAAAAAGCCAGTGCATTTAACATGGTGGGCGTGGAAGTAGATGGCATGGATGTGCTAGCAGTTAGAGCCGTGGCTCAAGAAGCTGTAGCCCGTGCCCGCGCAGGTGAAGGCCCAACATTAATAGAAGCGCTTACCTACCGCTTCCGGGGTCACTCCTTGGCTGACCCAGATGAAATGCGAAGCAAGGCGGAGAAAGAATTTTGGTTCGCCCGTGACCCAATTAAGAAGTTGGCAGCTTATTTGCTGGAGCAAAACCTGGCGGATGAGGGAGAAATCAAAGCAATTGATCGTAAAATTCAGGATGTAATCGACGAAGCGGTTAAATTTGCCGAAAGCAGCCCAGAACCAGACCCCAGCGAGTTATATCGTTTCGTGTTTGCAGAAGACGAGTAAATTCTAGGGAATGGGGATTGTGTACTAGGTACTGGGAACTACGGGCTGGGGACTAGGGACTGGGAAAAAGTTATTCTAATCCCCAATCTCTAATCCCTAATCCCCGATACCCAATACCCAATCTTTAATCCCTAATCCCCAATACCCAATACCCCAGGACTAAAATTTGTGTTTAGTATTGCAGTTCAACAGCAACAGTACAAGACCTACATTCTTTCTGATGAAGCCGCAGGTTCTCAATTAGAAGTCGTACCAGAACGCGGTGGTATCATCACTCGTTGGCGCATTCAAGGGCAAGAGATTTTTTACCTGGACACTGAACGTTTTACTCATCCTGAGTTGACTGTCAGAGGTGGGAATCCAATTTTGTTTCCTATTTGTGGCAATTTACCAGATAATACTTACACTCACAACGGGCAACAATATACTCTCAAACAACACGGTTTTGCCCGTGAATTGCCCTGGAAAGTAACAGAACAAGAAACTGGAGATAAAGCTAGTCTCACTGTTGTTCTTGATAGCAATGAACAAACTAAGGCAGTTTATCCTTTTGATTTTCAGCTGGTTTTCACCTACGAACTTCAAGGTAACACCTTAGAAGTCCGCCAGCAGTATAAAAACTTGTCATCCACACCAATGCCTTTTTCGGCTGGTTTCCATCCCTACTTTCTCTGTGGTGATAAAACTCAGTTAGAGCTTGAAATTCCCTCTAAGCAGTATCAAAACAATCTAACTAAGGAAATTCATTCTTTTGACGGCAATTTTGACTTTAGCCGTGATGAAATTGATTTTGCCTTTGGACAGTTAACGAGTCAATCGGCGACTGCCATAGATGGCAGCCGGAAGTTAAAACTCACTTTGGATTATGATAATTTCTCTACCTACCTGGTATTTTGGACAGTCAAAGGCAAAGAGTTCTACTGTCTAGAACCGTGGAGTGCCACCCGTAACTCTCTCAATACTGGTGATAACCTGACTGTGTTAGCACCAGGAGCTAGCCATACAGCATCTATAAGGTTGACTGCTAATTTTTTCTAAACCTCTTTACAAATCTACAGATATCTGTGCTATGATGGCAAAGTTGCGAAATGCAGCGAAAGGGTCGCTAACTCAACGGTAGAGTACTCGGCTTTTAACCGATTAGTTCCGGGTTCGAATCCCGGGCGACCCATAAAATTAACACAATATTACTTGGATTAAAAGAAGGCGATCGCAGCATTCAAGAAATTTCTGCAATTCGGTATGATAGGCGTAGACTAATCCCAAACACCATTGTCATGGTAAAAGCACTTCCACAGCATTGGACAATTCCCCTTCTAGAAAATGGCGACAAACTCAGCCTTTATGAATTTGAGCGTCGCTACAACGCCATGCCTAACTTGAAAAAAGCCGAATTGATTGAGGGAATTGTCTACATGCCTGCTGCTTTGCGTTTTAGAAGTCACGGCCAACCGCACGGTTGGATTGTTGGTTGGTTATTTACTTACGAAGCGGCTACACCTGGTGTAGCGTCAGCAGTAGAACCCACTGTGCGCTTAGACTTAGATAACGAACCTCAACCAGATGCTGTACTTCTAATCAACCCAGAAGCGGGAGGTCAAGCAAGGCTGAGTGAAGATGATTATATTGAAGGCGCACCAGAGTTAATTGTCGAAATTGCTGCTAGTAGTGTCGCCATCGACCTCCATGCAAAAAAACAAGCCTATCGCCGCAATGGAGTCAAAGAATATATCGTTTGGCAAGTACTCGATCAGAAATTGACCTGGTTCTATTTGGAACAGGGCGAGTATGTAGAGTTGGCTACTGATAGTAACGGTATTCTACGAAGTCAAATTTTTCCAGGGTTGTGGTTAGGGGTTACAGAGTTATTAGCGGGGAATATGCAGTCCGTGTTGACTGTTTTACAAACAGGCTTGCAATCTCCTGAACACGCAGCATTTGTCCAGAGACTAGAGCCTTTTGCCTGATGCGATCGCTTGTAGATTTGCCAAAATAGTTTAGGAGTGCGATGCTTTAAGATAACCATTTGGGATACTGGGCTACCAGAGCTACTAGCTGTAGGGTAACTAAATCTACAGCAATACAGAGTAACTATGGTTCATAGTACAAGAGTATAGAACACAGTTATAGTAACGATGGCATAAACTTTTTCAACATAGACACACGACACTAGTTATAATTTCCTATAAGTTGAAAAAACTCTTAAGATTTAGCGTAATAATTACGCTTCTCTCAGACCGACTAGCTGACAACCACATTAGGAGGACTATCTATGGCGCTTGTACCACTGCGGCTGCTGTTGGATCACGCAGCTGAAAACGGTTACGGCATCCCAGCTTTCAACGTTAACAATTTGGAGCAGATTCAGGCAATCCTGAAAGCTGCTGTCGAGACAGATAGCCCCGTAATTTTACAAGCTTCACGCGGCGCTCGTAATTATGCAGGAGAAAACTTTCTACGCCACCTGATTTTGGCAGCCGTAGAAACCTATCCTCACATTCCCATTGTCATGCACCAAGATCATGGTAATGCGCCTGCTACCTGCTACTCAGCAATTAAGAACAACTTCACCAGCGTGATGATGGATGGTTCTTTAGAAGCTGATGCGAAAACCCCCGCCAGCTTCGAGTACAACGTTAATGTTACCCGCGAAGTTGTAAATGTAGCTCATGCTTTGGGTGTCAGCGTTGAAGGTGAACTCGGTTGTTTGGGTTCTCTAGAAACTGGTGCTGGTGAAGCTGAAGATGGTCACGGCTTTGAAGGTACACTCGACCACTCACAACTGCTAACTGACCCCGATGAAGCTGTTGACTTCGTAGAAGCAACCCAAGTAGATGCTTTGGCAGTTGCCATTGGCACAAGCCACGGTGCTTACAAGTTTACCCGTAAGCCGACTGGGGAAATTTTGGCAATCAGCCGCATTGAAGAAATTCACCGCCGTCTGCCTAACACCCACTTGGTAATGCACGGTTCTTCTTCTGTACCTGAAGATTTGCTTGCACTGATTAACCAGTATGGTGGTGCAATTCCTGAAACCTACGGTGTACCTGTAGAAGAAATCCAAAAAGGGATCAAGAGCGGTGTACGTAAAGTAAACATTGATACTGATAACCGTTTGGCTATTACTGCTGCTGTACGTGAAGCTTTGGCTAAAAAACCAGAGGAGTTTGACCCCCGTCACTTCCTCAAGCCTTCTATTACATACATGCAGAAGGTTTGTGCTGAACGCTATCAGCAATTTGGTACTGCTGGCAACGCAAGCAAGATTAAACAAATTTCTTTGGAAGATTTTGCTGCTAAGTATGCTAAGGGTGAACTCAACGTTGTTACCAAGTCAGCTGCTAAAGTTTAATTTTGACAACAAATAAATAGGAGCATAGTCCTGCTATGCTCCTAAAAAACTGATAACTTTAATGTTGTCAGAAACCGGGTATTTACCCGGTTTTTTGTTTTATTTATAAAGGCTGGAATGGGCATTGGGCATTGAGAAGAGTCAGAGGGGGAAAACTTTAATTGCTCCCTGCCCCCTGCTCCCTGCTCCTCTGCCTCTACTCCCTAGAACACCCGGTGTTGTAAAGATGGCATTTGACGGCGCACTTGTTCGAGCCTAGTAGGCTTGATTTCTGCGATCGCAATTCCCGGTTTTTCTCCGGCATCGGCTAAAATTACGCCCCAAGGGTCGATAATAACGGCGTGGCCGTGGGTTAGACGGCGGGCGTAGTTATTGCCTGTTTGGGCAGGAGCAATGACGTAGGCGGTATTTTCGATGGCTCTGGCTTGTAGTAATACTTGCCAGTGGTCTTTGCCTGTAAAAGCAGTAAAGGCGGCGGGAATAAAGATAACATCGGCTCCCTTGTCTGCCAGATGACGGTACAGTTCCGGGAAGCGGACATCATAACAAATGGAAAGCCCTAAATTACCAAGCTTTTCTGAAAAATGGACAGGTGGTAATTGCGTACCAGCCACAACCGTGCTGGATTCCCGATAGGTGTTGCCGTCGGGGACATCAACATCAAATAGGTGTACTTTGCAGTAGCGGGCAAGTTCTTGACCGTTTGGGTCGATAAGTAGAGTGGTGTTATAAACTTTGCCTGTATTGTCTACCGGAACTGGAAAGCTGCCGCCCAAGATCGTAATTTGAAAGCGTTGAGCCATTTTTTTGAGAAACTTTTCACTTTCAAGAGCGATCGCATCACCTTGCGCGAGTTTGTCTTTTTCTTCTCCCATATAGGAAAAGTTTTCTGGCAAACCTACCAATTCAGCACCTTGACGCACGGCAAGCTCTATTAATTCTTCTGCCTGTGCCAAATTTTTTTGTAGATCAGGCACACTGGTCAATTGAATAGCGGCGGCTAAATAAGACTTCATAGATTCAACAACGAACAGTTGATTTATGGAAAAGTGATTATCAAAATATATCGTTACTTCAACATCTGTGGAACTTAATTAGAAATGCTTCAGCCAAGATTTTCTTTACCAGACTTGTTTTATGCTGATCTTAATCTTCCTCTGGGTTATAGCAAACGAAGCAAGATAAAGATTAGGTTGTGATTAAACCTTGATAAAAACTGTCTACTGTGGATATTCCTATTCTCATTCAAACATTTATCGCTGTGTTTGTCTTGGCGGATGCTGTGGGCAATATACCGATTGTTTTAGTTTTGACTAAAGGCATGATGCCAGACCAAAGAAACAAAGTTATAGACAAAGCAATTGTCATTGCGATCATAGTTCTTTTGCTATTTGCCTTTGCAGGGCAAATAATTTTAAATTACTTGGAAATTAGTATCGGTTCTTTGCGAGTAGCAGGAGGATTATTGTTGCTGTTAATTGCTTTACAAATGCTGCGTGGAGAATTAGATCAGCCGATTATTGAAGAGGGACGCGATGTCGCAATTACTCCATTAGCTTTACCACTGTTAGCTGGGCCTGGGACTTTGACAACGGTGATGTTGTTGATGTCGAAATCACAGAGTCCGCATATTGCTGTCGTGGTAGGTATCTTAGGAGCGATGTTTGTCACTTGGTTAATTTTGCGTTTAGCAAACGTGATTGACCAGTGGATTGGTGCAGAAGGTGGAGTGATTGTGACTCAACTTTTAGGTTTTTTGTTGGCGGCGCTAGCGGTTGAAATTGGTAGTACAGGAATTAGGGAGTTATTTTTGAGCTAGAAAACTCCTAAAAATATTCTGAAACTGTATACAAATATAAATAAGTTTGAGAAACGAGAAATTCGCGCCTCTCAAACTTGTTTATAAAAATTAACCTAAACTTAGAACAAGATGGATAACTCAAGAGGAGTTTATTGCCAATTGAGTTTCAAAGATACTTTTCGAGAGTGGAAGCTAATGTAGTCTTAGGCACAGCGCCAACTACCATATCCACTTTCTGTCCATCTTTAAAAATCATTAATGTGGGAATACTGCGGATGCCGTACTGACTAGCAACTTGAGGATTTTCATCCGTGTTGACTTTGACGACTTTGATTTGACCTTTGTACTGTTCGGAGATTTCATCGACAACAGGAGCTACCATACGGCATGGTCCGCACCAGGGTGCCCAAAAGTCAACTAAAACGGGTACATCGCTGTCGAGTACTTCTTGCTTGAAACTAGAATCGGTAACTTGCGCGGCTGTTGACATGCCTAAAACCTTCGTCAATAATATCTGAACTTGGTGAAAATTCTACCATAGCAAAAACCTCAGCTTGGAAGTGCGAGGATGTACATTTGCAAAGAAGCTCTCTTATTTTATTTATAAACATAAGGAACCGCCCGAACAGTAGTCCGGGCGGAGTGTGGTGTGAGGAGTGAACGGAAACATTCGTCTCCGCTATCTCTATTGTAGGCGAGATATAGAATTTTTCCAGCAATTGTTTAGGGGGCTGGAAAAATTTATTGAAGAATTGGGGAGTGGAAAGAGGCAGAGGGGCAGGGGGCAGGGGGACAAGGTGAAAAACAAAACTTGCAATCAGTCTTTCCCTTACCCTTGTCCCCTTGTCTCTTCCCAATGCCCCATGCCCCATGCCCCAATTTTATTTCCCCATACCTAATTGTTGAGCTTTTTGGTAAACTTTCCCCTCGGTTAATAAAGAAGGCGCAATCACAACTTCCACTTGTTGCATTTCTTTAATATTTTTGGCTCCTAAAGTGCCCATACTGGTCTTTAAGGCTCCTAAAAGATTGTGAGTGCCATCATCTAGCCCTGCTGGGCCAACGAGTATTTGCTCTAGGCTACCGGTAGTGGCAACGCGAATGCGGGTACCACGGGGCAAGACTGGGCTGGGAGTGGCCATGCCCCAATGATAACCTCGTCCTGGGGCTTCTGCGGCTCTAGCAAAGGGGGAACCAATCATCACACCATCGGCACCGCAGGCGATACATTTACAAATGTCGCCACCGGTGATTAAACCGCCATCAGCAATAATGGGAATGTAGTTGCCAGTTTCCTTGTAGTAATCATCTCGTGCTGCGGCACAATCTGCGATCGCAGTCGCCTGTGGTACACCCACACCCAACACCCCACGGGACGTACAAGCTGCACCAGGCCCAATTCCTACAAGTACCCCAGCCGCGCCAGCTTTCAACAAATTCAAAGTGACTTCGTAAGTTACACAATTCCCCAACACTACGGGGATGGGCATGGAACGGCAAAATTCTGCTAAATCAAGTGGTACTAAAGACTCTGGTGACAGATGTGCAGTAGAAACTACCGTAGCCTGTACAAAAAATAAATCTGCTCCAGCTTTTGCCACCGCCTCACCGTATTTACTTGCACCGGCTGGAGTCGCACTTACCGCCGCAATGCCACCTTGTTGTTTAATTTCCTGAATCCGTTGTTCAATTAATTCTGGCTTTATTGGTTCGGCATAGAGTTCTTGCATCAGCCCGACAAATTCATCTTTGCCCACAGAGGCAATCCGATCTAATATGGGGTCTGGATCAGCATAGCGAGTGTGAATACCCTCTAAATTCAAAACACCTAATGCTCCTAACTGTGACAAACGTACAGCCATGCGAACATCTACAACACCATCCATCGCACTGGCAATTATCGGGATTTCTCGCTCAATATTGCCAATACGCCACTTAGTATCTGCCAAACTGGGGTCTAGTGTTCTGTTACCAGGGACTAGAGCAATCTCATCTATCCCGTAAGCTCTGCGAGCTGTTTTTCCCCGTCCAAGTTGAATTTCCACGCTTTAATTTTTCTCAAATCTGTTTAAGCTAGGGTATCAAATTGTAAGATATCTTGGGGCGTTTTTTCCCTAAATTACACAGAGAAATTCGAGCCACCCGAGCTGCTGCTCAAAACTTTGATGGACATAAAGTATTTACTAGGCAAACAAATTACCAATTTTTGCTAATTGGTTTTTATATTGTGTTCTTTGAAGATTGGGGTTGCGCTAGTTTTCGGCAATTCTACTTTTATGTGTCTATTATTACTAAGCTAATTTCAATATTATTGGCATTAGTTTTCTGAATTTGCCTGTATTGACTTAAGATCAAGATCGGGCAAATTCTCATAAATTATACAAAATTGGAATACTTTGTATCGTTTGAAATCGATAAACCTTCTGAATCGAAAGATTTTCAATTCTAAAATCCACAATTGGTTTGATTTACCGTTTATTTTTAACTACATTCACACCAGTGTAACCAGTTGCTAGCCAAAGTATCGCTCTAGCTCCATCACGAACAGATTTTTCGATAGATTCAGGGGGTTTTTCAGAAGGAACGGGCACTGGTTTTAAATAAATACCTCGACTACCCAAAATAATTTCGCCGATGACACAAGCCCGACGCATGTGGAAATCTGAAGTAATTAAATAAACGCTCTTGATGCCGCGAGATTGCAAATCATCTACCAACGTAGTAAAATTAGTAACAGTATCTACGGCTTCATAGTCCAAGTGTAAACGTTTGGGATCAACACCAGCTTTGGTAAACACATGTTGGGTGAATCTAGCTGGACTACCCCCAGTAATCCAAATTGGTATATTTGGATGCTGGCGAACGAATTCGGCCGTAAACTTTTCTCGCTCTAAACGTCTCGTTGAACCACCCAACACTACAACTGCTTGCGGCTGTACAATTTGGTTTTGTACTTCTTTGTATCCCCACCAGATGATTAGCGGTAGGACAAAAGCCATAAAACGAAAAGATTTACCTGTAAAAAATAGCTTATTCAAGGCTCGATAACTTTATGTACTGAGTCTAAAATTTCCTCTAGCTAGAAGAAAAACAACAATTGATATGTAGAGTAGCAAACTCCTATAAAGTCTGTCCAAATTTATATTTGGGTGATTTTCAGGTTGCAGCGCGATTAAGCGTGCTTGAAGTTTTTCCTCTAATTGATGGATTATCCTAACCGATATCGGACAATTCATCATAGGGTGTTAACCTCTTTTCAAAGAACCCCATCTAGGGTAGCTTAAATGGTAATTACGAGTTACGAATTACTTGAACTTATTCACTAGTTGTTGCTTCCAGCCAAACTTCTACATCATCTGCTAACAACTTCTGTGCTGCGTCCATCATTGAGGTTGCTATATCTTTAAGGTCTTCACGATTGTTCAAGTAAGTTTTCAAGGCTTCCATTGGGTCGATGCTGCTACTTGCAGTCAATTCAGGAATGCGGGGTCTGGCTAATTGACTTACTAATTCTGCTTGAATGGTGTATGTATGAGCGGGACTTAAAGCAGTATGTAGAGAAGAACTGTCAATTAAATCCATCTGCTCGGAGCGGAGTTTGTAAATTAGCCGCACTACAGCATCTTGAATATCATACTTAGCGATCGCTTTCATTAACACCCCTTGCGGATCATCTGCTTTCGAGACATCCACTTCAATGGTGCGGAAAGTCCGAACTGTTAAGGGACAAAATTCCCATTCAACCTTCCCCCGCTCCAGCTCTATCATCACATAGCCTTTGTCTTCTTTTTCTTCACTAAAATCTACCCTCTCAATGCTTCCTGGATAAATCACTGGCGGGTTGTTGGATTTATTCAGATTTTGGTGGCGGTGGACGTGTCCCAAGGCTACATAATCAAAACAAGGTCGCGTCAGTAAAGATAAGGGCAGAGTAAAGCCTTTACCTACTGCCAAAAAGCGTTCTGCACCCAAAGCAGCATTGTCAGACATCAAGTGAGCCAAAAGGATAGTTGGCACATTGGGGTCAAGACGGCGAATTTCCCCTTCTAGAACAACTCGCAGGCGTTCTGTTAATAGTTGGTTGACTTCCGCCAAAGATGAACCTTCAGTCTCTTGGCGAGTCATCAGAGTTGAACGGGTAAGCCAAGGAAGCGTGATTACTTGCACTTTGCCATTACGGGTTTCGATGCAGTGAGTAGTTACTGTGTCACCGACAACAAATCCTGGCACTCCCAAAGTGCGGTAAATATTTAAACTCGCGCCTCCCTGTCCTTGAGAGTGTTGGTCGTGATTGCCTACCAACAGCACTGTTGGAATATTGGCATCCATGAGACGGCGAAATTGGCTGGCAAACGCTTGTTGTACATAAGGCGGTGGTGTAGCATCTGGGAAAGCATCGCCACCAAATATCACCATATCAACAGCATCTGTCAGCGCCCGGTCAATACATATAGACAAGGTATTGACAAAATCCTCCAATCGTGTATTTAATCCCGTTTCTGGATTAATTCGTCCGTGAGAGAAGCCGCTTCCCATGTGGATATCGGAAAGATGGAGGATTTTAATCATATTTATCCTTAGTCATTAGTCATTTGTCTAAATATTAATGACTAATGACCAATACATAACAACTAAATATGAATTCCGCATTCTGTTTTATCACTTCCCCGCCAACGTCCGGCGCGTTCGTCTTCGCCTTCGCCTACTTTAGTGGTGATGGGTTCATCGCCGATGCTGGGATAACCTTTGTCGTGAAGGGGGTTGTAAATGACTCCATGTTCAGCCACGTAAACCCAACTATCTTTGCGTGTCCAAGTAGCGATAGGATTTACTTTCAGCCGACCTTTACCGTCAAATTCAAATATAGGCATATTCGCACGGGTTACTGCTTGGTCACGGCGGCGACCGGTAATCCAAGCGACGCTGTTGAGTTCGTCTAGACCCCGTAATAGTGGTTCAATTTTTGTAATGTGGTGGAATTGGGCAATATCCTTGTCCCAAAGTTTGTCACCGTACTTCGCTTCAAAGGCTTCGCGGGTGTCTACGTCTGGAGTTTTGAAAGTTTGCAAATCCAGGTTGTAAATTTGTTTGGCTTTGGCTACTAATTCTAGGCTTTCAGGGAAGTGGTGCAAAGTGTCGAGAAATATCACAGGAACTGGATGCTTCAGTTCAGTGTAAAGAATATGGGTGATTATCATATCATCCACGTTAAAGGCACTTGTTTGCACCAGTCCCGTTGGGATATTTTCTATAGACCATGCCAGTATTTCTTTGGGAGTGGCAGTTTCAAATTGCTGATTTAATGTATCTAAGTCAAAAGCGATCGCTTGGTTTCTAGATGCCGTGGATACTGTCATGATAATCTTCTGTTCAAATATTTTTACCTTGACTAAGATTTATTTTACTCCACAAAGGCCCATATTCCGCTCGGAGATAAGGTAATTATTCTGTTCGGAAATTACTACATTATCAATATGGGGTATGGGGAATTGGGCGTTGTCCTATTTTTAGGATTCAGTCAAAAGGAATACATAAGTAAAAATATTTAAGTATAAATTAAGTAATTACTAAGAAACTTTACGGTAATTTAAGTTTTACAATGCTTTTATAGATATTTATACTGATTTTGATATGGTTAAGGAACAATTAATAAAAAGGATTTTACTTAAATGAACACTTCAAAATCCCCCAATCGCTTAGGTGAATCTATAATCATGGGTGCTTTAATGATGTTGACTAGCGCTGGCATAATTACAATAATGAACTTTTTCTAAGATAAAGATTTCTAATTTTAATAATAAAACTTCATATAGCCCTGCTCAAAACTGAGTAGGGCTTTTGATTTTAATACAAATGAGTCCCTGTATATTAACTTTTTTCTATGACTTCTCAGTAGAAAATAATTGGGAAGCCGTGTTTTTACGTAGTTTTGCAATCAAAGAATTTAAAATTGGGATGCGATCGCTATTTATCCCTAGTGGTCTGTCCCATTAATTTTGATGGGACAGACCACTAGTGACCAATTGGCGCTTTCGCTCCTGCACCGCCTTTGCCCAGGAACAATAACAGAGGTAATGAGCAAAGGAACCCTACGCCTACGACTCGAAAACAATCTGCGTAAGATAAGACAGCTGATTGAATATCTACTGTTTGACTTAATAAAGCTAGTGCCTGTTGTTGCGCTGTTGCCGCATCCATGCCTTGGCTTTGGAGTGCCCCATTGAGTAAATCTAGACGCTGATTGGTTTCTGGGTCATAAGGGCTAAGTTTAGTTAACAAGATGGCTCGATGAAAAGTCTGTCTTTGGTCAAGCAGAGTAGTAAGTAGGGCAATGCCGATACTGCCACCTAATTGTCGAGTCAGGTTGTAGAAACCAGAACCGGCTGAAACATCTTGTTTGGGTAGCGGCCCTAAAACTGCCAAACTCAAAGGCAGAAACATCAACACGGTAAAAGCCCCACGCCATACCAATGGCCAGAATAAATCATCTGTACCTGTTTGTGGGGTAATTGTCGCCAATTGAAACATGACTCCAGATGATCCGACAGCGCCCAGTGCAATTAAAAATCGGGCATCAACTATACTAGACAGTTTGCCTAATAAAACCATAACGATCGCAGACGCTAAAGCCCCAGGTGCTAATAATAATCCTGTTTGTGTTGCCGTAAATTGCAGCACACTCTGAGCAAATATTGGCACAGCAAAAAGTGCGCCATAAAGTCCCATACCCACTACTGCTGAGAGAACGCTTCCCGCAGCTAAAGAACGGTGACGCAAAACTCTCAAATCCACAGCCGGGTGATCTGTTTTTAGTTCTCGCCAAATAAACAACCCCAAGCCGATAATACCGACAATCGTCAGAGTGACAATAAAACTAGAAGAAAACCAGTCATCTTGCTCCCCTTCTTCTAATACAGTTTGTAAGCTACCCACAGCCACGATTAAAAATCCAATCCCCCACCAATCAACAGCTTGATTTTGGGTATCCTTCCTGGCTTTATTCTTTGGCAAAAACGCCAAAGACATCGCTACTGCGATGATCCCAAAGGGAATGTTAACAAAGAAAATCCAGCGCCAGCCTAAACCATCTACTAAGAATCCTCCCAATGTTGGGCCAATTGCCGGGCCAGCAATTACACCTACACCAAAAACTGCTTGGGCTAAACCTTGTTCAGCCGGGGGAAAAGTCTCGAACAAAATCGCCTGGGCTTTCGCTAGCAAACCGCCACCGCATAAACCTTGGAGAATTCGAGCAACGATCAACATCGGTAGATTGAAGGACAGCCCACATAAAACGGAGGAAATGGTAAAACCAATCAGCGAGAAGATAAAGTAGGTTTTACGTCCAAAGTAATCTCCCAACCATGCAGATAAGGGAATTAAGACCACGTTAGCGATCGCATATCCGCTAACTACCCAACCCACTTCACTGACAGTTGCACCCAAAGTCGCTTGGATATCAGTGAGAGCTACGTTAACAATACTGGTATCAATTACTTCTAAAATAGCACCAAGGGAAGCCGTGAAAGCGATCGCCCACTTCAATGGCCCGTGGACATAACCAAATTCGTCAAAACTAGAACTTTTAATATTGGTAGCCATTATTACATAAATAATATTTGGGAAATGTCAAGCAATGCTTTAGTTAGGACACTGATGCTAAAGCTAAAATTAAATTTTGTATATATACGCTACCGTAGCGTATCATATTGAAATGGTCAAGAGAAAATTCAATGAAAAGTAGCAGAAATACCTATGCTAAGGATGGATGGTCACTACTGCTGTTTTCATGCATGAGAATTGGGTTATAGGGCTTATTTGTTTCCTGTAAGCTACTTTCTATGCCCAAAGCTAGAAGCAAATGGCCAATAAGATATTGCTTGGGGATAATATTTTTATGAATAAGCAAATCAATAGCCCCTCTGGAAGACCACGCAGCATTCACGCCAATCAGGCTATTGTGCAAGCGACTTTGGATCTGCTTGCAGAGGTAGGATATGAAAGCATGAGTATAGAAGCGATCGCTTCTCGTGCTGGAGTTGGTAAAACGACTATCTATAGGCGTTACACTTCCAAAGAAGAACTAGTTGCAGACGCGATAGAAAGTTTGAGAGATGATTTAGTGATCCCTGATACTGGCAGGTTTTGGGGAGACATGGATATTTTGATAAATAATGCCGCCAAAAAAATAGATAGTCCCCTTGGTCGTCAGACACTGGCTTTGATAATTAGTACAGCGTCTAGCAATCCTCAGTTTGCAGAGGTTTACTGGACAAAATATACAAAACTCCGACGCGAAGCCTTTTCTAAAGTACTTGAGCGTGCCAAGTCTAGAGGCGAAATTCACAAGGATGCAGACGTAGACTTAATTATTGACCTTGTGAGCGGGTCACTATATTATGCACTGATATTCAAACCCACAACCGAGCCGGTAGAAGCATACATGCGCCGCACAATAAATCTTCTCCTCAAAGGGATTGAGAATGGGAGATGAGGGGGCGGGGGAGGCAGGGGAGGCAGGGGAAGCAGGGGAAGAAGAATTTTCCCCTTTGCACCCTGCCCCCCGCCGCTCTGCCTCTTTTCAATGCCCAATGCCCAATGCCCACTCCCAACTTGTTACCAAAATAACTTTCCATCACAGGTCATAAATGAGATGATGGAGAAATTAGAGAAAAAGGTGAACAATTGTTATTTTTCTCCTTCCGCTTCTGGTTGCAGGATGGCATCACAGTATTGGATGAGGGTTGTCAAGCGATCGCTAATCGTTTGAAGTCTCGTTTGTGCAGTAGATGCTTGCCGCGCTCCTTGCAAAAACATCACATCTATTGCCAACAAGCGCAGTTGCTTGCTCATTTCGGTTTGATAAGATTGCACTCGCCAGTTTTCATCAGCCAAAGGTACAATCTGCTCCCCAAAGAATTGCTGCAACGAGGCTACACGCTGCCGCAGTTCTGGTGCAACAATTTGGGTAGTTGCGGCATCGGAACGTAATTGCTCTAGCAAGGTTACGAGTGCCAAATATTTCTCAGGGTTTAAAGACATCCGGTGCTAGTTAAGATAGTATTAATGTCAAGTAATTTTTCTTCTACAATAAACTTTCTTAAAGACTTATCAGCACTAAAAGCCTCAAATCAGGATTTGGGGCTTTGTTTGCCATCAATGGATTTTCTTTATGAACCTTGAAACTCAAATTGGATGACTACCGGACGCTCCTGCGTCGCTCTAAGCGAATCTATGCCGTTGGCGCAGCCTCTCGTAGAGAAGGCTTTACGCTACGCTATCGGCAATTGGAAAATCATCCTTACATTGGTTTTTTACCCGTCTCTGGGCGACAGCATCTTCTAAGATTGATGCTGCCAGTTTTATTTATCATTCACTTATCTACCAATCCTATACCAACCCAATTGTATGAGCAGTCTAGCTATAAATTCATCAATTGATCTAACCATTCCAGAATGGTTAAAGAAATGTTTGAAGGAGTCATCCACAAGTAGTGGCGCACCGGAAGATGACCGAAAGCACAGTGATGCAGTCTTAATTGGTCGCGCATTTGAATTTGCTTACCAACTGCATCAAGGTCAATATCGCAAATCGGGAGAACCATACATCGCTCATCCCGTTGCTGTAGCCGACTTGCTGCATGATTTTGGAGGCAGTGCTGCTATGATAGCAGCTGGGTTTCTTCATGATGTCGTTGAAGATACAGAAGTAACAAGTCAAGAAATAGAAGAACGTTTTGGCGCAGAAGTGCGGCAATTGGTTGAAGGTGTCACCAAGCTTTCTAAAATTAATTTCACCAGCAAAACCGAAAGTCAAGCCGAAAATTTCCGGCGAATGTTTTTGGCAATGGCGCAAGATATTCGGGTAATTGTAGTGAAATTGGCAGATCGTTTGCATAATATGCGAACTTTACAATATATGTCCGAGGCCAGCCGCCGCCGCAGTGCCCAAGAAACGCGAGATATTTTTGCGCCTTTAGCCAATCGCTTGGGGATTTGGCGAATTAAATGGGAACTGGAAGATTTGGCTTTTAAGTATTTGGAACCGGAAGCTTTCCGTCAAATGCAGGAGCTTGTTTCCGAAAAACGAACGGCGCGAGAAGAGAAATTGGCTAAAGCTACGAAAATGTTGCAAGAACGTTTGCAGCAAGCCGGAATCCGCTTTCAGGATATTAGCGGTCGTCCCAAGCACCTTTATAGCATTTACCAAAAAATGCACCGCCAGCAAAAAGAATTTCATGAAATTTACGATTTGGCGGCGCTGCGGATTATTGTTCAAACTAATGAGGAATGCTATCGGGCGTTGGCGGTGGTTCATGATGCTTTTCGCCCAATTCCTGGGAGATTTAAAGACTACATTGGGCTGCCAAAGCCTAACCGTTATCAGTCGTTACATACTGGGGTGATTGGACTAACTGGCCGTCCTTTAGAGGTGCAAATTCGGACAATCGAAATGCATCATATCGCCGAGTACGGGATTGCCGCCCATTGGAAGTACAAAGAAACGGGAGGTTCTAGTATTAGCCATTTGACAGGGACGGATGACAAGTTTACTTGGCTGCGACAACTGCTTGAATGGCAAACTGATCTTAAGGATGCCCAAGAATATCTTGATAGCATCAAAGATAATCTATTTGAAGATGATGTCTATGTCTTCACCCCTAAGGGAGATGTTGTTCCTTTAAGTCCCGGTTCCACCACTGTAGATTTTGCTTATCGGATTCATACCGAAGTAGGAAACCATTGTTCAGGGGCGCGGGTGAATGGGCGAATGGTATCTTTGTCAACGCGGCTACAAAATGGGGATATTGTAGAAGTTCTTACCCAAAAGAACTGCCATCCGAGTTTGGATTGGTTGAACTTTGTCAGAAGTTCGGCGGCAAAATATCGAATAAAACAATGGTACAAGCGATCGCGCCGGGAAGAAAATGTTGCCCGTGGACGCGAATTGTTAGAAAAGGAACTCGGTAAAACTGGTTTTGATAGCTTGCTGAAATCGGATGCAATGGAGACTGTCGCCCAAAAGTGTAACTACCATAGTGTGGACGATTTACTCGCGGGTTTGGGTTACGGAGAAGTGACATTGAATTTGGTGCTAAATCGTTGGCGAGAAGTGGCGAAAGCACAACAACCAATTTCCACTGTGTCGCCATTTATTCCCAAAGAACCAAGTACATCAAAAGCTTTGCGGGATTCACCTGCGCCTATCTCCCGCGCCAGTGATTCACCAATTATTGGGGTAGAGGGGTTGGTTTATTATTTAGCTGGGTGTTGTACCCCGATTCCTGGCGAACCAATTATTGGTGTGGTGACGCGCGGTAGGGGGATTTCGATTCATCGCCAAGGCTGCAATAATCTGGAAACTGTGGAATATGAGCGCTTAGTACCAGTTAGGTGGAACCCAGCCGCCGAAAATAGTGGTCGTCCGCACACGTATCCTGTAGATGTTCAAATTGAAGCCCTTGACCGCGTAGGGGTGCTAAAGGATATTTTGTCACGGTTGAGTGACCAAGGAATAAATGTCCGCCATGCTCAGGTGAAAACCTGTGCTGGTCAACCTGCATTAATCGACTTAGGAATAGATATACGCGATCGCTCTCAATTAGAGCAAGTGTTTGTCCAAATTAAGAAAATGAGCGACATTTTGAATATCCGCCGCATTGGTCAAATTGACGAGTAGGTGTCCCAATTGGTAAGGTGCGTTAACGCAGTGTAACGCACCAATTTAAGTTGCGATTTCATTTTCAAATTTCCTTGAAATAATCAGCCCCGATCATAGGTGATGGTTTCTAATGGCAAAATTACTGTAAATGTAGACCCTTTTCCTAGCTGTGAATCTACTTTAATTTCACCATCCATTAACTGAACCAATCGAGAGACTATTGCTAAACCTAATCCTGTACCATCAGAACTTTGCACTTGGGGAGCAGTCACTTCCCGAAAATAAGGATTGAAGATTTGTGCTTGAGCATCTAAAGAAATACCAATACCAGTATCAGTAACAGAGATAGCCCATTGCTGTTGAGATACCGTCCAGCACTCCAAATGAATTGAGCCAGATTCTGTGTAGCGAATTGCATTACTCAGCAGATTTGTCAGAATTTGCTGAAGCCGAAGCGGATCTGTAATCACTTGACTTGGAGCGCGTTCGCATTCAACAACTAAGGATAATTCTTTAGCACGCGCTAATGGCTCAACCATTTCTAAAATAAAGTTGATTAAACTAAGCACATCGCTTAGAGTAGGGTGCAATTTCATCTGTCCGGCATCATAGCGCGAAATTTCCAGAGTATCGTTGATTAACCGGACAAGCAGTCTACCACTCTTAAGAACTCGCTCGATACTTTCAAGATTTGCATAGCTGTCTTTGAGTTCTGATTGTTGACGCTGCTGGCGCAAAAATAAGTCTGCGTAACCGATAATTGAGGTGAGGGGGGTTTTCAGTTCATGAGCTAAATGAGAGAGACTATCTTTATTAGCGCGAACCAAACGAGTTAGTTCTTGGTTAGTCAAGCGCAATTGACTTTGGAGTTGTTTAAGCTCTTGTAATCGTCCTTGAGTATAACTGTTAAAGCAACGCGCGATCGCTTCATCAATTACTGTATCAATCAGGCGAACAGCCCTTAACACCTCTTGTGCAGATCCCTGTAATAAATCTTCTTCTAAAAAGGAAAAAATCACAAACCGCAGTAAACGATACTCTCGCGCAATTTCGGCTGGTTCAAATCCCTGTTGGGCGCGGAGTGTGCCGTGTTCTAAACTTGCATCTACTACTGTTTGCAAATCGCTCGTTTCAGATTCAGAAAGTACTGTTGCTAATGCTTTCAAAACGCGGGGTAAGCTATCCCGTACAGCTTTGAAAGTAAGTTCATTAGTAGCTTCAATTTGTTCATCTTGGTAAACAGCTTCTACCCATTGATCAAGAATGGCATCACTTTTTGCAATTAAAGTTTGACTAAAATCCATTTTTTGCCCAACCAAACACAGCGAAGGCTGTTCCAGTATAGCTAAATTAGTACGTTTAATGTCAATTTCGCACCTGATAGAAGATAGAGGTTAGTGAAAAAACAGCTTCTTGCTGAACTAATTACTTTAACTTATTTCATCATAAATGCAAGAGCGATCGCTTAACTAACTAGATTGTGATTACAAACATAGTACGAAATTTCAACACAATTAAAATTGTGAGTGTATTTATATAGATATCTTTTGCAGAGACTCGATTAATCGCGTCTCTTAGTTTTTACGGATATCTCAAAACAACTTTAACTTTTATTCGTTAAATATTCTGAGGTTCTCTAGGTGATACAGCAGCTAAATTGGGTAAGTTATAAAATTATGAAAATTTGATAAAGTATGTCTAAGCTTCTGGTTAGCCAATATCACACAGAAGTAGAAAGAATTATCCAGTATGGCGGTTCACGGAAAGAAACATCGATTCGGGTTGCATTTCAAAACTTAGTCAATGAATATTGCAAACCTAGAGAATTTAGACTTATTCCCGAACTAGATTACAAAACACCTAGCGGCAAACTTGTTTATCCAGATGGCACAAAAATGGCATTTTAGCATTTATCACTAACTCATCATTTATTGACGCTAGGACATTTGATGGTTTTAGAAAAATTGTAACTGATGAGTTTAGTCATATTTACATTATTGATTTGCATGGAGACGTTAGGAAAAATCCTAAAATATCAGGAACTACACATAATGTTTTTGGTATACAAGCTGGTGTTGCTATTATATTGATGGTCAAAAGGGAAAGCAGCAACAGTACACCTTGTAAAATATTCTACAATCGTCGCCCTGATTTTGATACAGCAGAAACTAAATTAAAATTTTTAGCTGAAACTAAATTTACTGATATTCATTTTGAACATCTTACACCAGATAAAAATCATAACTGGATTAACCAGACAGATAATGATTTTGATAATCTTTTACCATTAGTTGATAAAGATGTAAAAGCTGGTAGAACTGGGAAAGCAGTATTTAAGTTATTTACCAGGGGTATAGAGACTACAAGAGACGAATGGGTTTATGATTTTAGTAAACCACATTTAATTCATAAAATAGAATTTTTTATTAAAAAATATAACTTATCCGTTGTTGATGGAGAAATGGATAACTGTATTAAATGGAGTTCGTCATTAGAAAGTTATCTACATACAACGAGAAAACTTACTTTTGATAAAAAATTAATTGAAAAATCTCTGTACCGCCCCTATTTAAAACTTTATCAGTATACAGAAAAGATTTTAAACCATAGATTGACTCAAAATCATTATGAAATGTTTTCCAATAATTTAAAAAGCCAAAATAAAGTTATTGCTTTTTCTGGTATTGCCTCTAATAAATCCTTTCATTGTCTGAGTTCCGATGTATTGATTGGCTTAGATACAATTGAAAAAACTCAATGCCTTCCCCTCTACCGCTACGAAAAAGACGGCAACCGCATCGACAATATCACCGACTGGGGATTATCCCAATTCCAAACCCATTACAACAACTCGACAATTACCAAATTAGATATTTTCCACTACACCTACGCTGTCTTGCACAATCCTGCCTATCGCACCAAATACGAACTCAATTTAAAACGAGAATTTCCCTGCTTACCCTTCTATGATGACTTTCACCAATGGGTTAACTGGGGTAAACAGTTGATGGATTTGCACATCAATTATGAAACTGTCGAACGTTATCCTTTAAAACGAATTGATTTACCTCTCGCTAAAAATAGGATACCAAAGGCAAAACTCAAAGCCGATATAACGAAAGGAACCATTATTTTAGATGATGTCACAACTTTAGAAGGTGTCCCCAAAATTGCTTGGGAATATCGCCTTGGCAACCGTTGTGCTTTAGAATGGATTTTAGATCAATACAAAGAAAAGAAACCTAAAGACCCTACTATTGCTGAAAAATTCAATACATATCGCTTTGCAGATTATAAAGAACAAGTGATTGATTTACTACAAAGAGTTTGCACCGTCAGCGTGGAAACAATGCAGATTATTCAACAGATTGAGGTGTAATCGATTTGTTATTTTTCGGGAACAGACTAATCAATGTGCGTAAAGCCCGATTAACAGCTTCTTCATTAGGAAAATATTCTTGTACATCGGGATCAAGCATCACTGCCCCATCTTCAAGAGTAAAGTGCTGTACAATAGTTGTCTCATCAGCTTGATGAATGGTAACAGTATGTCCACGCCGATAAGCTTGGTAATGCTTTCCACGAACACCATCAGTGAAATCGTACTCTGGAAGCATATCGTTATCCGTGATATCAGGCTGCTCAGAATTAACTTTGTTCATAAACTTTCCGTTCTGCTTTTGTGGCTTGGCGGCAACTGATAATGCGAATATTGGATTGACGTTCTGTATAAACTACAACGAGTAACTCTCCTCGTAAAGAAAGACCAATATCAATGTATCGTTCTTCCTCAATTGAGTGGTCAGGATCAGTAATAGTAATCGAAAACGGGTCATTGAATACAGTTTTTGCTTCCTCAAAGCTAATTCCATGCTTCTTGAGGTTTTCTTTGGCTTTTTTTTCATGCCATTCAAACCCCAATTCCACAGAATTACCCTCACTATGACGAATTTAGCAAGCCTCTCAATAATATTGTACGTTATTTTTGAAAAAGTATATTTTAGTCCATATATTTTAATACTAAAAGTTCCTCCCACCGATGTACCATATACCTGGGTAATGATGGATGATTAATATTGATTAGTGTATCTATAATACCGTGATACCGTTTTTTTGCTCTTTTGTTTGCCATCACTTAGTTTCAAAAGGAGAACATCTTAGATGGCTCGAAATAAAAAGAAATCAGCCGGGTTCAAGTCTGAACATTCACTTAACTCTAGATGCCCTATTTGTTGTATTATCCCGCCCCATATCCTGGAAAATATCGTTGTAAATGGCAACTCCCAGCAGCGTAGTTGGGCTTTTCATACATTAAATATTTCGGCACAGCTTCGTGGACGGAGAGATGTAACAGGTAATGTCTCCTTTGCACCTTCTCCGGGTATAAAGCGGCGCACTATCTACGATGCAAAATATGGCCAGCAACTTCCTGGTACACTAGTGCGTGGTGAGGGAGATCCTCCCAGCAGTGATGAAGCAGTTAATGAAGCCTACGATGCTGCTGGTGCTACTTATGAATTGTTTTATGAGATATTTGATCGCAATTCCATCGACGACAAAGGACTACGCTTAGACTCCACCGTGCATTATGGGGAAAAATATGACAACGCCTTTTGGAACGGTGACCAAATGGTTTATGGTGATGGCGACGGAGAAATGTTTCAATGCTTCACCAAGTCAATAGATGTTATTGGGCATGAACTAGTTCATGGTATAACCCAGCATGAAGCGGGTTTACAGTATTATGGCGAACCTGGGGCACTGAATGAATCGTTTTCTGATGTCTTCGGTTCCCTAGTAAAACAAAAGAGCAAAAATCAGACTGCACAAGAGGCAGATTGGCTGATTGGCGAAGGTCTGTTGATACCCACAGTTAAAGGTGTTGCCCTGCGATCGCTAAAAGCACCAGGAACAGCATACAATGACCCATTATTGGGTAAAGATCCGCAACCAGCCCATATAAAAGATAAATATACTGGTACTGATGATAACGGCGGGGTGCATATCAACTCAGGAATTCCTAACCATGCCTTTTATCTAGCGGCTGTTGAGATTGGTGGTTATGCTTGGGAAACAGTAGGCAAAATCTGGTATATTGCTTTACGCGATCGCTTAAATGCCAAAGCAGATTTTAAAAAAGCTGCCGACGTCACCATTAAAGTTGCAGGCGAAGTCTACGGTAATGACAGTGATGAGCAAAAAGCTGTACAGAATGCTTGGCAAAATGTAGGAGTTGTTTAGAATTAGGAGTTTTATTTTAACTTCTAACTTTTAGATGTACTATTTGTTATTGCTAAACCGGGAGGTGAAAACTATCATCTCCCAGTACTTGTATTTTCCCAACCAGGTAGCACAATGGAGAGCAGAAAAATGCAGATATCCTTTGAACGCACAGGCGGCTTTGCTGGGATTACTAAGAAAACAAGCGTTGATACAAATACTCTCCCGCCAAATGAAGCCAGCACACTTGTCCGACTGGTGGAAGTTGCTGATTTATTTAGGCTACCTGAACATATTACCTCGCCAAATCCTCAGAGCGATCGCTTTCAGTATAAGTTAACAGTAGAAGATAACGGCAAGCAGCATACAGTGATTGTTAGTGAGGCAGCATTGCCAGGAACTTTAAGACCCCTGATTGAATGGTTACAAACCATAGCATAGAAAAGGTAATTTGCTAAATTAACAATTTAATTTTTGGAGGAAAATCCAGCCAACACAATATAAAATTGAATGCCTAAAGAAAAGCATATAACTAGGAGAATGCGAAGTCGTGGGCGAAGAAAATATAAACTTTAATTCCGCAGAAGAAAACCAAACTGATGATTTTTTGCACGTAGCATCTGTAAAAGAGGATTGGGGTGGAGATGGCAGAGGGCGCATGAATTTATCAGGAAGACACACAGCGATCTCGAAAGAGTATGTACCTCGCCAATACCAATTCTTTGATACAAATACCCTACCAGAAGAACACGGTTGGCGAGTCAGTGGAATGCCAGAGAATGTAGTAGCTGGAAGCCGTCGATTACTTACTTGGCATGACAGTGGTGCATCAACCTCAAGAGTTGTAATACCACGGCAATTTGAAGCACCGTCTGGCTTTTTTACTTCTGATTTAGAGATTTTCATGCTTAGGGGTGCAATCCAAGTAGGAGAGTGGCGATTAAGCAAGCATGGCTACTCCTTTATCCCTGCAGGAGTAAGAGTAGGCCCTTGGAAAGTACTAGGTGATGAGGAAGCGGAAATCCTCTGGATGGAAAACGGTTCTCTCAAGTATAAATATGCACTAAATAATCATCCAGATGCTAAGTTAAGTGGCTTCATCCCAGCATTAGATAGCAAATTGCTACCGTGGGGCAATACAGATACAGTTCAATTTGTACAAGCAAATAAGAAGTGGCTAAGGAAGAATAGTAACGGAGGTGGAGTCTGGCTGCTTGCTATCTTGCCACATTATGATGGTAAGTCCCCAATGATTCAATGTTATAACGAGGAAGGGTATTGCCTAGCTGGATACTGTGATATTGGAGATCACCGATTTGTAAAAGATTATTTTGCTTATGGCCCTAGTTTTATGACCTCTCCTTGGCATAGAACAGATGATGGCGGTTTGTTCTTTGTCAGAGTTGATAGAGATTTATCACAAGTTGGAACAGTCTTGTCATATCCATACTAATTAACATATAGTTTGTAACCAGCAAGGTTTCTATGTGGGCATTCTAGAAGGTCTTTTTAAATACCGCCCAATAGGTGAACCTATAACCTGTCCATTGTTGTAAATCAAATTTCCGCGCAAAAAAGTACTTTTTACCCTTCCAGTTAACTCCACTCCTTCAAAAGGTGTGTAACCTTGTTGTGACTCCGACTCAGCAGCGCATACTACAAAGCTTTCATTGGAATTTACCAGCACCAAGTCAGCATCATAGCCAATTGCAATATCGCCTTTTTCTAACAAACCAAAACGCCGCGATGGGTTCCAAGATAACAACTTAGCCATCTGGTTGTAAGACATCCCCCGCTTGCTACCTTCACTAAATACACCAGAAAGTAAATATTCTGTCCCGCCAAAACCAGACTTCGCTAACCAAATATTATTCGGGTCTTTAGCACTTCTTTTTTGTTCAGCAGAACAGCAAGCGTGGTCGCTAACTATCCAATCTACTTGATTGTTGAGTACTGCTTGCCATAAGTATTCCACATCAGCACGGGGACGAATAGGAGGGTTGACTTTTGCCCAAATTGTATTGGGAGTATCGACATCTAATAGTAAATGTCCGATAGTAACTTCTCGCCGAAAATTGATATGAGGAAAAGCAGTTTGCATAGTCAAAGCTGCTTCCATTGCTTTACGCGAACTCAGGTGCAGCAAATTGATATTTGCACAGTTAGTCTCATGCGCCAAATAAGAAGCAATGCAAATTGCTAACCCTTCGGAATGAGGTGGACGTGCTGCACTGTAAGCGTGTAATCCGCTAAGACTAGAATCGTTTTCAACTATTTTGGTGTAGGCGTTGAGAATTTCTGCAACTTCGCAATGCAAACTCAAGCTGATAATATCTCGCGCTTCTGGATGTGCTTCCATCAAGCGAGTTAGACCACGCATAATAAATTCAAAATGGGCGAAATCGTACCGTTCCTCTTTATTAATCATCAAAAAGAGGTTTTGCTGGTCTGACAAACCATGCAACCCATATCCGCCATAAAACATGAAGATTTTAAACGAAGAAACACCGTGTTCTTCAAATAATAAAGGTATTTCGTCAATATGCTGGCTAGCTATAGGTGCGATGTGATATCTGTAATCTACAAAAAAATTACCTGCGGATAACGCCAAGACCTCTGGAAAAAAATCGCGGTAGGAGCCGCCTTTGTTAAGATAATACTGCCCTGTACGGATATAATTTAAGCTGGTTGTCACACCTCCCATTGCTGCTGCTTTGCTTTCAGTTACAGCATCTTTATCCAAAGGTTGATAGATACCGATGTGCATGTGGGCATCTACGACCCCAGGAAAGCCTAGTAGGTTTTTGCCATCAAATACCTCTTTACCTGTGTCTGGGCTAATATTAGAGGCAATCTGAGCAAACTTTCCATCCTTAATGCCTAAATCAAGTAGTTCGATTGCATCCTGATGGGGACGAACTACCCGCACATTTTTGATAATTTTATCTAATACGGGAGTTTCAGACACAGTAGACCTCACACTAAAATGAGTTTAGTCAGGAATTCCAACATCGAATTGGGACGAAGACCAAATTTCATCATTATATAACGGTTTTTTATGAAATCATCTTCAGGAGAAAAGACAATGGAAAGGTTTAATGAATATCATATAGACCCAAAAGAATTTGCTTTCCTCAAAAGTTTTGAAGATAACTGGCAAGTGATTAGAGATGAGTTTATATGTTTTTTTAAGAATGCATCTGATGACGAGTTAAAGTCAACTTATGATATTTTGGGGCCTAAAAGTCAAACAATTAAAACCAAAGGTGATGCAAAATACAGTGCTTTTGGGATTTTATTTCAAGGTATGTTTATTGATAAATATATTCAAGCGCATCAAATACAATATCCTGACTATGGCCCAGATGACGCATCACAAAAAGCACTTATATTAAGAGAAAAATATTTTCCGAGTTTGGCTAAAGTAATAGAAAAAGTCAACTTTAGCGATGAAGGAATCATCAGAAATGTGTATTTTGGAACATTCCATCCAGGCTTAGATATCAAACTGCATGTAAACTATAATCCTCACATGAATCGTGGCTATTTAGGATTAATCGTCCCAAAGGGAGATGTGGCTATGAAAATATGCCATGAGCAACTTTATTGGCATGAAGGAAAATTCCTGGTTTTAGATCACAGTTATCCACATTGTCCACACAATTACACTAATTATGATAGAACCGTCTTGGTTGTAGATTTTTTTAAACCCGATAAACCTAGAGATGAAGTTATCCGATTTGAAAAAGAGCAAGTTACGCAACGTATGCAAGATAATCCTTACAGCTTAGGTGTTTTTAGTAAAAGCGATAAAGCTAAAGAAGAAGATTTTATCAAGTATGGTTTAGCTCATCAATTAGAGTGGGATAAAGCTTTATAAGCTTAGTATAATGCACCTTAGATTTTTAATGGTGCGTTATACTTTCAACTAAAACTCCCTCATTTATATTTAAATAAGATGAGTAAATGAACGCAAAAACTTATAAAAAGTTAATAGCAAAACAACTTAATCAAGATTTTAAATCTGCCATTGAAATTGTAGAAGTTCCTATTTCTAAACCTGCGTCTAGTGAACTTTTAATTCAAAACAAATTTGCTGGCGTTAACGGTGGCTTTGACACCTTACTTTGTCGTGGTGGAGTTCCCTATGTTAACTTGATTCCTCCCTTTGACTTGGGCGTGGAAGCTGTGGGAAAAGTTGTTGCTGTAGGTGAAAATGTTAAAGATTTTCAAATAGGTGATGCTGTAATAACTACGGTGCGTGGTGGCGGTTATCGAGAATATCAGCTTATCGATGCAAACTTAGCGGTGAAGGTGCGGGAAGCAACGCCAGAGGTGCTAACACTAATACCTACAGGTATATCAGCTTTGGTTGCATTGGAACAAGTGGGAGAGATGAAAAGTAATGAAGTCGTTCTAGTAACAGCAGCAGCAGGAGGAACCGGTCATATTGCGGTGCAATTGGCAAAGTTAGCCGGGAATCATGTCATTGGTACTTGCAGTTCTGAGGCGAAGGCAGATTTATTAAAGGAATTAGGGTGCGATCGCATTATCAACTATCGCACAGAAAACCTCAATCAAGTTCTCAAACAAGAATACCCCAATGGGATTAATCTAATTTTTGAGTGTGTAGGCAAAGCAGTATTTGATACTTGTGTTGAAAACTTGGCAGTGCGCGGACGTTTAGTAGCGGTTGGTTTTATTTCTGAATACGCAAATAATGTAGAGCAAATTATACAATCACGCATTTATCACCAGCTATTTTGGAAAGCTGCTTCTGTGAGAGGTTTTCTGATGCCTCATTATAAAGAATATATGTTAGAGACACGCGATCGCCTTTTAAACCTGTTCTACACAGACAAACTTAAAGTTGCCGTTGACCCAACACAGTTTCAAGGCATAGAATCTATACCCGACGCTGTAGAATATCTTCTCAGTGGTCAGAATTGTGGCAAAGTGGTGGTGAGGTTTTAAGTAACATGGTATTAGTTTATATCCGGTCGGGGGTGAGAATGACACAAAATTCAGAAAATACTTTAAAAGTTGCTCAACAGGCATTTGAGAATCTAACGCATGGTATGGCAACAGGAGAGTGGGAACCATTTTTAGATATGCTCACAGAAGATTTTACCCTTTGGTTCCCAATGGGAAAATTCCACGGTTTGAATGTGGGAAAAGAGAGAGCTAGAGAATTTTTCCAATACGTTTCTGAATCATTCAGTCCTGGGTTGAACCTGACTAGTCTAGACCGTGTTACTAGCAATGAAACAACGGCTGTCTTTGAGTTTCGGGATGAAGGACTTTTGTTTGGACAGCCTTACAAAAATCGGGTAGCAGTTTCTTTTGATGTGCGTGGAGAAAAAATTTGCAGCTATAGGGAATACTTTGGCAGTGACAGTAAATCATATTAAATAATTCGTAATTATGAATTATTTAATAGACTCTTCTTAGTTACTCTCAGGGTTTAGTTCGCTGATTTCTCGGCATTTAGCCTCTGCGGCTTGATATGCTGCTAGATAGTCTTGACCACCCAACATTACATCACCGTAATATTCATAAGGTGGATCGCCATAGATTGGCAATGGATCATCTTCTGGATAATCTTCTTTAGATTCTTCAATGATGGCTTTCAGTTTTTTAACACTCAGCCTTTGTGCTGCAAAATACCAAAGTTCTTGAGGATTTTTGTTTAGGTACGGTAATGTAGGATCGACAATACGGACATCGGAACCGTTGCCTACCTCAATCCAACCGTGTTCAATCGGTCTGTATGGTTTCCCTGCAAAAGCTAAAAATCCCTGAATATATCTTGCTCCCTCAGTGGATAATGCTGCTTTATAAGCATTATCAAACGGAGTGCTAGCTCTGCTGTTTATACTTTCAGCAATTTTGATTGACAGCGTTTCATCCAGTAATTTGTTCATCAATAGCAAGGATTAGAGCAGCCGTAAAAATATATTACCACTGCTGCTTACAATTTTGCTTGGGCATCTGCATTCACTAATCACAAATGACTAACTCTACTTTGTATTAATACTTTTAAGTGAATATGAGTATCATCAACTATTAGAATGATATTTTTGTTAAAATTCATACTTGCATATTAGACTTCTTGCATAAGTCGGGAAAAGGGGAAGGTGGGGCCCCCTCTGGGGATAAGGGGCGGGGGGAAGGGGAAAAAGTTCTGTATCGTCCTTTTCCCCTTTAACATGAACCCTTTTCCCCAAGAGTGCAAAAAGCACTTTTGCCAAGAGGTCTATTATTAAATTTATTTTAAAGATTAGGATCCGCTATATAAATAGAAAACAAAGGTAGCACAGCTAGCTGTGCTACCTTACTATGTTGTTTATCCATCAAATCATGGGGTTGTGGAGGGATCAAGTTTTATCCGAACTGTCTTGGAACAACAGGGGCTTCCCCAACAAACCTGCCCAGCAGGCATATCAGTAAAAACACTACTGCGAGCGCCAATCACAGCATTAGCGCCAATTTTCACTCCCGGCCCGACAAAACAATCTGCGGCTACCCATGCACCATTGTCAATGGTGATACTCGCTGTTTTCAACCCAAAGGCGGGGTCTTGGATATCATGACTACCAGTACAGAGGTAGCTTTTTTGCGAAATTACGCAGTGTTCACCGATGAGGATCTGATCGAGGCTATATAAAACTACGTTATCTCCAATCCAACTGTAGTTGCCAATCGTAACTTTCCAAGGGTAGGTGAAGCGGGCAGTGGGTCGAATTAATACGCCTTTACCGATACGAGCGCCAAATAGTCGTAGCAAAGCACAACGCAGAATATTTAACGGTTGAGGAGTCAGGGGAAAGGCGATCGCTTGCACAAGCCACCATAACAAAATATACCAACCTGGGCGCCCCCGATCAAACCAGGATTGGTCGTATTTGCGTAAATCTACGAAAGGGTCATTAGTCATTCAATTTTGGATTTTAGATTTTTCCTTCAATTCAAAATTAAAATTTGGATTTTAGATTTTAGATTTTAAATTTTTCCTTCAATCCAAAATTAAAAATTAAAAATCTAAAATTGTCATAGTCAAGAGTCAATGGTCAATAGCTCTCCCTCTGCTCCCCTGCTCCCCTGCCCCTCTGCTCCCTCCTTCGAGGTAGTTGCAGTATTTAAGTGACCACCACAGTTGCGTAATTCGTAGAGTTTAACACCAATTTGATATTCATATTGACTCAGCAAACGTGCATAGATATATCCGGCTTTGCCATCCAAAAAACCGCGTTGAATAATATAAAATAAAACAAATCGTAAAATGGGTTTAAATGGCAGGTGTACCCAAACTTTTTTCAAAAAGCGCTTGCGTTGCACTGCGTCACCAAATAGATTCGCGCCGATAGTGCCGCTATCATCTTTACCTGTGAGAATATTAAAATAAACGCTGGCTTCCCAGTTAGAATAGCGGTTGTGTCGTTCTAACCAGTGATAAAGGTCGCGGAAGTCTTCGTGGAGCATATCATTTTTGAGATACCCAACTTTACCCTGCAAAATCACATGTTCGTGTACTTCGTTATCACCAGTATTGGGAATATCTTCTGTATGTAGATTTTCGTAACGACCTTTTTTATGTTGAAATAAACGTAGATTCCAATCGGGATATTTCCCGCCATAACGAATCCATTTTCCTAAGAAAAATACGCGGCGATTTAGGTAATAACCTGTATATTCCTTGTTTTGAATTGCTTGCTCAATTTCTTCCCAAAGTTCAGGAGGAATACGCTCATCGCAATCTACAATTAGCACCCATTCGTTACGAAAAGGTAGATTGTCTAAAGACCAATTTTTCTTTTTGGGCCAGCGTCCATTGAAGTTGAATTGTACGACATTTACACCATGACTGTTAGCAATTTCAATGCTGTTATCAGTACTTTGAGAATCTACTACAAATATCTCATCTGCTCTGCTGAGGCTAGCAAGGCAAGCAGGTAAGTTTGCTTGTTCATTTTTTGCCGGAATTAATACAGAAACTGGTATTTTAGATGACATATATTTGGGAGTTAGGAGTTATAAGTAGAGACGCGATTAATCGCGTCTGTACAGGAGTTAGGAGTAAAGCATTCTGAATTTTAAATTCTGAATTCTTTTTTATTTCTTATTTGCTCTGGATAAAAGACCTTGAATAGCAGCATTTAAGTACCCAATCTGACCGTAAGCATATACAAGTTTGTCAAACCGTTCTGCTGGATCAGAAAAATATTGCAATGCCTTATACAAGCCGCGCACAAACCGTTCGCTACCTCGCTGTAATTGAGCAATTCCAGCTTTACCAACGAGTTGTTCTCGATAGCATTCACTGATACCCTGCCACCAGCCCCGGTTTAAAAACCAGGAGCGTTGGAGGCGTTCTGGAGCAACATTGTGAGCAACCAGTGCTTCGGGAAGATAAGCGACTTGCCAATTACGCTGTAGGGCAAATTCGGTCATTTGCAGTTCTTCATTTGATAATAAATTTTTTCCCACTCGGCCGAGATGAGGATCAAAACCGCCAATTTCTTCTAAAAAACTGCGGCGGATGGAGTAATTTAAGCCTCTGGGTGTTAAGCCAGGTTGCTCGATGTAGATGATACTGTCACCCAAATCGTATGCACCTAGATTTGCAGCTAATCCGGGAGATAGCCACCGTGGTTGTTGAATTCCTGGAGGCCAGATGAGAGTGACTTTGCCACCTGCGATCGCTAATTTAGAATTATTGTAATAGGCAAAATATAAAACTTGTAGCCAGCCCTTACTAGCAACGGCATCGTCATCGAGATAAGCAAGAATATCACCAGTAGCTATTTTTGCACCCGTGTTGCGGGCGACAGATAAACCAATGGTAGGTTCAAATATATATTTCAAGCGCGGATTGTGGGCCCTTTGTTCTACAACCTCACGGGTGCGATCGCTAGACCCATTATCAACTACTACAATTTCAAAGTCAGCAGGAAAATCCTGCGCTAAAAGACTATCAATTGCAGCCCCTAAATAGGTATCTCGATTGTGGGTACAGATAATGGCAGAGATTTGGGTGTCTGGCATAGCTTTTATTTTGGATTTTAGATTTGGGATTTTAGATAAAAATCTGAAATCCAAGGCACACCTGCTGAGAGTTAATCTAAACTAAAAATTACCGACCCACCAACCGAGTTTCTTCGGAATTAATCTTTAAAACTTTACGTTTGTTGAATATGACCGTGTAAAACAACAAGTGTTTGGGCCAGTTGACTCAGGCGGGTTTCCAAAGATTGCTTGCGTCCTAACAGTTGACGTAACTTTTGGTAACGCGCGATCGCCATGCTAACATTGGGAATCTGATCTGCTGGACATGGACGCGACCAGACTTTACCAGTATCGTCTATACCACAGAGACGGTAGCCAGTAATAGATGATTGATAAGATACTTTCCCACCAGTGGCGCAAATTTCTTCTACATAGTTCATCAGGCGGTCAACTTCTGCATGGCGCAGTGTTGCAGTTCCTCCTGCTTCTGGTTCCTTGGGATTGGATTCTAACCAGCCATTAACAATTGGCCCTTCTAAGTAAATATCCTGAATTTGCTTCAAAATATTTTGCAGTTCTATTTGCCAACCGGCGACAGTTTCCTGAATTTCTTGCAATAAATTCATCGCCAATCCTGGATTCGCTCCGTGGCGATGGCTACTAAAGCTCGGAGTTTTCAACTTGGGTAGGCTGGGTGTTTTGCTACCATCCTCTTGTGCTTGAAAGGTCTGCACAGACTCATGGTGAGGAAAGAAATCTTGTTCAGCAGGATAATCTCTCTCAGTGTCAACTGTTTGTTCTTCTTGAGAGGATTGAGTTTGTGTACTTTCTGTGGGTTCGTTGGCTCCGACACTGATTCTAAAGGAGAAAGGCCGTTTTGTCGTCGAATCACCAGCTTCGGCGGCAGAGGCAGTGCCGCGATTCACTAAATCATGTAGAGTTGCTTCTATGCGTTTTAAGCCTGCGTTCATAAAGACATCCTAAGGTTTGCTGTCCCCGATGGTGTTGGATAATTAAGAATGGGGTTGTTGGGATTTTCGGCTTTTGCCAATTTTGACATCAATGATGCTGGTGCTAATTTTATCTCTTAAAAGTTATTTGAAACTAAAAATTTTGCCAAGAAAGTAAAAAACTGGGGTGATAAATTACAACCGTAAGCATATTGTTAAAATATTCAGGAAACAACTTTGGGTAAAATCATCTTAGTAATAGGGCCAGCCCGATCTGGTAAAAGTGAATGGGCGGAAACTCTGGCTATGCAGTCAAAAAAAGCTGTTATTTACGTAGCAACAGCCACCGATAACCCAGATGACGAAGAATGGCATCAACGCATTTTAGAACATCAACAACGTCGTCCCCAAGACTGGGTGACTTTATCTGTACCTGTGGAACTGTCTGCTACCCTCGCTGATGCCAAACCTTATACCTGTCTTTTAGTTGATTCTTTAGGAACTTGGGTTGCGAATCTCTTAGAAGAGGACGAGTCTAGCTGGGAAAACATCGTTGCAGAGTTGTTAGAGACGGTGGATCTGGTGGCTGCTGATATGGTGTTTGTAGCAGAAGAGGTTGGTTGGGGTGTGATACCAGCTTATCCTCTTGGAAGGGCGTTCCGCGATCGCCTGGGTTCTTTAGTCCGCCAGCTAGGTGTACTTAGCAATACTGTTTATTTAGTTACAGGTGGTCATGTTCTCAATCTCAGCAGGCTTGGTTATCCATTGCCAAATAAAGGAGAAATGAGGAGTCAAGATTCTTAACTATTAATTCAAATTAATCCAAAATCTAAAATTTAAAATCTAAAATTGTAATATGGCAACCAAACAAGAAGTTAGAGGATACCTTGCCTACTGGTTTCAGTTGGGTAAGAAAGTGATTACGAGCAACGGTAAGGCAAGCTTTTTGCCCCAATCGGTGCTAAATGGCGATCGCTATAGTGAAGAATTTGAAGAGTGCTGGCAAAAAATTCTCTCACCGGAATCGGGTGATTGTTACCTAGAGGGTACACACGAAACCATTGCTGAACTTTTGACACCAGCCTGGGAGATGCTACCTTGCAGCCGTTGCAGTATGCCAGTAGCCGCACGAAACGTCGGAATGCCGGCGTTGTTATGCCCCTGCAATGATTTACCTAGCTGGCCTAATACCGAATTACCAGCCCCGCGAGAGCCAATTAATACTCAAGAGCAACTTAAAATAATTAGCGATCGCTTATAGACAATCTTGCATTTTCTCAGTTGTTTTTAGACGACTTTCGGTATCAAACTCAAAATTAATTCTGAGGCGGGCTAGATGAGAATCAAATAGCCTCACTATATGGCTTTTCCTAATCAAATAATCTAAGCTCCCCGCTTGCTCTTAAGGGGTTGGGGGTGAAGTTCTGTACCTATTCAACTGAGAACCGCTATAAATCAACACAGTTCATTTAAGCCCCAAATTTTTTGTAGATATGTTGCCATGTAACGTCTTTAAATACCAAAAAAAATCCTTAACTTAAATATATTGTGCTAGAAATGGCTAACTAACTAACTTATTATTTGAAATATTACGTCGGCGCAAATTAGAAGATTTAACCAATTTCCAGACCGAATAATATTGATTGCTGTAAACAATATCTGTCTTTAAGTTATAATTTTTTTCTATTGTTTCGCGCCAATTGTCTGAAGGATTGAGTAAAAATACATCAGCAAACCCATCAGGTATTTTAAGGATTTGTTGGTTGTTCACCAACAAAAATCGCACTTTTGGTTCCAAAAGATAGCTTAGAGAGAAAACATTCCTATAATTATTACCCAAAGCATCACTAATCAAAAGTGGACTACTCGTCTGATTGATGATTCGGGCAACTTGTGGATTGCCATAACTCATACCCTTATTCCACCAAGTTTCTGCTTGGGAACTCACCTTACAAGAAATCAGCCCACAAATAATCACCAATGCCATGATTATTTGCCAAATGCTGCGGCGTGATATGCTTTCATTATATATTTGCGTAGCTAGTAGGTAAGCAACAGTTACTTGGATTCCTAAATAAGATGGTAGCAAATATGGTTCAGTGGATAATTGTATGCTACCATAACTTGACAGTATTAGAGGTAATGCTGGCACTAAAATCAATGTAATGAGAAAAAACCAAACTTTATAATTAGTTGTTAGACAAAGAAAACAAATTGAATATCCTACAATAATTAAAAATATTGGTGTAATTAAAGAATTCAAAGGATTAGCTGGGCTAAGGTCTATATCAAGAAAAATCCGGCTTAACTGGATTAGCAAAAATGGAAATATAGGCATCAAAGATGACTGAATTTTTGTTTTATCTGCTGAAAGCAAAAATTGAAAAAAGTCACCCATCACAATTGTTATCCAAGGCATGAAAGCTAAAAAACCTACCAGTGATACTAACAAATAAGTTCTGACAGTTTCAGTTAACTTAAATTTGGCAGCGATAATTACATAAATTCCATGAGCAAGTGCTACGAATGCACTCCAAAGACATGTATAAAGGCTAATAGCTAAAGTTACTGCATAAATACTCCAGATAGCGAATAAATCTGGCTGTTTCTGTTCTTTTGCTAGCTCATCTTTATCTTGTGATTCCAGCCGCATTACTCGCAGCAGAGACGCACTAGATATTAATATAGTGACTAACCAGAGAATATATTCTTGTGCTTCTTGGGCATAAACTAGTTGAATTGGAGAAATCGCTATGAGTGCGATCGCTACACCAGGAACCGATAATGGTACATTAAATAATTCTCGGCATAGCCAATAAACACAAGGAAAAACCAGCAAACTGATGCAGGCAGATAAACTTCTAATCGCCGTCACCGAATTACCAAATATGTTCATCCACAATCTGGCTATTATGTAATAAAGTGGTGAATGGTAAGGATCTTCTTTTGCTAAATTCATGATTGTGTCATTTAAGCTTTTTTGTTGATTTACACCTTGAAACTGGGCAAAGCTTTCTCTAGTAATGACACGATTATTAAAAATTTGTTGTTTTACTTCAGTTGTTCTGTAACCAGAAATCCGCAATGAAGTATAAGTTTCATCATACGAGTAAATTTTGCTATCAAGGTTAAAATAGCGAAACAATATACCCATTGTCAATAAGAAAATAATTAAAAATCGCAACCAGCTCGGAGCAAATTTGAGATGGCGCATAAGTGGGTTTCCTAAAATGTTTTCTCAAATCATCTAATTAAGCGTACTAGATAAGGTGTCGCAAATACCTTCATCCTAGACATTGCTAAGACTTCAAGCAAAGCCTATTTGTTAAACATCGCCAACCGTACTTTTATTTAATTGGGAAGATTGGCAATCAATACCTCTTCTTCATTAATTACGAAAAGAATTGGACAAGGTTGTATCAAATCTCGCAAAACTGGATTTAGTTTTAAAACTTAGATATCAATGAAGTGTAAAATACACTAAGTGTAGCCGCATTTGTAGTAAGCCAACTCTACAGCTACCGTGCATTGAGCGATCGCTTTGCTGATTATAGTTCTCAATTCTCTACCCGGTGAAAAGAGCATTGCTTAAGGGCGAAGGAAGGATTGTTTTTTGCCTCCAATCCAGGACAGTCTGTAGAAGGAGCGATATTATTAACTGATTAGAATTTGAGGTAGCATTTTAAAGTAGCTGTATCAGCAGATTGATAATACTCCCTTGGCAAGAGAAGATAAACCTTGCTTTTAAGCTATCGGAGGCTAAAATCGCACAGATGCAACAGCAGAATTTCTTGCGTTCGATTCCAAAAGGGTTCTTGAGAGTGCCACTCCGTGTAGCTCTTGTAGTGCCTTTCGTGCTGCAAATCTCTAGTGCTGTAGGCTTAACAGCATTTTTATCTCTAAAAAATGGTCAGAAAGCTGTTAATGATGTTGCTACTCAGCTGCAAAATGAAGTTACAGCTCGGATTCATCAACATCTTACCGCTTACATAGAAATACCCCAACTGGTAACTCAGATGAATGCCAATTCTGTCCATATTGGTGAGTTAAGTTTAAAAAATACAAAAAGTTTAGAACACCATTTATGGCATCAAATGCAGTTGTTCAAACCCTTAAAGCCGATCGCTTTTGCAAGTACACAAGGAGATATTCATTCGGTTGATCGCCTTAATGATGGTTCACTAGTTATCCGAAGAAAAGATCAATCAACGGGTAACAATTACTATACTTACACCACTGATAATCAAGGTAATATTGTCAAATTACTTCAAGTTAAACGAACCTTTGATCCTCGCACTCGCCCTTGGTACACAAATGCTGTCAAAGCAGGTAAAACGACTTGTACAGAAATTTATTCATATTTTTCTTCATCAGGGCTAGCGTTCAGTGCAACTAAACCTCTTTATGACCAGACAGGTGGCTTGCTTGGAGTGACGAATGCAACGTTATCTCTCTCGCAACTAAGTGAGTTTTTGCACAGTTTAAAGATTGGTCGCTCAGGAAAGACATTTATTATCGAGCATTCTGGAGATTTGGTAGCAACTTCAACGCCAGAGCAACCTTTTATCTTGAATAATGAGGGAGGAAAAAAGACATCTAAACGGCTTAGAGCGATCGCTAGTAGCGATCGGATCACTCATCTAACAACACAGTATTTGCAGTCAAAATTTGGTACTTTTAGAAACATTTCTTCTAGTCAACAGCTAGAATTTGAAATTGATCAAAAGCGGCAATTTGTACAGTTAATGCCCTTTACAGCTGACTGTGGGCTAAATTGGGTGATTATTGTGGTGGTTCCAGAAGCCGACTTTATGGAGCATATCGAAGCCAACACCCAAACCACTATTTTGCTGTGTTTAGGGGCGTTGATATTAGCTATAGCCATAGGAGTGATTACTTCTCATTGGATTACTCAACCAATTCTCTGTTTGAGCTTTGCCTCTAAAGAAATTGCTAGTGGGAAATTAGACCAAACCGTTACAGTAGAGGGTATTAACGAACTAAGAGTTCTTGCTCAGGCTCATAATCAAATGGCTACTCAATTACGAGATTCATTTGCTGGACTCTTAGAAGTTAACAGACAATTAGAAGCTGAAATTAATGAGCGGAAGCAGGTAGAAGAACAGTTACGATATAATGCGTTTCACGATGCACTGACAGGTCTACCAAACCGAGCTTTCTTTATGGAGCGCTTAAAACACACACTCCAGCGAGCCAAGCGACAGAAGAATTATTTATTTGCTGTACTATTTCTCGACCTGGATCGGTTTAAGGTGATCAATGACAGTCTCGGACACCTAAAAGGAGACCAATTTCTAATTGCTATTGCAAATAGATTAGAAGTATGTATACGCTCCACGGATATAGCCGCACGACTTGGGGGAGACGAATTTACAATCCTGCTTGACGAACTCCAGAATGTGTCAGAAGCCATCAAAGTAGTTGAACGAATTCAACAAGAATTGACATTACCCCTTGAACTTGACGGACAAGAAGTATTTACAACGGCAAGTATTGGCATCGCCTTAAGTTCGACATTAGACTATGACCAACCAGAAAACTTGTTGAGGGACGCTGATACGGCTATGTACCGAGCCAAGGCGTTGGGCAAAGCTCGCTATGAACTATTCAACCAAGAAATGTATATTAAAGCTCTGGTCAGATTGCAGTTAGAGAACGATCTACGGCGAGCGATCGAACGCCACGAGTTTCAGCTTTATTACCAACCAATTGTTTCCCTCGCTAATGGCAAACTTTCAGGCTTTGAAGCTCTGCTGCGCTGGAACCATCCAGAGCGTGGTTTGATTTCTCCAACAGATTTTATTCCCCTAGTAGAAGAAAGCGGACTGATTGTCGAGGTTGGCTACTGGGCATTACATGAGGCGTGCCGCCAGATGCGAAGCTGGCAGGTGAGCCATCAGACAAACTCATTAGAGAAAATCAGCGTCAATCTTTCAGTCAAGCAATTTTCTCAACCGGATTTAATTGAGCAGATTGGAGAAATTTTGGACTCGACTGGTCTTGATGCTGGCAGTCTCATGTTAGAAATTACTGAAAGTGCAATTATGGAGAATGGCGATGAGGCAAATGCTGCACTCTCAGAACTTCGTAAGATGGGCATTAAGTTATCAATTGATGATTTCGGTACAGGCTATTCTTCCTTAAGCCGTATCCATAACTTTCCGATTAGTGTGTTGAAAATTGACCGTTCCTTTGTCAGCCCGATAGATGCTAATGGCAAGAATTTAGAAATTATTGAGATAATTATCACACTAGCACACAAATTAGGTATGGATGTGACTGCCGAAGGAGTGGAGACAAAAGAGCAGCTAGCATTTTTGAGAAAGTTGAACTGTGAATGTGGACAAGGATATTTTTTCTCACGTCCCTTGGATAACACGGCAGCAGTGGCATTAATCGTGACAAACCCTCAGTGGTAAGGGTTTTTTGAAAGGATTTGGATAACGCCATCTGGCAAACTCTGCAACATTAGATATAGTTAAAAAATCAATAGTTTTAAACTGCCGATCAATAGCTGGAATACTGCATATTTTAGCTCCAATATTTAAGTATGCTTGCAAAATTTTAGGTATTTCAACATTGAAAGAATCTGGACATTTATGAGGCATTTTTAGACAAAATCGTGAATTTGGATAAACCAAAATACTTGGATGCATCAAGCCATTTTGCTTAAAATAATCATAAGTGCAAGTAGCTTCTGAAGGGCATTGTGTTAATAATGATGCACAGCCAAAAAAATATTGGTTTTTACTCCAAATGAGATAATTTGCCAATCCTTCCCAGAGTAGTAAAAGTGCCTGAATATTGCGGTATTCTTTAGCTATACATGCACGTCCAACTTCAACTGATGTTTGAAGCACAGAATTGGGAATCGCATTAAGATTAAATATATCGGCAGCATCAAAGCCTAGTCTTTGAGAAGCCATTGTATAGGTTTGCATCCGATAAGTTCCAATAGTTTTACCCGTTTGTTTGGAGATTAGGATTAAATGATGGCAAACCGCATCAAACTTATCTATATCCATCTTGGTAAAGTTAGAAGCAAAAAATCCCAAGCCTAGTTCCAGATTAAAAACTTCAAAGCGCAACCGAAAAATTGATTCTAATTCTTCTTTGGTTGATGCCAGGCGTAGGGTATATTTTTCAGTTTGAAGGACGGGGAAATCTTCAAGGGGGGCAGGAGGATTCAGTTGGTAATTGATGTTGCATCCAGAAACTTCCATCTATCTTCCTACTTAGATTTGCGAAAATATTCTACTAGGATTTAGGTAATATACAAATAGCTCACATTATGCATTAATGTGTTGAAGTGTGATTGAGACGGTTTTTGATGAAAGAACCTCTAGACAGCTTTTTTACTCTCTCGGATTAGAGGTAGAGTGCTTTTATTATGGACATTAATTCCGAAAAAATCTGGCAATAAGATACAAAATTTTCCTTTGATGTACGCTATAAATACAAGTCATATCAGAAAAGAAAGTCTAAATTAGGGCAGAAAGCCCCCGGATGAATCCAGGGGCTTGGGATGATTTTGGTTGCGATGCTTGCGGTGATCTAATTGCAATATGCGATCGCTGCGGTAAATGCACTCTAAAATACTTAATTAATTACGGTGATTATTGCTGTAGTGAACCCTTGTACCAGCCCAAAGCAACTTCTCCCGCAACGTTTGATAGTAGGAATTGTTCTCGCGCAAAATAATAAATTTAGCCCGACAATCTGCCATCCGCACATCAACGCGGTGTCCCGGCCAAATTGAAGTCCCTAAAACCCCATCTGTCCACAGCTTGGTACTCAAATCATAATCCCCCAAAGGCCAAATACTCACCACAGAACCAGGGGGTAAAACCAGGGGACGACTAGAAAGGCTCATTGCACAAATAGGAGTGATGGTAATCGCCTCCATACCATCATGCATAATTGGCCCATTAGCAGAAACGGTGTAACCTGTAGAACCTGTGGGAGTGGAAATAATCAACCCGTCCCCGACATACTGATCGACTACCTCACCGTCAATTTCCATTTCCAGAATTGAAGTAATCATTCGATCTGCGGAAGCAGGTTTAACACAAAACTCATTCAGAGCCAGATAATGCTCACTAACTGGTTCTAAATTAGACCCGTGACCCTCATATACAGCAGCTTGTAACATCATCCGTCGTTGGATAGCATAGCGATCCTCAAACAGTCGATCCCAAACTTTCTCAGTATCCTGAAACTCTTCCACCGACTCAGTTAAAAACCCCAGATGACCTCCCACATTCACTCCCAGAATCGGGATGCCAGCTGGGGCTAAATGTCTGGCACCAGTTAAAACAGTACCATCGCCACCGAGTACCAAGGCGAGATCAATTGGTTGAGCCGCCGAAGCCAAAAAGACAGGATAGGGGTTGTCTTTCGGCCCGCTTGGCCCCATCAACACCTGGCACTCGCGGCTTTCTAGTTGTTTAGCACAGATTTCTGCCCATTGTTTACTCCGGGCATCCCGCGCTTTATAAGCAATGATTACCTGCTTGAGTTGCACGCACAATTACCATTTCAGGAGATTAAACTGCTCCATATCGACGGTATCGCGGTTGCGATAAATGGCAAGCACGATCGCTAAACCCACCGCCGCCTCGGCCGCGGCCACGGTAATCACAAATACTGTGAAAACCTGACCCTTAATTAATGTTGAGTCGAGGAAGTTGGAAAATGCCATTAAATTCAGATTAACAGCATTGAGCAGTAACTCAATTGACATCAGCACCCGCACAGCGTTGCGGCTAGTAATTAAACCGTAGATGCCGATACAGAATAAAGCTGCTGCTAGTAATAGAAAGTACTGGAGTTGCATGAATCTGAATATCCCTCCTGAAAAATCTGGCTATTTATCTACGACCCAGGTCGTAAATATTACTCTTTTGTTTCGCTGGTTGTTGATACTAGTTCTCTGGGACGTTCTTGCAAAGTTAAAACAGTTTGCCCCAGCTTGGATGGTGTCAACAAGTCTGGCAAATACTCGCGGCGTGCCAAAATAATTGCTCCTACCATTGCTATCAGTAGCAAAATGGAAGCCAGTTCAAAAGGCAGTAGAAAGTCAGTGAAGAAATGTTCTCCAATTAAAACTATAGAACTTTCGCCACCTGCTACAGGAGCGGCTGAGTAAGCCCAAGGAGTAGCCAGCACCATCGTGCTTAAAAGACCGAACAATCCTACACTGACTAAACCTGTTAATACTTTCCGCACCCAAGAGTTGGGAAATGCTACAAAACTCTCCCGCTTGTTCACCAACATAATGGCAAACAAAATCAACACGTTAACCGCCCCAACGTAAATCAGTATTTGTGCAGCTGCAACAAAATCAGCATTTAGCAACAGGTAAATTCCCGCAATGCTGATGAAGACACCCCCCAGCAAAAAGGCAGAATAGACGATGTTGGAGAACAGCACTACACCAATGGCCGCCCCAATCATCATCACGCCTAATATGCCAAGCGATACAAACTGTACTCCTTCCGCTAGATTCACTGTTTTTTGTCCTTAGTCATTAGTCATTGGTCATTAGTCATTGGTCATTAGTCATTGGTCATTGGTCATTGGTCAAATAACGAAGGACAAATGACAATGGACAAATGACAAATTACATTTATTTTTCCGTTTGTTCTACCAGGTCTTCTGGACGCGTACCAGCACGCGGTGCATCTGCGGGCAATCCATGTGGTTCGAGGACGCCTTTGGGTAGGTAAACTAGTTCGCGCAGTGGTGTAACCATTGGATCATCTGTTACCTTATAGGGCAGACGACCTAGCGCTACGTTGTCAAAGTTCAATTCATGGCGATCGTAAGTGGAAAGCTCATACTCTTCTGTCATAGATAGACAGTTAGTGGGGCAAAATTCCACACAATTACCGCAAAAGATACAAACTCCAAAGTCAATGCTGTAGTGATTGAGTTTTTTCTTTTTGCTGGCTTTATCGAATTCCCAATCTACTACAGGCAGGTTAATTGGACAAACGCGAACACAGACTTCGCAGGCAATGCACTTATCAAATTCAAAGTGAATTCTACCGCGAAACCTTTCGCCAAGAATCAGTTTCTCGTAAGGATACTGTACGGTAATCGGACGCCGCCGCATGTGATCGAAGGTGACAGAAAGTCCCTGACCAATGTAACGCGCAGCTTGTACTGTTTCTTTGGCGTAATCACCAACTTGTTTCAGGAACTTTAGCATTGTGTATCAATCTCTCTTTTTAAGCTATCAGCGTTATTTGTCCTTTATCCTTTGTCCTTGGTCATTAGTCATTTGTACTAATGACTAATGACTAATGACTAATGACTAACCACCGAAGGCGAAGGGAAAGGCTAGTTTCAGGGCGGCGGTTAATAGAAGATTAACCAAGCCAACTGGCAACAAAAACTTCCATCCTAAATCTAACAGTTGGTCAATCCGTACCCGTGGCACTGTCCAGCGCAACAGGATGGCGACAAACACTAGTAAATAGGCTTTGAACACGGTCATCGTAATCCCCAAAGCAGCAGTTACTATCTGGAACACGGGATTTAGTTCACTGACTCCCAACCAACCAGCGATGAGGTTGAGGGGAATGGGAAAGTCCCAACCGCCCAGGTAGAGAATTGCTACTAGTAAGGAAGAAAGGATCAAGTTAACGTAAGAACCCAGGTAGAAAAGACCGAATTTCATACCTGAGTATTCAGTTTGATAGCCTGCTACCAGTTCTTCTTCCGCTTCGGGTAAGTCAAAGGGTAATCGTTCGCATTCAGCTAGGGCAGCTATCCAAAAGATTAGGAAACCGATTGGTTGTCGCCAAATGTTCCAGCCCAGAATGCCGTAGCCAGACTGTTGATTGACAATATCAACGGTGTCGAGACTGTTAGACATCATAGCGATCGCTAATACCGCCAGTGCCAAAGGAATTTCATAGCTAATAGATTGCGCTGCTGCCCGCAACCCCCCTAAGAGGGAGTATTTATTATTAGATGCGTAGCCAGCCATTAATAAACCAATGGGTTGAATGCTTGACAAGGCAATCCACAAGAATACGCCCATGCCCACATTGCTAATTACGATGTTCTGCCCAAAAGGGACGATCAGGAATGATAGAAACACCGGAATCACAACAATAATTGGCCCAAGAGTAAACAGCCAAGGGTCAGATTTGGCTGGTACTATATCTTCTTTAAATACCAACTTCAAACCATCAGCCACAGGTACCAGCAACCCAAAAGGCCCTTGGTATTCTGGGCCAATTCGCTGCTGTGCGGCGGCGGAAATTTTTCGCTCTAGCCAGGTAGCAACTAATACCCCCACTGTTGCCCCAATCAGCATCAGTATCATTGGCAGTGGCATCCAAATCGCTTTGGCTGTTCCTGCTGGTAAACCTAAATCCCGGAGGGATTCAATAAAAGTTCCTTGGAGGTCAATTCCTGAGTTCATGTTTCCACTCTTTAAGACATCGAGTCATAGTGAATTACAACTATTAGTTGAATTAATACCTGTAAATTCACGCATTTTTAATTTTTGCCCAGATGACGCTTGATTGAAGATTTGTTGCTAATTCCCATGCCTAGTATATCGTTGGATGGTTTGAGCACCCTGAAGCGAGATGAGAACTTCTACTTATGGTTGGCATTGAGATTGCTATTGAGAAGATGAGGGGACAAGAGAAGAAGCAAGGGGGCAGGGAGCAGGGGGCAGGGAGGATGGAAAAGAGGAATTGGGGCAAAGTGCGCTTTGCCGGCGAGAAAGTTTCCCCTTTTCCCCCTGCCCCCTGCCCTCTCCTTCTTCATTTTCCCCTGCGCCCTGCCCATTTACCGTTGGTCAATGGGGGTATAAGTAACTTCATGCCGACCGTTGTAAACCTGGGTAGGACGGAAAATCCGGTTTTCTGCTAGTTGTTCTTTCCAGTGAGCTAACCAACCAGCAACGCGAGCGATCGCAAATATTGGCGTAAACAAGTCTGTAGGAATTCCCATCTTCCTATACACCAAACCTGAGTAAAAGTCAATATTTGGATAAATTCCTTTGCTACCGAGTTTTTCTCCTACCACTTGTTCCATTTCTAGGGCAATATCATAGAATTTGTCATGCCCAAACTTTTCAAAGAGCTGTTCCGCTAGTCCTTGTAAAATTATGGCTCGTGGGTCTTTTACTTTATACACACGATGTCCAAAGCCCATAATCTTAGATTTAGTTTGCAGACAATGGTCTATGTAGGGACGGACATTTTCTACAGAACCAATTTTTTCCAACATCTGAATTACTTCTTCATTGGCTCCACCATGTAGAGGCCCTCCCAGAGTTCCCACGGCACTAGCAACCACAGCGTAAGGATCAGTCAAGGTGGAAGCTGTCACCCTGGCACTAAAAGTGGAAGCATTCATTGTATGCTCGACCTGAAGTATCAAGCAGATATCAAAAATCCGCGCCATCAAAGGATCGGGTTCTTGCTCGTTGAGCATGTATAGAAAATTGGCGGAGTAATCTAAGTCATCACGGGGACGTACCGGGTCATTGCCTTTCCGCATCAGTTGGAACGCTGCTACCATTGTGGGAATGGTAGCTATCAGGCGCACCACTGAATCCCTAATGTAAGCAGGATTATGTAAATCCCGGAGCGAATAAAACAAGCCTAAAGCAGCAGCAGAGGCTTGCAGCGCATCCATTGGGTGACCGCTTTCAGGAAAGCATTTCATCATGTCCCGAATGCGGTACTTTATCCTGCGGTGATAACGAACTTCATGCTCAAATGCGTTCAATTCTTCCTTGCTTGGCAGTTCGCCCCAGATTAAGAGATAAGCAGTTTCTAGGAATGTACTTTTCTCTGCTAGTTCCTCAATCCGGATGCCACGATATTCTAGTATTCCCTTTTGCCCATCAACATAGCTGATACTTGATTGGGCGGCGGGAATGCCTTCTAAACCAGGCTTGTATTCGCACACCATCATGGCACCACCATTCGCTTTATGAAATATCTGATCAAGCTAACTTACCAGAAATTATTGTCGCTATAACAGTAGCCCTTCTAACAACAATTGGAAATGTTGAAAAACTGTTATAGCAGGTACTTGGGTGGTGTCAACCAAAACATCTGACTCCGACCCAGAGGAGAACCTGTTTCTGGTAGTTTTATCCCAATCATACCTGCTTTTTTCAAGACTAAGCTTCCTTTTACTTCGCCCCATAGAAGAATTTCCGCCCAATTGGTCAAATCAGGTTCGTGTCCAACCAGTGCCAGTTGGGTATTTTGGGAATAATTTCTTGGCTCTAACCAGTCTTTTAGCCAACTAGAAATTTGACCATCGTGGGCGAGGTGGCTAGATTCCTCTAATTTGGAGCTTAGTTTTTCTGCTATCAGGATTTCAGCCGTTTGGCGGGCCCGCACTAAGGGGCTGGTAAGAATCAAGTCAAAGCTTAAACCCAATTTAACAAGTTTCTGGGCAACTTTCTCAGTTTTTTGCCTTCCTTCCTTGGTAAGGCTGCGCTCCTCATCCTTGATGCCTAATCCCTTGTCTTCGGCAATGCCATGACGAATTAAGTATAGTTCCATACTTTGAATTTTATTAGCGTAGCGGGTCGTAACCCGTACTTAGTTAGGATTGACGTTGTTAGGATTGACGTTTGGTGTGAATTAATCTATCCTAATCTTAATCATTATTACGTATTCGTTGATATGCGATCTGTCCGATGCAACGCGGCGTTAGGTGTTCTAGTTACGATTAGGTGACTCAGAAGCAGGTTCAACTACTGAAATTGGGTAAAGTAGGAATTAGTTACTCGGCAGAGACAGGAACAGTTTTTACCCATGTAAAAGTATTCAAGTTAGGTAGCGAAACACCAAGAGCAAGCCCTTGCGCTATCTCAAAAGCCACACCAGGTGGAATAATTACTTGACTATACAAATTAGATAACAAATCAAATAAGTTAAGCTGGTAGAGATATTGCACTGCTGAAGTATCAACAATCACATCAGGCACGAGCTAGATCCTCAATCAGTTCAGCCTCAGTGAGTTTGAAGGTGTTGATGTCATATTTTGCTAGTTGTGAAAGGAATACAACTTTGGGAATACCCGCTAAATTAGCTGCTGCTCCTGAAGAGAGTTTGCCAAGTTCATATAACTTCATAGCAGCAGCGAGAAGAACTTCACCTTGTAGCTGTTCTGGTTTTACATTGAGAGCCAATATAGTTTCTTCTGGAATAGTCAAAGTGAGTTGGTACATAATAATATATGCGCTGCTTTATTTAGGATCATAATAACGCGCTCATATAACCAAACACTTTGACTCCAGCATGAGTTAGGAGTTCTCCTCATCTCCTTCTCCCTCTACTCCGACTGAATCGGATTATCTCTAGGATTAACCAACCTCAGCAGTTTTTGCTTAATTTGAGCGTCGAATACTTCCCATTTCATTTTCGCATAAGCGGAATTTTCGTTGCTGCCAGATAAGAAGCCCATTGGAATTTCAAAGCCGCCTGCGCTTGTTCTTCCACCGCCGAAAAAGCGCCCTGCACTATCTTGTCCAAAGGCTTCTTTGATGAATTCATCGGGGTCAAGGGTAAGTTTGCTGGTTCTCAGGGAGCCAATGACTATTTCTAGTTCTTCGTCTTCATCGTGAACAATGCCGTAAACTACGGCGGTGTGAACGTTTTCTTCGGTGACGAGAAAATCAGCCGCTTGGGGGATGGCGTCACGGTCTTCGTAGCGTAAGTAACCAACACCAGCGATGGAAAAGTTATTTTGGACGATGCGATTTTTTAGCGATCGCTCGATCACATCCATTACCCGCTTGGATCGATTCGCCTGTAAAATGGCGTTTAGCAGTTGGGCATCATAAAATCGGCTTAAATAAGCAGCTGCCATAAAGTCTTCTTCTTGCGCTTGCATTAACCGATTTGTATCTGAGCGCAAGCCGTGCATCAAAGCAGTTGCACATTTGACGTGTTGATTTATGCTGCTATCTAATGCTAATAATCCCGTTTGCAGGTATTGGGTAAAAATGGTTGCCGTCGCTCTGACATAAGGGCGGATATCCTCAAACTCTGATTGCAGATCGCCTTGGATACTGTGATGGTCAATGAGGACTACTAGAGGGATTTTAGCCTGCTGCACTGCTGAGAGTAGCTGTGAAGTGGTTCCCTGGTTATCAATTAAGACAAAACCTTGATAACATGACAAATCCTTGGTTTTCAAGGTTTGCGGCGTCCAGCGTTGGATAGGTAAATTAGTCAACCTTACCAAGGCAATATTTTCTTGATGACTTAATGCGCCAGCATAAATGATTTCACATTTGATATCATATTGCTGGGCTATTAACTGATAAGCCCAGGCACAGGAAAGGGCATCAGGATCGGGAAAATCTTGCAGAATTACCAGTTGGCGATCGTGTCGGTGTGCCAGAAGGGTTCTTTGCAGTTCTTCTGACTTTTGTTGTGCCAGGGAATTACTACGGTTATTAAGATATATAGCTCCATCGCCTACCGATGGCGGTAATGACGGAGTTTTAAATGAAACTTCCACTGGCGTTTTCTCTATTTCAGGTTCCTCTGGGTTTGGCTCTGTGGTCGATGACAAACTCTCAAACTGAGTAACGGGAGAATTCAAGTACATAGGGAACTTTTTTAAAGTGTGAGGCTCCTTTAATTCAGAAATACTACAATCAGCAATTCACTGAATTCTAGCCACATTATTTTGATCTTCGCAAAAATCTCAGAACATTGCACTATACATCTAAGTATATTTTTGTCAGTCACAGCAGCGTTCAACAATGACCAATAATGACGTAAATTCCACTCTTAGGTCTGTAGGTGCTGGAAACAAAAAAGTTTAGTATATAGGGCTTTATCTGACAGCATAAATCTGTTTAAGGAGCTTTTTTTGTCTTTCTAAATTCAATGAGTGGGATTTTAATCTGACTTAGGGTATAATTTCTATCTTATACTTTAGGTCTACTCCTTGATATTTGAAATTTTTTTATGCTCAATACTCTCATTTTTGTGAGTATTGAGCAATTAACAATTATTTTATTGAACAATGCGTGTTTTTTATCCCCTTTGAAAATTCTGATAATTTAGAGCCAAGCCTGTACCACAAGGCGGAAGTCAAAAGTCAAAACGTCAAAAACCTATAATTTTGGGCTTTCTGGCTGTAATGAAATAGTAGGTTTATTTTCGCCAACCTGTACTAGTGCAAGAAGACATAAGCTAGGGAGCAAGCCCCATACATAAATGTAGAGGCTTGAGCGTTGAGATATTGCGCCTGTTTGCAAGACGCGATCGCATTCATTCGTTGCAAGCTATATAGCCATCAATTTTTCAACAATTGATAACTAAATTTATTGGCACTATCTCAAAACAAAAAGATGTTTCTTCTTTCTTCTTTGCTCCTCTACTTTTTTGCTCAAAGACCTATAACATACTTTTGCCACTCTGTATGCAGTCCACTCTTAAGATGTTTGCTGACCTCAAAATAGAGACTGCTATAAGGTTGGCGAGGAGGATGACGTAAAGGCATGTGAGCTTCATTGGGAGTTCGACTGCCTTTTTTGACATTGCAACGGACACAAGCGGTCACAATGTTCTCCCAGGTATCACCCCCGCCGCGCGATCGCGGTATTACATGGTCTAGGGTCAACTCATCCCCTGTATAACCACAGTATTGACACGCATGACCGTCACGGTGCAATATATTTCGACGAGTCAGAGGAATTTCTTTATAAGGAACACGCACGTAATGACGCAACCTGATTACGGTCGGCAACGGAAAATCCGAGTATAGGAATTTGCCGTTATGTTCCACGCGTTCTGCCTTGCCCTTAATTAAAAGAACCACAGCACGACGCCAACTCGTTATATTGAGAGGTTCGTAAGAGGCGTTTAAGACTAAAACCTTCCCCATTTATCTGCGCTCAGGGTATTAGCTTTACATAAATGTTAACACAAATACATCCTACTAGGGAGATGAGAATAAATTATACTTTCGGAATAATTCGGCAATTAAGTTATGAGTAAGAAGTTGAGAAGTAAGGAGTGTCCTTGGCTTTGCTCCCAACTGATAATTCTTAATTTTTACTTTACTACCGCAACATCTTGTATCCATTCCAATATGAAGGTTACACTTCCTATTTAATCTGATCTCGCTTTAGTAAGCGTATATGGATAACTTGGAAGTTTAGCCGTGGTGGGATAGGAGTCAGTACAAATGTTAAGTCGTAAACAAATCCCTGGTGTAGTTCCTAATCAGCAGTGCGACACCTATGAGTGGTTTTCGCAACGAGCCTGGGTAGAAATTGACTTAGAGGCGTTGTCGTACAATGTAAAGCAATTGATACAGTTTTTATCGCCGCGTACTGAGTTGATGGCAGTAGTAAAAGCTGATGCTTATGGGCATGGAGCAATAACAGTCGCCCAAACTGCAATCGAATCGGGAGCAAGTTGGCTGGGAGTCGCTACAGTTCCAGAAGCTATTCAATTGCGAGAAGGTGGGATTGAAGCACCCATTTTGATTTTAGGAGCAACTCATACACCAGAGCAGATTCATGCGATCGCACATTGGAAACTTCAGCCCACACTCTGTAGTCCTAAACAAGCTTTAGTATTTTCTGATACTCTAGAATCCATAAACTATGATTCTGCCATACCCGTACACATCAAATTAGATACGGGAATGTCTAGGTTGGGAACTAATTGGCAGCAAGCTGGTGAATTTGTGCAATTAGTACAGCGCTTACCACATCTATCTATTGCCAGTATTTATTCTCATTTGGCAACAGCAGATGATCCTGATACTACGGCAATGGAAGAACAGCATAGACGATTTGAGGAAGCGATCGCTCAAATCAAAGCAATGGGAATTGAGCCACCCTGCTTGCACTTGGCAAACTCAGCTGCTGCATTGACAAATCCGGCATTGCACTACGACATTGTGCGAGTCGGTTTAGCAGTTTACGGACTTTACCCAGCAACCCATTTACAAAATGCGATCAATCTCAAATCGGTGTTGCAACTTAAGGCAAGAGTCACCCAAGTTAAAACAATTGCCGCAGGAACAGGTGTTAGTTACGGGCATAAATTTATTGCCCCGCGTGAACTTTGCCTCGCCGTCGTCGGAATTGGCTACGCTGACGGTGTGCCTCGTAACCTTTCCAACAAAATGCAGGTGTTAATTCGCGGTCAGCGAGTTTCGCAAATTGGGGCAATTACAATGGATCAGTTGATGCTGGATGTGAGTGCTATACCTAATATCCAAGAAGGGGAAATAGTCACCTTGCTAGGGGAACAGGGAAAAGAAAAAATTTCAGCAGACGATTGGGCAGAACAACTAAACACTATTTCTTGGGAAATTCTCTGTGGGTTTAAGCATCGTCTGCCTCGTGTTGCGGTTATGTAATTGGGCATGGAGAAGAGGCAGAGGGGTAGGGAGCAGGGAGCAGAGGGGAAAGAGTTCACTAAGAGGGGAAATGGTTAAAGGGGAAAGGGAAAGGATTTGAATTTACCTTTGCCCTTTAACCTTTTCCCAGACCAAAAGAGAGATTATTAGGTTTATCCGAAAAGTATTGCTTCCCATTCCCCATTCCCCACTCCCTATTCCCAAAAATAATTTCTCATGGTATGATAGTAAACTGATGCGGATGTGGCGGAATTGGCAGACGCGCTAGATTTAGGTTCTAGTTCCGAGAGGAGTGAAGGTTCAAGTCCTTTCATCCGCATTTCTAATAAATCGAATTGCCTGATCTAGGCTAGTAGTTATTCTGTGCAGTAACTAGTTGTTTTTCGTTAATGACAGATAATTGCCATTGACATAAATACCTTAATCACGCGATAAATAAAATATAAATTGTCGTAAACATATTGTATTTTCTAAAAAACAATGAGTTTATGATATTTTTTGTAGATTCTTTATTTTGTCAATTTTCTAGGCTCATTTTATCAAATACGCTGCGCGAAACTCTTTCCTGGTCGAACACCTGGGTTTTTAAGGCGAATACGATACAAGCTATTTCTCGCCGTGATGTACAAAGTTTTATAATCATTGTCTCCCCACGCCAAGTTAGCTGGAACTTCTGGAACTTCAATGATACCTAGTAGATTGCCTACGGGTGAGAAAACCCACACTCCTCCAGGCCCTGTACTATAAACATTTCCTTTGATATCTACTTTCATTCCATCTGGAACCCCTTCTTTCCCAGGATATTTCTGTTGGGCAAAAATACGTGCATTTTTCAAAAGACCATCGGAATTAACATCAAAGACACGGATATAGCCTGCTTCAGAATCATTTACATATAGTTTGGTTTCATCAGGAGAAAAGGTGATGCCATTGGGACGGACAAAATCTTTAGCTAATAGAGTTAATTTCCCATCTGATGTAAGACAATAAACACCATAAAAACCTAATTCTTTTTGTTGTGGTTTAATACCATAGGGTGGATCTGTGAAGTAGATACTTCCATCTGATTTCACTACTAAATCATTTGGGCTATTAAGTCGTTTTCCTCGGTAATGGCTAACAAGTGTGACTAATTTGCCATTTTTCTCTGTACGAGATATACGACGGTTAGCGTGTTCGGCAGTAATTAAACGCCCTTGAAGGTCAAAGGTGTTGCCATTAGCATTACCAGATGGACTGCGGAAAATCTGCAATTTTTGATGAGGTTGCCATTGATAAATTGTATTAGCAGGAATATCACTAAATAGTAGAAAACCATCTTGATGCCAAAGCGGCCCTTCTGTAAATTTTAAATTTATAGCAATTCTTTCAACTTGAGTATCCTTCTCAAGAATACTTTGTAAATTATCTTGTTTTATATAAAACTTATGTGTGGTAGTATGACGATAAATTAAGGTCAAAAGGTTTACTAATTGACCATTTTTAGCTTTACCCCATTCAGTAACAGTTATACTTGCATTCTGCTGATGCGAGTCTTGAATACGTGTATTTATTGTATTTAATGATACTAATTTAGTCTTAGTTCTTTCCCCTTGACAAGGGTACAAAATACTCATCAAGATAATACTAATTCCCATAGTTACGGGAATTGAGGCTAGTTTTATATTCTTAATAAATCTAGATTCCATAAACTAAAATCTATTAATAACTGAATAATGAAAAAATTATACTTTTCAATTGGTATCTGTATAGCCTTGCTTTTCAACTTAGTGTTTTCTAATATTTCTTCAGCTCAAATTACAGACCCCATTCCTGAAAAGATTGAAAAATCACAGATTTCCGTAGGTATACAAGAAGTTGTACAAATACCCAAAAGTGTTATAGCGCCAAGGCAAGAGAAAATCGCAAGATTGAATCTGTTAGCCAATACAGGTGATGGTAGTGGCAGGTTATTCGTCAATGATATGCGTGGCAAACTCTATGTAATTAAAAATAATCAAGCCTCAGTTTACATGGATTTACAGCGATTACTATCTTTAAGTTTCAGTGATAAAAGCACTCAACAAGGTTTCTCTTATTTCGCTTTCCATCCAGAATTTAGGCAAAATGGAATTTTTTATACTGTACACAGTGAAGACAAAAATAAATCCATTCCTGATTTTCCTGTGAGAAAAAAGATTATTGATAGGACAGGTAAAATCATCGAAAGTTCTCACCATGACGTAGTTCTAGAATGGAAAACTACTAATCCTGCTGCTAATACTTTTTCTGGAACTTTTCGAGAAATTCTGCGGATTGAACAGCCATATCCAGACCATAATGTCGGGCAATTGGGCTTTAATCCTAATTCTAAACCTAGAGATGTTGATTATGGAATGTTGTACATTGCTACAGCAGACGGAGGAAGTGACGGCTTTCCTGTCAGCAATACAGATCCTCTAGATAATGGACAAGACTTGAGTACACCTCTAGGAAAAATTCTACGTATAGATCCTTTTGGTAGGAACAGCGCTAATGGTAAGTACGGCATCCCTAAAGATAATCCTTTTGCTCAGGATAATAACCGCCAAACTTTAGGGGAAATTTGGGCTTATGGGTTACGTAATCCCCATCGTTTTAGTTGGGATACAGGTGGCGAAGGCAAAATGTTAATTGTTGATATCGGTCAAGCTTTGATTGAAGAAATCAATCTTGGGAGCAAAGGCGCCAACTACGGATGGGGGAATCGTGAGGGAAGGTGGGTGATAAATGAAAAGAATCAGAATGTTCTATTTCCTTTACCTCAAGATGATGCCAAGTATGGTTACACATATCCAGTTGCTCAATATGACCATGATAAACCTGCTGATTGGAAAGGTTCTTATGCGGTTGCGATCGCAGGCGGTTATGTTTATAGAGGTAAAGCCATTCCTGAATTAGTAGGTCAGTATATTTTTGCTGATTTTGGCAACGATGGACGTTTTTTTCATGTACCTGTAAATGAACTTGTTAATGGTAAACAGGCAAAGATTAAAGAACTTAGACTCTTTGATGGTCAAAAAGAAGCTTCTTTTCTAGAAATCGTTGGTGGTAAACGTTCTGATGTGAGGTTTGGGGTAGACGAACAAGGGGAAATCTATGTAACCTCTAAGAGCGATGGTAAGGTAAGAAAAATTGTTCGTTCTCCATATAGCAATCCTAAATGAGTTGTGAATAAAAATAAGGGAACGAACCGCTATCTCTACGAGAGGCTTCCCCCAACGCGCAGCATCTCGCACAGAAGAACGCCGAGGGCGAATGAGTATCACCCAAGAACCTAGAGAGCTTGCCGCAGGCTACAGCAGAGGCGCAGAGAAGCCAGTGCGCCCTTACAGGGATCTTGCCCGATCTTTAGCAACTGGCGCGACATGAAGAAATGAGAGTTTGAGAGATATTTCGCGTAAGCCTTATATCTCTGTTCATGAAACTAAAACATATAAAAAAATCAATTTACTATTATCAATAAACCAGTGTTATTACTGTGGTCAAGTTGAAGTTACTCGATGCAAAGTGGCTTCATCTAGTTCTATCTGCTTAAAAAATAGAGTTCACTTCAGTGTAAATACAGAAGTTCAAATATATCCCTATCTACAAAATCAGTATTATTCCTGTAGTCAGATTGGGGTTACTCAATGGAAAGTGGCTTCATCTAGTCTTGACATTTTTATGTCTTAATTGTCCAAAAATGTCTGTAAATCTCAGTAACAGTAAGTAAATTAATAATAATTTACGAATTTACTGAGATTTGATCATTTCAAAATGATGCTGTTTTCGTTGAGTTTCACCACTAAATCTAGAAATAAGCTGATGTACTTGAAAATCCAAAAGTTTGATGCTTTTTACTTGATCTCAATTCTGGAATAACTCTGTACGAATTTAGCTTACACGTATGAATTTAGCTGAAGTAAAAGCAAAATGAGCACAACTCCTATAGGTAGCTACAGGTTGTTCCAGAAACTACATCCGCTATCTCTGTTGGCACAATTAACCAGTCGGCGTGTTACAGGGTGCTTAAACATATTTACTGGAATAGTTTCTTGGTCAATTTATCTAGAGGACGGTAAACTTACTTATGCCTCCTATTCAGATAAACTGTTTGAGCGGCTTGACAGTCACTTGCGGCGCTTAAGCCAGCAAATTCCTGCTCTTAACAGCGCCGCTCGTGTGCAGATGCGGCTGATGTTTGAGACGAAGAATGAACATCAATCAATACCCAATGCGGATTACCAAGCTATTTGTTGGTTAGTAAATCAGGACTATATCACCTCTGTACAAGCAGCAAGCCTGATAGACGAATTAGCAAAAGAAGTACTGGAATCATTTCTATGTTTAAAAGAAGGTAGCTATGAATTCAGCCCAGAAAGCTCTTTGGATGAATTACCAAAGTTCTGTCACCTGGATTTACGATTACTTGTTGAACATTGTCAAAAGCAGTTACGAAATCGGCAAAATATCCAGTCATCAATTCCGGCTGGTGGGGGTTCCCAAGTTTTGTCTAAAATACAACCGTCTCAAGTTCAGCCACAACTGCAAATAAAAATTGGGCAAAAGTTTCCGTTACCAATCAATTTTGATCTTCCTGAAAATCATAAAAATACTCAGCTACCTGCTGGTAAAAAACTATATACAATTGCCTGCATTGACGATAGCCAAACAGTTTTAAATTCCATCAAACATTTTTTGGATGAAAACACATTTACAGTTGTGATGATCAACGATCCTGTGAAGGCTTTAATGCAAATTCTTCGGAGTAAGCCCGACCTGATTTTGCTAGATGTTGAGATGCCAAGTTTAGATGGCTACGAGCTATGTTCCTTATTGCGGAAACATTCAGCTTTTAAACATACACCTATCATTATGGTTACTGGTAGAACAGGATTTATCGATAGGGCAAAGGCGAAAATAGTCAGATCGTCAGGATACTTGACTAAGCCTTTTACACAATCAGAATTGCTAAAAATGGTTTATAAACATCTTGGTTAATTTAAAAGTCAGAATTCAGGAGTCAGAATTCAGGAGTTAGAAGGAATGAGACAGCCAGCAAAGACATTTCAAGATTTGATAGTTTGGCAGAAAGCACATCAATTTATTTTATTAGTGTATCCATTTACTGCTAACTTTCCTAAATCAGAAATATATGGGCTTACCTCTCAATTTAGACGGGCAGCAATTTCTATACCAGCAAATATAGCAGAGGGATTTAAGAAAAAAGGATTAGCAGATAAAGGACGTTTTTTAAACATTGCACAAGGTTCTTTAGAAGAATGTCGTTATTACCTAATTCTTTCAAATGATTTGGAATATGGGGAAACTTCAGAATTAAAACTTAAACTTGAAGAAGTTAGTAAATTACTGACAAGTTATGCTACTTCCATTCTAGATTCTGATTCCTGACTCCTGAATTCTAATATGCTTAATTTATTTTTTTAGGAGATTTAATAGTGAGTCTGACTTTACTTGGCACAATTTTGATTGTAGAAGATTCTCCCAGCGAATTAGAGTTAATGAGCCATTATCTGAAAGAAAGTGGTTACAACGTAATTAAGGCAAGTGGTGCAAAAGAAGGTTTAGAAAAAGCTGTATTAGAAAAACCAGATGCGATTGTTACTGATGTAGTAATGCCAGAAATGAGCGGATTTGAATTGTGCCGTTATCTAAGAAGAAATCCGATTACTGCAAAAGTACCAATTGTAATTTGTAGTTCCAAAAATCAAGAAATTGATCGTTTATGGGCAATGAGACAAGGTGCAGATGCCTACATAACTAAACCTTATACTCGTGAACTTTTGCTACGTACTATTAAATCAATGGTAATTTAAATCAATGACTAGTATAAACATTACACTTCCTTCAAAAGAAACCCAAAATAATTTAGTAGATGGTTATCTGAAGTTTCAGCTAAATCAACAAACTGCTGCTGTTTTATCAATGAAACATACGCAAGAAGCAATTATTGTACCTATTGAATCTGTAACCTCAATGCCTAATATGCCTTCCTGTATATTAGGATTAATGAATTGGCGGAGTCGGATAATTTGGGTTGTTGATTTGCCACGAATGCTCAATTTAGAATCTCTAGATTATCGACTACGACAATACAGTGCAATCATTATCCAAGTAGAATCATTGGTGTTAGGTTTAGTTGTGCAAGAAATAAAAGGTACGACTAAGTTTATCTCTGATGATATTCATTCTCCTATAGGACAAGTAGCATCTAGTTTAGTTCCTTATTTATGTGGATGCGTTGTGCAACAAGAAGAAATATTACTGGTATTAGATGCTCAGGCAATTGTGCAGTCTGCTATTCTCCGCAGTGATTAGAGTGTATTCCTAAAAAGGATTTTAGTGTTCTTATTCACATAGTCAGGAGAATTACTTTTATGTTTAATAAAACCAATACGAATCAAGGTAGTGGCGCTCAAAATCGAGCATCACTGATTTCATCCCAAAAAATAAATGGTAGTGCCATAAAGCTACCAGCTAAGACTACTAGTGAAACGGCTAATAATTCTTTACTAAATCAGGCTATTGCCTCTTTTACAAAATTCGGATTGGCTAAGAAAGCGACTATTTTAGCGATCGCAATCGGTACAATACCAGTATTGGGCATCGGTGCGATCGCTTTTAGCTTTGCCAACAAATCAATTACTAAGCAAATTACCCAGTCTCAACAAACTGAAGCCATTGGCTTAAGTGATAAAGTTAACCGTTTCATGTTGGGACGCTACGGAGATATTCAGGTAATATCAAGTTTACTTTTTTTAACAAGTCCCCAGGCTAGTGTAAGTATCACCACTCAAGATAAACAAGCAATCTTAGATGGAGTTATCAAAGCCTACAAAGCTTATGACAGCGTTGCTGTTTTTAATCGCCAAGGTAAGTTGATTGTCCAATCCACAGGCGAACCCCTAGACAACCAAAAAGACCGTACCTACTTTCGAGAGGTTTTACAAAAAGATACTCCTATTATCAGTAAACCTGAAGCAGCAAAAAATACTGGTGTAGTGAGTATTTATATAGCTGCACCTGTGAAAGAGATAAGGACGGGCCAAACCATTGGTGTGGTAAGGGCACGAATGCCCGTAAAATCTTTAGAGGAAGTCATCAAAAACTACGTAGCCAATGGGCAACAATACCATTTGCTCGATGCTTCGGGAACAGTTTTCTTGAGTCCCCAAAAGGAATTATTAGGAAAAGAGGCAAAGGCAGAGTATTCTAATTTACCTAAACTGGTAGCAGCCAATAAGGTAGATAGTTTTATAGAAGTTCCCAAAACTGGCAAAAAAGAAGAACTAGTCAGCTACGTACCAGGCACTAAGTTAGACGGTTTACCAGATTTAAACTGGCAAGTACTTTTATCTACAGACACAGCAATTGTATTTGAGCCGCAAAGACAATTGTTGTGGATTATAGGCATTGGCACAGCAGTTACAGCATTGATTGTAGCTGCGATCGCATCTCGGTTAGCTAAACTTACTACACAGCCAATTTTAAATGCGACTGCGGCATTAGCAAAGCTTGGTCAAGGTAAATTTAATACCCGTCTGGAAATCGAAAGAGAAGACGAATTAGGGGTATTGAGTGCAAACATCAACCAGATGGCTGAACAGTTGCAGGTCTTAGTTAAAGAACAAGAACTAGACGTTGAAGGGGCAAAACAACTAACAGATATTACCCTACGAATTCGGAAAACTCTTAAAACTGAAGATATTTATCAAGCAGCAGTAAAAGAAGTTCAGCGATCGCTAAAAACAGACCGGGTAATCATTTATAGTCTAAATCAAAATTCTAGGAATGGCGTTGTCGTTGCTGAATCGGTAACTGATAATTGGCCGGAAATGCTCGGAATCAAAATTGACGATCCTTATTTTCGGGAACGTTATATAGAAACTGATCAGTATGGACAGGTGCAAGCGATTGCAAACATTCATCAAGAGCAAAGCCTGAAAAATGCCGTCGGTTACATCCAACTTTTGGAAAAATTTGCTGTCAAAGGTAATTTGATCGTACCAATTCTTGCCCAAGGACAGCTTGTATCCTTATTAATTGCTCATCAGTGCGAAACTCCTCGTGTTTGGCAACAGCCGGAAATTGACTTGTTTCAACAGATAGCAACTCAAATCGGCTATGCCTTAGAACAAGCCAAGTTATTAGAAGAGATACAATCCAGGAATGTTACAGTAATCAGTTCTGGCGACGAACTGCATCAACAAGAAACACTGCAACAGCAACTTTTACAACTGCTCAATGAAGTAGAAGGTGCAGCCAGAGGCGATTTGACTGTACGTGCAGACGTGACGGCTGGGGAAATAGGTACTGTTGCCGACTTTTTCAACTCCATTGTCGAAAGCCTCCGGGATATTGTTACCCAAGTTCAAAAAGCTGCCATCCACGTTAATACTGCCATTGGCTCTAACGAAGGAGCTATCCGCCACTTAGCAGAGGAAGCACTCACCCAAGCTGCTGAAATTAACCGCACCCTTGATGCTGTTGACCAAATGACCCTCTCTATGAAAGGTGTAGCCGAAAGCGCCGAAAAAGCTGCTTTCGTTGCCAATCATGCGGCTCGCACCGCTACTAAGAGTGGACAGGCGATGGATTTAACAGTACAAAATATCCTGTCTTTGCGGAAAACTGTGGGTGAAACTGCTAAGAAAGTAAAACGTTTGGGAGAATCTTCGCAACAAATTTCTCGCGTGGTTTCGTTGATTAACCAAATCGCTATTCAAACTAACTTATTAGCCATTAACGCCGGTATTGAAGCAGCGCGTGCGGGTGAAGAAGGTCAAGGTTTCGCCGTAGTGGCTGAAGAAGTCGGCGAACTAGCAGTTAGAAGTGCCGCAGCAACCCAAGAAATTGAACAAATTGTTGAAAATATTCAACGAGAAACCAGTGAAGTGGTACAGGCGATGGAAATAGGTACTAGCCAAGTTGTAGAAGGAACTCGAATTGTGGAGGAGGCTAAACAAAGTCTGAGTGAAATTTTAGATGTATCGCGTGAAATTGACTCGTTAGTGCAGTCGATTTCTACTGCAACTGCATCTCAAGTTGAAACATCGCAAAGTGTTAGCCAATTGATGAAAGATATTGCTGCTGTATCACAACGCACTAGCGATTCTTCTCGTCAAGTTTCCGAATCTCTACAACAAACTGTAGAGATTTCCCATCAGTTACAAGAAACTGTCGAGGCTTTCAAAGTTAGTTAAGTTTGTCATTTGTCATTTGTCATTTGTCCTTTGTCCTCAGTGCTTTGCTATTTGCTAGTGACCAATGACTTTTATTATTTGTCCGTTGTCATTTGTCCTTTGTCCTTTTACTAATGACTAATGACCAATGACCAATGACCAATGACTAATGACTAATGACTAATGACCAATGACTAAGGACAAAAACTATGTTACAAGACAAAGAACTAGAAATCCAGATGCAGTTTCTGGAAGAAGCAATTGATTACTTAAATACCTTAGAAGGGGTATTACTAGAAATCGATACTAGTAACCGCATCGATTTAGATAAAATCAATGCTGCACTCCGGGCCGCTCATTCTATCAAAGGTGGCGCGGGGATGATGGGATTTAAATCGTTAAGTGATTTAGCGCATCGTCTAGAAGATTCTTTTAAAGTTTTAAAAACTAAAAAAAATTCTCTCGAAATTGATACTCAGTTACAAAGTTTATTGCTATCTGGAGTTGACTGGCTGCGTCAAATTGTCGAATTGCTTGCAGAAGGAAATGTTGTCGAAGATGCGTGGTTAGCAACCTTTTGTTACCCAATTTTTGATGAGTTACACGATCGCTTGGGTGATCCCACCCCTGAAGATGCCTCAACCATGCTATCTCCAGAAGATGGCCAAGACGTTATCTCCTTGTTATTTGGCACCGAAGTAGAAGAGTGTTTGCAGCGTCTAGAATCTATATTGGCAGATAGCGAACAGCCGGGATTACATGAAGAAGTTGTGATCATGGCTGCTGAATTGGGCGGTTTGGGTGAAATGCTTCAGTTGGCAGCTTTTACCAAGCTTTGTGAGTCAGTAACGCAGCAATTGGAAACTGTTAGCAGCTCGCACATTCCCGAAATTGCCCGGTTAGCATTGCAAGCATGGCGGCGATCGCAAGCTTTGGTGCTGACAAATCAACTAGATAATTTACCTACAGAACTTGACTTCAATAGTAGTTATACGCCATCTCTGCCACTATTACCAGCAGAAGTAAAACCACATATTGCCACAGACATAGAAGTAGTCTCAACATCTGTTTGGCAACCAGAAAACATTAAAGAAAACTGGACTAATCATGAAGCGATCGCTGCTAGTTTTACATTTGCAGATGTAGAATTTGCCGATGATGTTAATGCTGTCAATGTTACAGAACACAACACAATATTTTCTAAAGAAAATAATCTTCCAGATGCCAGATATGGCGAAGGTAAAGGAGAGCTAAATGGCGTTGTTAAAGAGCGGGAAACTCATGATAATAGCGTCCGAGTTCCCAGCAAACAACTAGAGCAAATTAATGATTTATTTGGCGAACTGATTGTCCAACGAAATGGGTTAAACTCGCAACTAGAAAGATTACGCAAACTCGTTCGTAACTTAAACCAGCGAGTCCAAGTTCTCGACCGCGAAAACCAGGAATTACGTATTGCTTATGACAAAATTTCTACTCAAGCTGCGGTGCAGGTGCAAGTTGAAAATAACCAACAAGCACAAGGCATAGAGAGGGAATTTGATACTTTAGAAATGGATTGCTATAACGATTTAAACCTGCGATCGCAGGAAGTTATGGAAACCATTGTTCAGGTACAGGAAGTAACAACTGACGTTCAACTCAGTGTAGATGATACAGACCAAATTGCTCGTAAAATAAACAAAACATCCAAACAGTTACAAACAAAGTTAAATCACATCCGAATGCGGCCTCTGTCTGATTTAATTGAACGTTTTCCTAGAGCCTTACGCGATTTAAATGTAGAATATGGGAAAAATGTGCAGTTAAAAATTGAAGGTGGCAACACTTTAATTGAACGCGGCATTTTAGAAGCATTAAACGAACCTTTAATGCATCTGGTAAGAAACGCTTTCGATCATGGTATCGAAGACTCTAGCACCCGCCGCCTTTTGGGTAAACCAGAACAAGGATTGATTGAAATTACAGCTAGTCACCGCAGCAATCGCACCCTAATTACTATCCGAGATGATGGTTGGGGTATTTCTTTAGAGAAAATTCGCACCCGCGCCTTAGCTATGGGATTAGATGCTTCTCTACTCGCTAATGCTAGTGATGAAGAACTATTATCACTAATTTTTGAACCAGGTTTTACCACCTCCGAGCAAGTTACAGCATTATCTGGCCGTGGTGTCGGTATGGATGTAGTTCGTAACAACCTCAAACTGATTCGAGGAGATGTGAAAGTTGATACGGAACCAGGAGTTGGTACTACCTTCACCTTATCACTACCATTTACCCTTTCCGTGGCACGAGTTCTGCTGGTAGAAATCAACAAAATGCTATTGGCTTTTCCCACAGATGTCATTTCAGAAATATCCTTACTCCAAGACGAACGAGTTTTCCAAATGGCAGGTAGCGAAGTTCTAAATTGGCAAGGAAACATGCTACCACTGATTCGCCTGACTCAATATTTAGAGTTTAATTGCCTACGCTACGATCGCTCAGAGTTAGAAACTCCCGCAGCAATTAATGCTAACAGCGTCTTAGTAGTCAAAGGTAATAATCAGCCAGTCGCAATCCAAATAGACCGTTGCTGGGGTGAACAGGAAGTTGCTATTCGTCAAGTGGAGGGAAATATACCTTTACCTAAAGGCTTCAGTAACTGCACAATTCTTGGTGATGGTCGAGTAGTGCCACTAGTTAATGTCAATGAATTGCTGTATTGGATTGCTACAAATCGGCAAACTCCCAAAGGTACTCAATTACCATCAGCAAGGTTAAAGACACCGTTCTTAATATTTGATGAAAACAAAGTATCAGCAGCCTCTATTCAGCAGAAAGGTACAGTTTTGATTGTAGATGACTCAATTAATGTTCGCCGATTTTTAGCACTAACTCTTGAAAAAGGAGGGTATCAAGTAGAGCAAGCTAAAGACGGTCAAGATGCCTTAGAAAAACTTCATAGTGGATTAAAAGTTGAGGCGGTTATTTGTGATATTGAAATGCCTCGCCTTGATGGCTATGGCTTTTTAGGCAAGATAAATTCAGATGTTGATACAAAAAATATTCCAGTTGCAATGTTGACTTCTCGTAGTAGTAATAAACATCGACAATTGGCGATGCAATTGGGAGCTAGGGCTTACTTTTCTAAACCTTATAACGAGCAAGAGTTATTACAAACGCTGGAAGAAATTATTCGTAATGTGGTAGAAAAGGGCGCGTCTAATTAATAATTCATAATTAGTTTGATATATTTTCGTAGGGTGCGTTGGCCTTTGGCGTAACGTACCGTTTGTTTTATAGTATCTTGGCGACTAGAAGTCGCGGCTACACAGACAAAACCCACCTCCGTGGGCTAAAAATTTGGCTTTTTCGTTAGTCCGCGCCCAAAGAAGTAATATGATTTAATTGATCGCACTCTCCACAATGCACTATCCACAATAGAATTAATTAACGATTTTTGCAATTCGCTACTTCCTTGCAACTAAGAACCCAACTGGATAATTGCTAATTAATTGCGTGATATATTGAGTTATGTTGGCAATAATCACCAAGCTTTTGCGAAATGGTATTTGTCAAGCTTGAAGTAATTACTGACATCGCGTTATCTATGGTGAATTTATGGTAACTGTAACACTGATGGCTGTTGCTACTACGATCGCAACTACGCTTTGGACTAAAGCGCAGGAGGAAATCGGCAAAAACATTGGTCATGCTGTATCGATGGCTCCTGGTAAGTTAATAGAATTACTCCGCCAGAAGAATAAATCGCCATTACTCATCAGTGCTGTTGAGGGAAATGAACCGCAGCGTTTAGATTATCAAGCAGTGCTGGTGGAACTGAAAGCAGCAGCAGACACAGACCCAGAAATTGCTCAAGCTGTTATGGAAGTGGAAGCCGCAGCAAAAGCAGAACCAAAACTCACTCAAAAAATTCAAGAAATCGAAAATACTCTCAAGTCTCAACAGCCAACCATTCAAAATCTGACGCAGCTAGCAGAAAAAATTGGGTCTGTAAATCAAGGACACATAGATAACCAAACTATCAACTTTTGACTACAGTCGTCCCAAGGGGAGGATGGGACAAAGTTAACTCCCGATCGCTGGCGTGAAGTCTGCCATGAAATACTGGCAGAACGGCGAAAGCTGACTACAAATTCTCTGACATCAACTGAAGGAGTCGCCCTGCAAGTTGATGATGTTTACGTGCCACTGGGATTAGTTGAGCGCAAAAAACAATCTAAGCGTCAGGGTGATATTTCTCCAGAAAAGGGGTCAGAACTGTACAAGGAGACAGAAATTACCAAAACATTTGAGAATGATGCTTTTCTAGATGAAGTTCTCAAACAGAAGAACACGCCTAAAAGTAAAGGTAAGCGAATTGCGATTATTGGCGAACCAGGAGCAGGAAAGACAACACTTTTACAGCAGATTGCTGATTGGGTATCTCGTGAGATTGACCAATCGATTGTCATTTGGGTATCTTTAGCAGATTTGCGAGAGAAGGAACTAAAATCTTATCTGTTCGACAGTTGGTTAACTCAGGTTGCCGAAAAAACAGGTAAAGCTGAACCCACTGAGCAACTGAAGAATGATTTTATTGCTCTGTTTAATCAAAATAATGTCTGGCTGCTGCTAGATGGGTTAGATGAGATGTCCGCATCTTCAGGTAATCCTCTCACAGAAATTGCCCGGCAATTCCGTGAAGCAGGGTTAATTTCTCAAGCGCGAATTCTACTGACTTGTCGGGTTAATCTGTGGGATGGCAATAGTAATGCACTTGATGATTTTGATACCTATCGCAGTTTAGATTTTTCTTATCCACAACAGGTAGAGAAATTTATTCACAAATGGTTCGCTGCTATTCCCGAAATTGGGAAGCGATTATGCGCTGCTTTGAAAGAATCAGGTAAAGAACGGATTCAAGATTTAGTGAAAAATCCTCTGCGGTTGACACTGCTGTGCTTGAATTGGAAATCAGGAGATGGTAAATTACCGGATACTCAAGCGGGACTCTATCAGCAATTTGTTAATGACTTCTACAAGTGGAAAGAACAGGAATTTGCGACAACATCTGACCAGCGTCAGCAACTCAATGTCAAACTAGCGGAATTAGCTAAAAAAGCAATAGACAACGAAGCAACCCGTTTTCGCTTGCGGGAGGATTTTGTTAGTCAGTTTCTGGGGAATGCTGATGATGAAAAGTCGCTGCTAAAATTGGCACTCAATCGCGGCTGGCTGAACTGTGTAGGGATAGATACAAATAGAAAACCTGTTTACGCTTTCTTTCATGCTTCATTTCAAGAGTACTTTGCTGCTAAAGCAATTGATAACTGGGATTTCTTTCTCAAGCACGTTCCGAAAAATCCCAGTCAAGGAATTTATCGCATTTTTGAACCGCAATGGAAGCAAACAATATTACTTTGGCTAGGGCGAGAAGAAGAAAACCTCAAGCAGCAAAAGCAAGAGTTTATTGATGCTTTAGTAAATTTTAAAGATGGATGTCAAAAAGTTTATGAATATCGCGCCTATTTTTTAGCTGCCGCAGGAATTGCAGAATTTAGAGAATATTTTAAAGCAGATAAAATAGTAACACAAATTGTCAAGTGGACAATTGATAGTTCAATCAAAGAGGAAGCTAGGTCGGCATTGCAACAAACAGACCGCACAAAAGCGATCGCCGCCTTGGTGCAACTGCTGCAATCAACTACTGTGGATGACTCCACCCGTTGGCAGGCAGCAACAACATTAGGGGAAATCGGCACTGGCAATGAAATTGCGATCGCCGCCTTGGTGCAACTGCTGCAATCAACTACTGTGGATGACTTCACCCGTTGGCTGGCAGCATCAAGCTTAGGGGAAATCGACCCTGGCAATGAAATTACGATCGCTGCCTTGGTGCAACTGCTGCAATCAACTACTGTGGATGACTCCACCCGTAGGCAGGCAGCATCAAGCTTAGGGGAAATCGATCCTGGCAATGAAATTGCAATTGCCGCCTTGGTGCAACTGCTGCAATCAACTACTGTGGATGACTCCACCCGTTGGCAGGCAGCAACAACATTAGGGGAAATCGGCACTGGCAATGAATTTGCGATCGCTGCCTTGGTGCAACTGCTGCAATCAACTACTGTGGATGACTCCACCCGTAGGCAGGCAGCAACAACATTAGGGGAAATCGGCACTGGCAATGAAATTGCAATCGCCGCCTTAGTGCAACTGCTGCAATCAACTACTGTGGATGAATTCACCCGTTTGCAGGCAACAAAAACATTAGGGGAAATCGGCACTGGCAATGAAATTGCAATCGCCACCTTAGTGCAACTGCTGCAATCAACTACTGTGGATGAATTCACCCGTTTGCAGGCAACAAAAACATTAGGGGAAATCGGCACTGGCAATGAAATTGCAATCGCCACCTTAGTGCAACTGCTGCAATCAACTACTGTGGATGACTCCACCCGTTGGCAGGCAGCATCAAGCTTAGGGGAAATCGATCCTGGCAATGAAATTGCAATTGCCGCCTTGGTGCAACTGCTGCAATCAACTACTGTGGATGACTCCACCCGTTGGCAGGCAGCAACAACATTAGGGGAAATCGGCACTGGCAATGAAATTGCGATCGCCGCCTTGGTGCAACTGC